>DATMMO010000177.1:0-6375 GCA_035569695.1 Acidimicrobiales bacterium | reverse complement strand
CGGGGCACGACGCCGGCGGCAGCAAACCCCTCGTCGAGCAGCCGCCGGCTCGATGTCCCCACCGGGGTGGCGATGATCGCCGTGTCGCGGAGCGCCCCGAGGTGCAACTCACCAAAGCCCGGCTCACCAAAGCCCGGCTCAGCTGGAGGAAGCGGTCCCACCGGCTCGGGTGACCCCGGCGGCAAGATAACCAGCAGCCGCTGCACCTCGACGGCCACCGTGTGCAGATCGGACGGCAGGCCGGTCTCCTCCCCAATCCCGAGCTCGCACTGGCCGGTCCGAAGCAGTTCGACCAGATCGGCCGTGTCCTCGGGGGCCGACAGGTCGACGGCCACATCGGGGTAGCGGCGGCGGAACCGTCCGACCAGGTCGGCCATCGGGTGGGCAGCCAGGGTGGGCAGGCTGGCCAGGGACAGGGTGCCACTGCGGACACCGGCCACCGCCTCCACCGCCGCCCTTCCGGTCTCCACGTCCCGGAGCACCTGGCGGGCCGGTCCCACCAGGGCCTCGCCCGCCGAGGTCAGGAGCACCCTCCGGCCCAGGCGCTCGAAGAGCTCGGTGCCCAGCTCACGCTCGAGCTCCTTGATGGCCAGGGAGAGGGCGGGCTGGGAGACGAAGACCGCCTTGGCCGCGCTGGTGAACCCGCCCTCGTCCACCACGGCCAGGAAATAGGTCAGCCGGCGAATATCCATTTGGTTAGCTTATGGGTTCTAAAGAAACTATGTCTTTGACTTGTGGTTTAACGCCCCGCAGCATGGAAGCGTGACCCAGCCCGGCGTCGACCTGCTACCCAAAGCGGGCTGGCACCGGCTGTTCACCGAGCCGCGTCGACCGTCCAGGATCCGGGACCGGCCCAACGCCTACAAATATGCAATTGCGGCTGTGTGCGTTGGGGCGTTCATGGGCCAGCTCGATGCCAGCATCGTGACCCTGGCCCTGCCTAGCCTCCAGCGCGACTTCCACACCAGCGTGGGCGCGGTGACCTGGGTGGGCTTGAGCTACCTGCTGGTCCTGGTGACCGCCGTCACCGCCGTCGGACGGTTCGCCGACATGGTGGGCCGGAAGCTCCTCTATCTCTACGGGTTCGGCGTGTTCGTGGTGGGATCGGCCCTCTGTGCGTTGGCTCCGAACCTGATCGCCCTGGACTGCTGCCGCGTCCTCCAGGGACTGGGGGCGGCCATGCTCCAGGCCAACAGCGTGGCCATCATCTACCTGGCCGCTCCGCGTCGAGCCCTGGGCCGGGCCATCGGCATCCAGGGGGCGGCCCAAGCCCTCGGCCTGGCCCTCGGACCCAGCATCGGCGGCCTGTTGTTGGGCGCAGCCGGCTGGCGGCTGATCTTCTGGATCAACGTGCCGGTGGGCGTCCTGGGGATCGGCGCCGGGTTGCTGTTCATCCCCCGGAGCCTTCACCTCCAGCGACGGGTGGCCTTCGACTGGATCGGGCTGGGGCTGTTCGCCCCGACCATCCTGGCCCTGCTCATCGCCGTCTCGTTCGGCAACCGGCTGGGCTGGGGCTCAGACCCCATCATCGGGTTGCTCATCGTGACCGTGGGTTGCGGCCTGGCCTTCGTGGCCTGGGAGCGGCGGGCGGCGGCACCCATGCTCGATCTCTCGCTGTTCTCGCGTCCAGCCTTCTCGGCCGGGATCACCAGCGGGTTGCTCTCCTACCTCGTCCTGTTCGGGACGCTGTTCGTGGTCCCGTTCGCGCTCGAGCGCGGGCAGGGCCTCAGCTCAGCCCAGGTGGGACTGGAGCTCACCGTGATGCCCCTGGCCCTGGGGGTCGTGGCCCCATTGGCCGGTCGCGGCGTCGATCGTTTCGGGGCGCGGGCGCTGACCGTCACCGGCATGGCCCTCACCGCCTCCGTGCTCTGCATCCTCGGCTTGACCCACCCGGGCCACGTGTTGTTCGTGGTGGAGCTGGGTCTGGTCGGTGTCGGGCTCGGGCTGTTCACGCCGGCCAACAACGCAGCCATCATGGGAGCATCGCCCCGGGAGTCCTCCGGCATGGCGTCGGGGGTGCTCAACATGACCCGGGGCATGGGCACGGCCATGGGCCTGGCCTTCACCGGGCTCGTCTTCGGGCTGGCCGGCGGTGAGGCGTCGAACACGGCGGACATCGGTCATGGCTTCACCTCGGCCTTGTTGTTCCTGGCCGCGCTGGCCGGCGTGGCCGCGGTGGTGGCCGGCCTCAGGGGTCCCGCCCCAGCCGATGCCCGGCCTACCGAGCCGGTTCCGAGCGAGTCTGTTCCCCTGGACCGTCATGCCACGGCGTCTCGTTGAACCGTTGCAACACAGGGGTGGCCCCGGCGCCCCAGGCGATCCGGGTGATCGAGGCCGTGGCCAGGTAGAGGCGCCACGCTCCCTCGTCGCCCAGGCCCATGGCCCAGCACACCGCGGCCTTGATGGGCGACACGTGGCTGACCACCACCACGTCGCCGGCCCTGGCGTCGCCGGCCACAATGTCGCCGGCCCGAGCGTCGCCGGCCCTGGCGTCGCCGGCCACAATGTTGCCGGCCCGAGCGTCGCCGGCCGTGGCGTCGGCGCTCTCGCCGTCGGCGAACAGCTCCTCGCAGGCCGAACGCACCCGAAGGCCGGCTTCGGCCAGCGTCTCTCCCCCGGACGGCCGATAGTGCGGATCGCTCCGCCATCGCTTCCATACTTCTGACGGCACCGAACCGAGTGGCTGGCCGTCGAACTCGCCGTAGTCCAGCTCCACCCAACGGTCGTCGATCTCGATGGGCAACCCGAGATTCAGGGCCGCGGCGGTGTCGCGGGCCCGCTCGAGCGGGCTGGATATCACCCGGGTGATGCCCGACAACGAGCCGCCCAGCGTCTTGGCCTGGGTCAGCCCCCGCTCGGTGAGGGGAGCATCGATCCTCCCCAGCAACAGTCCGGCGGCATTGCCGGTCGACTCGCCGTGGCGGACGAGGATCAACACGTCGGGACCACCGGCCTCAGTGGACCAGGATGCGACCGCACTGGTCGCACGTGGCGATCTCGTCAGGAGGAAGGCGCCGGATGCGCTCCACCTCCATCGAGGGCATGACCAGGTGGCACCCGCCGCAGTGGTTCTCGATCAACCGGGCGGCTCCCACTCCCCCTAAATGCTGCCGGAGCTTCTCGTAGCGAGCGGCCAGATCGGCAGGGATGACGGCGGCTTGCACCGCTCGGGCGGCCAGCTCGTTCTCGATCTCGGCATCGATCTCCGCCTCGATCGCGGCTACCGCCAATCGCAGCCGTTCTTCCTCGGTCACCATGGCCTCGGCCGCGGTGGTGTTGTCGGTCAGGGCGGTGTCCAACGGGTCTTCTTCCTCGAGCAGTTCGAGCTCAGCCTCTTCGAGCGTGGACTGGCGCTCGGCCAAGTGGTGGACCTCGGTGTCCATGGCTTGGAGATCACGGGAGGCGGACATGTCCCCGCTGAGCATGCGCTGCTCGATCTCGTGCCGCCGTTTGGCCGCCGCCGCGATCTGCTCCTCGATGGACCGCTGACGGGCAGCCAGGTCCTCCACTTGGACCCGCAGGTCGGCGGTGGCGGCGTCGAGCGCGGCGTGGCGCGCTTCCAGCGCAGTCAGCTCCCTCCGCTCGGCCATGGTCACCTTCCGGTGCCGCAACTGATCGATGGTGGTGTCGTGCTCCTGCACGAGCAGCAAGGTGTCGAACGGTTCGGCCATGCACGTCCTCCCAGTTGGTTGGTCGGAAGGTGTCGGTCAATCAAGCACCTTCAGCCCTTCCGTCGTACCGATGAGACTACGGGCCACGCGCAGGGCGCCCTGCAGCGAGTCGTCCGCCGTGGCCTCCGCCTCGTCCCAGCCGAACCAACGGATCTCCTGGCTCTCGCCCTCGGGCGGATCGGGCTCCTCGTCCGGGGCCACCAACACGTAGCGGACGTCCAGGTGAGTGTGGCCCTTGGACGCCTCGTGCACGTCGACGTGGATGAGGATGGGGCCCGCGCCCGGGTGGACGACGGGTAGCCCGGTCTCCTCGATGCACTCGCGCACGGCCGCTTCCTCGGGGGTCTCGCCCGGTTCGATGTGGCCGCCGGGTTGCATCCAGCGGTGCAGGCGGCGGTGCTTGACCAGGATCGTGCCCCGGGGTCCCACCACTACCCCCGAGCCGGTGACGTGGACAGGCCCGTGGCGCTCGTCGAAGGGATGGGGCAGCCGATCCAGCTCGGCCAGGAGGATCTCCTTGGAGGCAACCTCCCGGGAGTCAATAGGAGGGTGGGCCTCGACCGCTGCTCGGAACCTCTCGACGGGATCGGACATATCCGTATTGCAATCCCTACCACACACCCCCAATTGGAGCGACGATGCCCGGTGACCACCGACGAAGCCGCCTAACCACCATGAGTGAAGACATCATCGGTGCTCCTCATTGCGTTCTATGCCAGACTCACTCCATCTTCGATCCGCCGCCGGCGGCAAGGGAGCGCCATGTTCGAGAAACGTCACGCCAAGAAGCTGGCGGAATCTGGCGGTGTCCGGATCCAGGCCACTGTCCTCACGGCCAAGCGAGGCAGCACCGTCAGCGGTAGCGCCATCGACATGGACATCGCCCAAGGCTCGTTCACGTGGAAACTGACGGTCAGGGTCGAGCCACCCGGTGAGGCGCCCTTCGAGGCTGACATCTCGGCCCGGCTGCAGTCGGGCAATACGTTCTTCCCCGGTTCGAAGGTGGCGGTCATCTACGATCCCAAGAACCACTCGAAGGTCGCCTTCGACCAGGGCCGCGCTGCCACCCTGGCCGGCGTGGCCGACCAGCTGGTCGACGGACACCAGGGTGGTAACGCAGACTCGTTGGAGTCGGTACTCAAGGATGTCATGGCCGACCCGTCGTCGGCCGCCAGTCGGGGCCAGGACCTGGCGGCGGCTATGGGCATCGACCTCTCGACCGCCCAGGTGCACGTGCGAGGCCAAAAGGACCAGCCCGCGGTCATTCAGGCCCAGGCGCAGCCGCCGGTGACCACGGCCCAAGACCCGGTGCAGTTGCTGGCTCAGCTCAGCCAGCTCCACGCCCAAGGTGAAGTTACCGACGCCGAATTCGCCGCGCAGAAGGCACGACTCCTCGGCAGCTAGGCCGCGACCGACTGCCGATCGGTCCTAGACGACGGCCGCCAGCAACGGCACCCGGGCGGCCGCAACCCGCGGCCGTTGCACCATACGAGGGTGGGTAGACCGCGGACTGCCTTAGACGAGGGTTCGACGGGCAAGGACCTCGCCCAGTGGGATCAGGCCGACTTGCGTCGTTGCCGGTGAATTCGGCGCCGCTCCCGTTCGGTAGCACCGCCCCACACACCCTCTCGCTCCCGATTGGCCAGTGCGTGCTCCAAGCAGGCCTCGCGCACGACGCACTGGTCGCAGACGGCTTTGGCTGCGCCGGCCTCCTCATCGGAAGCCGGGTAGAACACGTCTGGGTCGATGCCCCGGCAGGCTGCGTGCTTACGCCAGGTGGCAATCATGGGAACTTCACTTCCTAGTTTCGGGATACAGGGTCGGACCGCCAAAAGTTCGTCTCAGTGACCTGGGAAAATGCGGCCGCCCGGCGAAAATATGCGGAGCAACCAGTATGGACCACAGGCCCCGCGATGTCCACACCTGAGCCCGATCATCGGTGGAAAACCGGCGCGACCGAAGAGAGCCTCGATCGGGCCGTCGACACGATCCAAGGTACCAGACCGGCTGACCGGGATAGAAGTGCTGGTCAGACCCCATATCTGACCTGAAGTCGGTCCATTCCTCCCGATCCGTCCGTCTTACCCGACTGGTCGATTCCGACCGGCACACCGATCAGCCATAACAGCGGGAAAGCTCCTCACCGAGCAGGGCCAAACGGTCCCGGACCGCTTGAGGCTCGAGAACCTCGATGCGCGATCCCAATCCGGCCAACTCCCCCGCAATCGATTCGACCGAACCACCACCGACTTCGACCTCGACCCGGCCATCGGGCGCGACGTCGCCGATTGTCAGCCGGTTTCCCACCACCATCCTCAACAGCGGGATGAGATCGGGGTCGGCCCGGGCCACCACCGGGTCCAACTGGCCGGCCGACCGGCGCTGATCGACCTCATCGACCACCGACTTCCAGGTATCGGCCAGGTCGAACCCGTCGGGCCGCTCCACCGGTCGATCGGTGACGGTAACCGACCGGATCCGACTGAGCCGGAAGGTCCGCATTCCGGCGTCGGTGCCGGCCACCAGATACCACACCGATCGCTTGGCCACCAGGCCAAGCGGGTGCACCATCCGTTCGGTCTCGCTCCCGTCCCGGGCTGTGTAGCCCAGCCGCACCTGGAACCCGTCGACCGTGGCCTGCTGAAGGACATCCAGGTGGGTCTGGGGCGGTGCAGTGTCGTACCCCCAGCTGGTCGGGTCCAGC
>DATMMO010000176.1:0-6625 GCA_035569695.1 Acidimicrobiales bacterium | reverse complement strand
GCGATCATGGGGCCGAACGGCTCCGGGAAGTCGACGCTGGCCAAGGTACTGCTCGGCCATCCCGGTTACGACATCACTGCGGGGACCATCCGATTCAAGGGTGAAGACGTGACCCACTGGCCCACCGACGTCAGGGGCAAGGCCGGCATGTTCCTGGCCTTCCAGGATCCCGAGTCCATCGGCGGGGTGCCCGTCATCCAATTCCTTCGCCAGGCCCTCTCGGCCCGGCGGGGCCTGGACATTTCGGTGCTCGAGGTCCGGCTGGAGATGATGGAGTGGATGGAGAAACTGGGCATGGACCCCTCCTTCGGCGAACGACACCTGAACCAGGGTTTCTCCGGCGGTGAGAAGAAGCGCAACGAGATCCTCCAACTGGCGCTGATGGACCCCGAGCTGGCTGTACTCGACGAGACCGACTCCGGGCTCGACGTGGACGCCCTTCGGGTGGTGGCCCGCGGGGTGCGCACGGTCCGTGAGACCCGGACCGATCTGGGCGTCTTGGTCATCACCCACTACCAGCGCATGCTCGATGAGCTGGCCCCTGATCGTGTCCATGTCCTGATGGACGGAACCGTGGTCGCCGAGGGCGGCCCCGAGCTGGCCCATCGTCTCGAAGTGGAAGGATTCGACGCATGGCGCCCTTGACCAAGGCCGACGGTGGAGTGGATGTGGAGGTCCTACGCAAGGACTTCCCCCTTCTGACCCAGGAGGTGAACGGCCACCCGATCGTCTACTTGGACTCAGCCGCCTCGTCCCAGCGCCCCCGACTGGTGCTCGACGCCATGCGTGAGTACGACGAGACCACCCACGCCAACGTGCACCGGGGGGTCTACGGCATCGCCGAGGAGGCCACCCGACGCTTCGAGGCGGCCCGGGTCAAGGTGGGCCGGTTCATCGGGTCCAAAGCCCCGGCGCGCGAGGTGGTCTTCGCCAAGAACGCCACCGAGGCCCTCAACCTGGTCGCCCACACGTGGGCGAGGGAGCATCTCAAGGCGGGCGACTCCATCCTGCTCACCGAGATGGAGCACCATGCCAATGTCGTTCCCTGGCTCATGTTGGCCGAGGAGCGGGATCTCACCCTGCGGTGGTTGCCCATCGACGAGGAGGGGAAGCTAGTCCTCGACGACCTGGCCCAGCTGGTGGACGGGGTCAAGCTGGTCGGGCTGACGTGCATGTCGAACGTGCTGGGCACCCTGAACCCGGTCACCGAGATCGCTCGGGTGGCGCACGAGGCCGGGGCTGTGGTCGTGGCCGACGGAGCCCAGTCCGTTCCCCATCTGCCCACCGACGTGTCCACGCTGGGCGTCGACTTCCTGGCCTTCAGCGCCCACAAGATGCTCGGCCCCACCGGCATCGGTGTGCTCTGGGCCAACGAGGAACTGCTGGCGTCGCTGCCGCCGTTCCTGGGCGGCGGCGAGATGATTCTCGACGTGCGCAAGGACGGCTTCACCCCCAACGACATCCCCTGGCGGTTCGAGGCCGGCACGCCTCCCATCACCGAGGCCATTGGCCTGGGGGCGGCGGTCGACTACTTGAACGCCGTGGGCATGGACCACGTCCGGGCCCACGAGCTGGCTCTGACCGAGTACGCCATGAAGGCGCTCACCGAACGGTTCGGCGATGACGTCCGGATCTTCGGTCCGAGCGATCCCGCCCTCCGGGGAGGCGTGCTCTCGCTCGCCTATCGCGACATCCACCCGCACGATCTTTCGCAGATCCTCGATCAATACGGCGTCTGCATCCGAGCCGGACACCATTGTGCCAAGCCCCTGATGCGTCGCCTGGGGGTCAATGCGACCGCCCGGGCCTCCCTGGCGCTGTACAACGACCGTTCCGATGTGGACGCACTGGTCGAGGCGTTGGCCGAGGCCGGGAAGTTTTTCGGATGACCGGCCACCGGTATCCTGAGGGAATCATGTGCACGACGAGCCAGACTGCGGCTGCCCACGCTCACCCCCATCATCGCGGAGGTTGGGTCGGAGCCACGTCAGGAGGATGGGGCTGATGGCAGGCCTGGAAGACCTGTACCGGGAGATCATCCTCGATCACTACCGGTCCCCTCGGAACCGGGGCGAACTGGACTCGCCTCCCGCCCAACGGGTGGAGGGGTTCAATCCCCTGTGCGGTGACGAGGTCGTGGTAACCGTTCAGGTGGAGGACGGCACGGTGGCCGACATCAAGATCGCCGGCACCGGCTGTTCCATCAGCCAGTCTTCAGCATCGCTCATGTCGGCGGCGGTGAAGGGTCGGCCGATCAGTGAGGTCCGAGGCCTCATCCAGACGTTCAAGCAGATGATGTCCATTCACGAGTCGTCACTGCCGGGGGCCGACGGCAACGACGGCTCCATCGAGGATCCGCTCGAGGCCAAGCCGGTCGACGTCGACTCGCTGGGGGAACTGGCTGCTCTCCAGGGCGTGGTGAAGTTCCCCGTTCGCATCAAGTGCGCCACCCTGAGCTGGAACACGCTCGCCCAGGGCTTGGACGAAGCGGCCGCTACCGCCGGCTGAGCGGTTCGCCCCCGACGCTCAGGTTCGTCCGCCCCTGCGCTCAGGTTCGTCCGCCCCTGCGCTCAACAGGGGATGGGGTCGAAATTGGGGACGGTGGTGGTGGTCGTGGAGCTGGCCGGGGTGGTCGTCTGGCCCGGAGCGGTCGTCCCTGTGGCCGGAACAGTGGTGGGCACGGTGGTCGGGGCGCCGTAGGGATCAGGGGGTGGAGTCGTGGCCGTCTCGGGGGCCTGGCCCAGGAACTGGGTGATCGTCTGCTGGGTGTCCGGTTGCTGCACGAAGAGCACGTCGCCCAATCCGGCAAAGGTGTCCGAGGTCTGTGAGTAGGTCGGAAGCGTGGCCGTGGCCAGCGATGCCGACGAGAAGGAGTGGAACTCGCGGGCCAGATCGATGAGACCGGCGGTGTCGAACGTGTTGTCGATGGTCACCCCCTGGACCACCGATCCGATGAAGGCGTTGATGGTGAGCGGGTTGTACCGGCTCTCGGCTTGGGTGATGAGGGCCTTCAAGAAGGCGTTCTGGCGCTGGATGCGCCCGAAGTCACTGGTGCCGTCGGTCTGCCAGTAGCCGTTCTGGTAGTACTGGTAGTGGCGGCTCCGGGCTACGGCCAGGGAGTAACCGCCATTGAGGTGCTGACACCCGGGTGTGGTGATGTTGAGCCCGGTGTAGTCGTCCTTGGCCGGGACAGGGAAGTTGAGGTTGATCCCGCCGATGGCGTCCACCGCTCCCCGGAATCCGGTGAAGTTGACCTGCACCACATGGTTGATGGCTATCCCGAAGTTGGCCTCGATGGTCTGGACCAACTGGTCGGGGCCGGAGTCGTAGGTCGAGTTGATCCGGTTGTACTGGCCGATCTGCGAGGTGTCGCCGGCCACGGTGACCACCGTGTCCCGCGGGATGGACAGCACCCGAATGCCGCCCGTCGCCGGGTCGACGTGGACGATCTTGACCACGTCGCTGCGTTGTCCTCCGGTGGTAACGCCGAGGGACTGCTGCTCTGCCGGCGTATCGCCCGCCCTCGAGTCGGACCCGATGACCAACACGTTGAACGGTTGGCCCACCGCCGTCACCTTCAGATGCCTCACGGCCACCTTGGTCACCTGGTCGAACCGGTACTTGATGTAGCCGTACCCGGCACCCATCCCGATCAGGGCCAGGATCACCACGATGACGGCGGCCAGTAGGGTCCGCTCCGGCCAGGAGCGACGCGACTTTTTCTTCTTCTTTGCCTTCCCTCGCTGCTGGCGGCGCGTCGGCCTGATGCCGAGATCGGCCAGGACCGCCGGGGAGAGCGGGGTGGGCTCGTCGCTCCCACCGGCCGGGCCGACCAGGTCCTCGTCAGCCATGGCTGCGGACTGGTCCTCCACACCTATCTCGGCCGATTCGCCCTGCGCCTCACCCTCGGAGTGGCCCGCGGGGCGGGGACCCGCCGGCTCGGCTTCGGCTGGCTCGGCTTCGGCTGGCTGGGCTTCGGCCGGCTTGGGGCGTTCAGCCGCGGCCAGCTCTGCCGACTCGGTGCCTTCAGCTTCGGCCCAGGCCGGTTCGGACCCGGCCGGCTCCGCTTCGGCCGGCTGGTCGGCGGGGTCGGGGCGTTCAGCCGCGGCCGGGTCGGCGGACCCTGCACCCGCCACTGGTCCTGCTAGTGCCTCGGGGTTTTCCTCCTCGGGCCCGGCTTTAGGATCGGGTTGGTTCGGCTCAGCCGAGTCCCGTCCGCGGCGTCGGGGTGCACTGTGTGCGCCACCCCGTCGGCGCGATCGACGAGTCATGGCAACGAACGCTACCAACCATGCAGGTCACCCGGGTTGCACCCGAGTACACCGGCTGATCATAGGTAGGCGGCGTAGCCCGTTTTGTCGACTTCTTCGGCCAGCTCCGGTCCACCCGATGCCACGATGCGGCCGTTGGACAGCACGTGGACGACGTCAGCGCGAAGCACATTCAGCAGGCGGCGGAAGTGGGTGATGGCCAGGACCCCGAGTCCCCACTCCTCGGTTGCCTCTTCGACCCGTCGGGCCACCGCGGCCAGTGCGTCCACATCCAACCCCGAATCAATCTCGTCGAGAATGGCGAACCGGGGCCGGAGCACGCCCATCTGCAGAGTCTCGTTTCGCTTGCGCTCACCACCGGAAAGGTCCACGTTGAGCGGGCGATCGAGGAAGCGCTCGTCGAAACCAATGCGAACGGCCTCGTCCCGCAGACGTTGGTCGATGTCGTCCCCGCCCGAACCGTTTGCCGGCGTCGCCCGGGCCGCCACCAGCGAGGTGGCCAGGGACACTCCGGGAACGGCGATCGGCTGCTGCATGCCGATGAACAACCCGACCCGAGCCCGTTCCCAGGTGGGCAAGGCGAGGAGATCGACGCCATCGAGCGTGATGGATCCCCCCAGCATCTCGTAGCCCGGACGCCCCATGATGGCGTGAGCCAGGGTGCTCTTCCCCGACCCATTGGGTCCCATGACCGCGTGTACTTCGCCCCGGCCGACGACCAGGTCGACACCGCGGAGGATCTCTCGTCCGGGTATGCCCACCCGCAGTCCCTCGATGCGCAGTTCGCCGGCGCTCGGGCTGTCAGCACTCATGGGGTTACCAGCAAGACATCGTCGCCTTCGACCACGACGTCGTAGACGGGCACGGGTTTCGTCGCCGGCAGGGAGCAGGGCTGGCCTGTCCGCAGGTCGAAGGTGGAACCATGCTTGGCGCACTCGAGCTCGCACTCCTCAGGCCATACCTCGCCTTCGGCCAGCGAATAGTCCTCGTGGCTGCAGCGATCGCCGATGGCGTAGAAGTCGTCGCCGATCCGAACCAGCGCGACCCGAAGATCCTCGACGTCGAACCGGCGGGCCTCTCCCGAGCTCAGGTCGTCCCGGCGGCAGAGCCGCACCGACTCACCCACGACGGGCATCCGCATCTCCGAGATTTCCCTCGGCGCCAAGCGGTCCATCGGCGGGTGCGTGCAACCGACGAGCGAGGGCCTCTTGGACGATCGACCGAACGCCCTCGATGGGCAGCTGCTGGGCGATGTCGAGAAAGAACCCGGCCACGATGAGCCGTTCGGCCGTCTCGGGATCGATGCCTCGAGACTCGAGGTAGTAACGCTGGTCCTCGTCCACCGGACCAACGGTCGAGCCGTGGCTGCAGCGCACGTCGTTCTCTTCGATGTCGAGATTGGGAACCGAGTCAGCATGGGCTCCTTCGTCGAGGACCAGGTTGTTGTTGGTCTGCATGGCATCCGATCGAACCGCACCCCGGTGGACCCGGATCAGCCCGCTGTACACCGAGTGGGCACGATCGGCCACCGCTCCCTTGAACAGAAGATCGCTCGTCGTGCGTGGCGCGGAGTGATCCTGCAGCGTGCGGAAGTCGAGCATCTGGTCGTCACGGCCCAGATAGGCGGCCCGCAATTCGCTGGATCCTCCCTGTCCTGCCAGCTCGGAGTCCGTCCGCAGACGGGCGAAGTCGCCCCCGAGGGCGACGGCGAAGCTTCGCAGCGAGGCGTCGGCACCGATCCGGCTGACCTGGTATCCCAGCTGCCACGTCGCTGGACCGAGGGCCTGGACGCTCACGTACGAGAGCTCGGCGCCATCCCCCACTTCGACTTCGGTCACCGGCACCACCAACATCCGGGGCGATCCTGTGGGCCCGGCCCCGGGTGCCGTCCCCCCACCCAGGACTCCGTCGGTCAGGTCGACGATCATCTCGACCACACCGGCGTGGGCCGAATCGCCGGCCCGGATCACCGTCCGGGGAAAGATCGTGCCCGTCTCGTCGCTCGAGCCGTCGACCACGTGCACGACGATGATGGGAGCGTCGACGACGGATTTCGAACGAATGTCGACCACCACGGGGTCAAGGCCGAATGCCTCGTTCAAGAGGACGAAGTCCCCGGGATCAGAGGCAACGGCGCCGAGAAGATGCTCGCCTTCGGGGTGATCGGGAAGCAGCCCGAGCGAGCAGGTCCGGTCGGCGGCCGACGAGGTCTCGAGATTGACCAGCACACCGTTGTAGGACACAGCCAGGGCGGACCGGGGCCCGATCCGCTCGACTAGCGAACGGATCCGCTCCATCATCTGGGGCTCGACCAGGTCCCCCTGGCCCTCGGCCGGGCCGTTGACGGGATGGAA
>DATMMO010000175.1:0-15311 GCA_035569695.1 Acidimicrobiales bacterium | reverse complement strand
CTTCGCCGCTTCCATGGAGATGCCTGTCCTGACCGGTGGCGTGGCCATCCCCGAGTACCCCGGTGACCACTTCAACTACGTGTTCTCCAAGATCCTCATGGCCGGCCGGACCAACGGGCTCCAGGTCATCGACGGACCCTTCCTCAAGATCCGTGAGCTCGACAGCCTGCGGGAGTTCTCCCAGCGGACGAGGGTGCTCGGCTACGACGGGAAGTGGGCCCTCACCCCGGACCAGGTCGGCGTGCTGAACGAGGTGTACTCGCCCACCCAGGAGCAGTTCGACCGGGCCTGGGACATCCTCGACGCCTATCGGCAGGCCACCGAGGACGATCGCACCGGAGCGGTCATGTTCGGCGACGAGATGATCGACGAGGCCAGCCGGAAGATGGCCACCAAGTTCGTGACCCGCGGTGAGCGGGCCGGGCTGAGCCGCTCGGCGAGCTGACGCTCACGCGGCCCAGGAGGGGCGGCGCGCCTCGATCAGGAAGCGCTGGGAGGGGGCCACGGCGAGGGAGGTGCGGGACCTAGGCCAGGACCTCGCCGCCGCCGGTCTGGATGTCGAGGGCGGCGGAGGCATCGGCCCTGCGCCCGGCCATCATCGAGAAATAGCCCCATGACGGACGTTCCTCAGTGGCCCGGCCCTCGAACCAGGAGAAGTCCCACCCCTCCACGGGAACCGACGCGCCCTCGGCCACCAATTCCTCGCACGTCGTCGGCGGGCTCATCCGAGCGACTCAGCTCGCTTGCTTCAGGAGCCCCCGAGCGATGACCTTGAGGGCCAGGGTCTCATCGGCCCCTTCGAAGATGGACAGGACCCGGGCGTCCACGAAGTACCGGCTGACCGGGTACTCCTCGGCATAGCCCATGCCCCCGTGGATCTGGACGGCCTCTCGCGTCACCCACTCGGCCGCTCGGCACACGTAGGCCTTGACCATGGACGCCTCCAGGGTCCCCTCCCCCTTGGCCATCAGCCGGGCCACCTCGTAGGAGAACTGCCGGGTGGACTGGATGAGGATGGCCATGCGGGCCAACTTGGCCCGGGTCAGCTGGTAGTCGACGATGGGGGAGCCGAACACCTTGCGGTTCTGGGCATATTCGAGGGCCGCCTCGTAGGCGGCCTGCATCACCCCCAGGGCGCGGGCCGCCGTTTGCAGCCGTCCGTTCTCGAACCCCTGCATTTGGAGGTAGAAGCCCTTCCCCAGTCCTTCCTCACCACCGACCAGGTTGGCGGCGGGGACGAACCAGTTCTCGAAGGCCAACTCATAGGAGTGCATCCCCCGATACCCGATGGTGTCGATGGGGCGGCCCTCGAGCCGACCGGCCGAGTCGCCGGGCCGCCCCGCCGATCCCGGCTCCTGGGTGAAGAGGAACCCGTGGCCCTCGCCGCGCTCCTTTTCCACGATGAACAACGACAGTCCTCGATGGGCCTTGGTCCGGTCGGGGTCGGTGCGGGCCAACAACAAGAGCACGTCGGCTCGGCCGGCGAAGGTGCACCAGGTCTTGACCCCGTTGATCAGCCATCCCCCGTCGGTCCGGGTGGCCGAGGTCATCACGCTGGCCACGTCGGAGCCGAAGTCGGGCTCGGTGACCGCCACTGCCCCCATGACCTCGGCCGAGGCCAGTTTGGGCAGCCACTCCTGCTTTTGCTCCTCGGTTCCTCCGAAGACCAGAGCCCGGGTGAGGATCTCGGGCCGGGTGATCAACGAGCCACCGGCACCGAGCGAGCCCCACGAGAGCTCCTCGGTGGCCACCACCATGCCCATGTAGTCGCTCTCGCCGCCGGTGGCGAAGCCCCCGTACTCCTCGGGAACCGACATGCCGAACCCACCCATCTCGGCCATCCCCTCGATGATCTCCTCGGGGATGTCGGTGTTCTCCCGATGGATGTGCTCGGCCCTGGGCCTGATCTGCTCCTCGGCGAACCGGTGGAATGTCTCCCGTACGAGCTCGAAGTCAGGATCGAGGTGGCGGGGACCCTCCCTCTCGGCCAGCGAGGCCAGGAACTCGGGTTGGCGAAAGGTCGACACGAACGACGCGGCCGGGGCCATCCAGTCGGGGGTGATAGCCCAGAGCGCCTCTCGGCCCACCACCCGGGCGGCCAGGTCGGCCAGCGCGTCGGCGGCAAAGGCGCAGGCGATCTTGGCCTCTGTGTCGCCGAGGGCGCCATAGCCCAGCACCGCCTCGGCTGTCCGCACGGCGGCCGCCGCGTGGGCCAGGTCGTAGGCGAGCACCTGGGCCTGGTCGGGGCCGCCCGCGGCGGCCAGGGCGGCCACGCCTGAGTCGACGACCGACTTGGCCACGGCGACCGCGTCAGCCGCGGCGTCGAGATCGGGTGAGGGAAGGGATGCAGAAGTCACGCCAAGAGGTTACCGACGCGTCGTGGGCCTCTGTTGTGCCCGGGGCAGCCCCGCCCCCTGGTCGCTGTGGGCCCGGACGGTGCTCGCCGCGGGCCCGGACGCCGCTATCGGTCGCCCGCTATCGGTCCGGCGCTTGGGCCACCACCGTGACCAGCGGCGGCAACACGACAGGATCGTCACCCGGGTCCACGTCGGTGAGCAGGGTGAGGTAGTCGGCCACCGGGCCCGGTCCGACTCCGGCCGGCGCTTCGGCCCAGGCGTCCACGGTGATGAGCCCGGCGTCACGGGCCAGTGAGGGGAGCATGGCCCCGATGTCGGGATGGCGGGCGCCGGGCATCGAGAAGGGCCGGCCATCGATGCGACCGGCCGAGGTGATGGGCTCTTGGGCCACCACCCAGCCCCCCGGTCGCACGGCTGCAGCCATCCGCTCGAGGACCACGGCGGGGTCGACCACATGCAAGAGGAGGAACCGGCAAAAGGCCAGATCCACCGGTTCGGGTAGACGGAGGTCCTCGCCGGCCTGGGTGATAGCCAGCACCTGGCTGTGGGCAGCCGCCGCTTCGGCCACCTCGTCTCGGGCCGCGGGATCGCTGTCGACGGCGTAGACCCGGCCGTCGCGACCCACGATCTCGGCCAGTGCCACCGAGACGTCACCTCCGCCGGCACCCACGTCGACGCATTTCCAACCCGGACCGAGGGCCAGACGCTCGAGCGCAGTGGCGAGCGGTCGGCGGTAGACGTCGTCCCTGAGCCCTCGCATGGCGCACACGCTATCGGCCTTCAGCGCTCTGACCTTCGAGGCGGGCGCCGCTACGGCGAGGTGGTCTGAGCCGATAGCCTCGCCCTCATGAAGGTGATGCTGATGTTGTGTGACTCGGCCCAAGTGGCTGACGGGAAGCTGTACATCTTGGGTGGCGGATGGAGCATGACAGGACCGGATCCGGTCCCGTCAGCCATTGCCCTCAAAATCGACGTCGGCTGGCATGAGGCCGAGACCGCCCATCATTGGGAGCTCTACCTCGAAGACGCCGACGGCCAACCGGTGATGGTCGAGACACCCGAGGGCGAGCACGCCGTGGAGGTCCGGGGCGAGTTCACCGTCGGTCGTCCGCCCGGGATCCCCGAGGGCTCACCCATCGACGTCGCCTTGGCCGTGAACCTCGGCCCCTTGCCTTTGGTCCCGGGCACCCGCTACACCTGGCGCATGTCGATCGACGGGGAGTCGCAAGACGACTGGATGCTCGGGTTCACCACCCGTCCCGCCGCGGTCGAGGCCTGATTGGCCATGACCACGTACGACCGTCCCTTCGGCCGTTACTTCGAGGACTTCGAGCCCGGCGACATCTACAAGCACTGGCCCGGCAAGACGATCACCGAGGCCGACGATCATCTCTTCTGCATGATCACCATGAACCACCATCCACTCCACACGAACGCCTGGTTCGCTGAGCACGAGACCGTGCAGGGCAAGAACGTGGTCGTGGGCAATCTGGTCTACTCGTTGGCTCTGGGCATGAGCGTCCCCGATGTCAGCGGGTCGTGCATCGCCAACCTCGAGGTCGAGTCTCTGCTCCACCGGTCGCCCACCTTCCACGGGGACACCATCTACGCGGAGACGAAGGTCATCGAGCGGGTGGCGTCGAAGTCGCGCGACGACCGGGGGATCATCACGGTGGAGACCAAGGCGTTCAACCAGCACGGCGACGAGGTGTGCTTCTTCCGGCGCAAGCTCATGGTGTGGAAGCGAGCGGCCGCCCCCGAGCGGCGGCGCCCGTATGCCGACGACGTCTGGGGCTGATCGACCGGTACGGCTCCGAGCGTTCGGCCGGGCCATCGTCGAGTGGGGCCGATCTGACCCCGGCGAGATCGTCGGCGACATCGATGGTCGGAGAGCTGAAGGCAGCGCAGTCGATTCCGGCCGGGAGCAGAGCACCGGGTGGTTGCGGCCCGAGCTCCCGTGGCGGCACACCAGGGAGCCCTGGGCCATCCTGGTCAGCGAGGTCATGGCCCAGCAGACCCAGGTCGGGCGGGTGATACCCGTGTACCGGCGGTTCCTGGATCGCTTCCCGACCCCGACGGCCTGCGCCGACGCTCCGCTGGGTGAGGTGCTCCGCGCCTGGAGCGGCCTCGGGTACAACCGGCGGGCCCGGTTTCTCCACCGCGCCGCCCAGGCCATCGTGGACGACCACGGGGGCCGCGTGCCCGACACGCTGGCCGCCCTGCTCGCCCTTCCCGGTGTGGGCGCCTATACGGCTCGGGCGGTGATGGTCTTCGCCTACGAGGCCGATATCGGCGTGGTCGACACCAACACCGGACGGGTCCTGTCCCGAGCAGTGGCCGGCCGGGCGCTGACCAGGCCCGAGGCTCAGGCGCTGGTCGACGCCATGGTTCCACCCGGTCAGGGTTGGCTGTTCGGCCAGTCCCTCCTCGACCTGGGGGCCATGGTCTGCGCCCGTGCGAATCCGGCCTGTCATCGCTGCCCGGTTCGCCGTCGGTGCCGGTGGGCGGCCGGCGGTCGGACCGAGCCCGATCCGGCCCTGGGCTCGGCCGGCGTGTCGGTGGCCCAGTCGGTCTTTCATGGGTCCGATCGCCAGGGTCGAGGACGACTGGTCGCCGCGCTGCGACAAGGCCCGGTGCGGTCGGTGGACCTGGCCCAGGTGATGGGGTGGCCCGACGACGGGGATCGGGCGCGCCGGGTGGCCTCCCAGTTGGCGGCCGAGGGGTTGATCCGTCAGGACCTACCCGGTGGACCGCTCGAGCTGCCCTGATGCTCGAGTTGCCTGATGGGGTGGGCGATCAGTCGGCGAGAAAGGCGATGATGTGGTCGTTGACCTCGTCGGGTTTCTCGACGTGGAGGAAGTGACCGGTCCCTTCGACGACCACCATCTTCGACCCCGGCGCCAAGAAGTCGGTCACCGGCCCGATGGTGTCGAGCCCCATGCACCCGTCGTCGGCGCCATGGAGATAGAGCGTCGGTTGGGGCGCCGTGGTGCCCGCCGCCGCTTGGGCGGCCGCTGCCTCGGGGACCTCGGGCGGCCCGGAGAACATTGACCGGTAGTAACCGAGGGCGGCAGCCAGCCCCTCGGGGGTGCCGATCGCCTCTTTGACCCGGGCCACGTCCCAGGACCCGTCGTGTCCCGGAGACCAGTCGGACCACAGGCGATCGATGAAGGCGTGGTCGTCGAGGCCGACGGCATAGTCGGCCAGTGGGGTCTGGAAGAAGAACACGTACCAGCTGCGGCGGAGCTGGTCGTAGCGGAAGAACCCGTCGGCCATCGAAGCCTGGGGAGCCACCGCGGCCGTCACCGCCCGCCGCCATCGTTCGGGTTGGTAGGCGGTGGCCCCGTAGGTGGCGAATGCGCCCCAGTCATGACCGATGATGACGGCGTCGCCGTCGCCACCCAGCGCCTGGTGCAGGGCACAGGCATCGAGGGCCAGCGTCCCCGTGTCGTAGCGCCCGTCGGTCGGGATGGCGGTCGGGGCGTAGCCCCGCAGAAAGGGCGCCACGGCGTGGTAGCCGGCCTCGGCCAGCCGGGGAAGGAGATAGCGCCAGGTGTGGGCGGTATCGGGGAACCCGTGGAGGCACAGGGCCAGAGGGCCGTCGACGGGGCCCTCGTCCAGGTACGCGAACTCCACCCCATTGGCCGAGATGGTCGAGTGGGTCATCGAGCGAAGATAGCCCGGGCCGGTGGCTGCTGGCTGGCGAGTAGCCTCACCCTCGGTGAAAATCACCTTCTTCGGAGTCCGGGGCTCGTGCCCATGCTCGAGCGACCAACAACGTCGTTACGGGGGGAACACCTCGTCCGTCCTGGTCGAGGCGGCGGGAGAGCCGCCGCTCCTGCTCGACCTGGGCACCGGCCTCCGTGAGCTGGGGCGGACCCTGGAGCGTCCGCTCCACGCCGAAGGGGTGCCCCTTCGGGCCAATGCCCTTCTCACCCACCTTCATTACGACCATGTGCTCGGCCTTCCGTTCTTCGCTCCCCTTCGCGATCCTGGCGCGGTGATCGATGTGTACGGTCCGTCGCAGGAGGGCACGACGTTGCGAGAGGTGCTCGCGTCGGTCGTCCAGCCGCCGTTCTTCCCCATTCAGATGGGCGAGTTCCGCGGTGAGCTCAACTTCCACGATCTGGACGGACCGGGCCAGTTCGCCCTGGGCGGTATCACCGTGACCGTCCGGTCCATTCCCCATCGGGGCCATACCCTGGGATTTCGGATCGAGGCTGGGGGGCGCACGGTGGCCTACCTGCCCGACCACCAGGCTCCGGTAGATCGCCGCACCATCGACCCGGGTGTCCTCGAGCTCTGCGACAGTGCTGACTTCTTGATCCACGATGCCCAATACACCGACGACGAGTTCGTCACCATGTCCGACTGGGGCCACTCCACCGTGGCCTATGCCGTCCACGTGGCCGCCGAGGCCGGTGCCCGTCGGTTGTCGCTGTTCCATCACGACCCGTCCCACACCGACAAGGAGATCGATCGCATGCTGTCGCGCGCCCGCCGACTCGCCGCCCAGTACCGTCTCGATGACGTGACCGCCGCCTCGGAAGGGTGGTCGATCGATCTGGGGAAGGCATGACCACGACGTTCAATACCACGGAGTTCAAAGAGGCCATGGGCCGGTTCGCCACTGGCGTGACCATCGTCACCGCGCTGGAGGAAGGTGCTCCTGTCGGCTTTTCCTGCCAGTCCTTCGTCTCGCTCTCGCTCGACCCACCACTGGTGGCCCTGGCCCCGGCCAAGACGTCGACCAGCTGGCCCCGCATCGCCAGGGCCGGGAGCTTCTGTGTGAATGTCCTCACCGATCGCCAGTCGGACGTGTGCATGAACTTCGCCGTGTCCGGGGGCGACAAGTTCATCGGAATCCCGTGGCACCCGGCGGAGACCGGTGGGGCGCCGATCATCGAGGGATCGTTGGCCTGGATCGATTGCCAGCTCGAGTTGGTGCACGACGCCGGCGATCATGAGCTGGTGATCGGCAAGGTCCTCGAGCTCGGACTGGGTGAAGGAGATCCCTTGCTGTACTACCGGAGCGGTTTCGGCCACTTGGCCGGGTTGGACGCGGGCTGACCCGATGCCCACGATCACCGAATCCCAAGTCATTGCTGACGTCATGGTGGTGGAACCCGATCGTCATGGCGACGAGCGGGGGCGCTTCGTCGAGACCTACCGCCGGAGCTGGTTCCCGCTCGGACGAGAGATGACCCAGGCCAACCGGTCGGAGAAGCAGGCCGGTGCCCTGGTCGGGCTGCACTACCACCTGCATCAGGCCGACTATTGGTACGTCCTGCGGGGTCGGGCCCGGGTGGTGCTCCACGACCTGCGCACGAGCTCCGCCACCGATGGGGCCACGCTGACCATCGATCTCGACGGGGACGAGGACCGGGGCCTGTTCATTCCACCCGGCGTGGCCCACGGCTTCGCCTCCCTCACCGACCTGACCCTGTGGTACCTGGTCGACAGCTATTACAACCCGGACGACGAGCTCGGGGTGGCCTGGGATGACCCGGCCATCGGGGCCGACTGGGGTGTGAGCGACCCGGTCATCTCCGATCGGGACAGGAACAACCCGCGCCGCGACGCCATCGAGCCTGCACTCCTGCCCCACGGACGCCCCCGGACCTGATCGGCCGATCCGGAGCCGGGACCGCGTCGATCAGGATCCGTTCGACGCTCTCGCTGACCCCGCCGGGACCGAACCGGTTCTGCCAGACTTCGCCGATGAGCCCTGCAGTCAAGAAAGCCACGTCGCCCAAAGCGGAGACCACGAGTTCGGGTACGACGAGGAGGGTACCGGCGCCGAAGTCGTCGGCGAGGAAGTCGTCGCCGGCGAAGAAGCTAACGCCGTCGCAGTCGGGGCCATCGGCGAAGAAGCGGGTGCCGTCGAAGTCAGTGCGATCGAAGGGCAGGGGTCCCGCCCCCGACCGCTTGGGTTCTCCCCGCTCGGGGGTCCTGGTCACGGGAGGCGGGTCGGGAATCGGCCGAGCCACCGCACTGGCGCTGGCCGAGGTAGGACGACCGGTGGCCATCTGGGACGTCAACAGCGACGGAGCCGAAGAGACGGCCGCGCTCTGCGCCGCGGCCGGCGTGGCCACCGACTGGGCGGTGATCGACGTCGCCGACTCGAACGCGGTGGGCCAGGCCGTGCCGGGAGCCGTGCGCGCCCTGGGCACGATCGGCGGGTTCGTCCACGCCGCGGGGGTATCGGGTCCGATGTCAGTCGATTACATCGATGACGACCTCTGGGACTTGGTGCTCAACGTCAACGTTCGGGCTGCCGTGATGATCGCCCGAGAGCTCATCGGGCCCTTCGCCGCGGCCGGAGCCGGTTCCGCCATGGTGTTGATCTCGTCCATCGAGGGCCTGTTCGGGAGCGCCATGCTGACCGCCTACTGCGCGTCCAAGGGCAGTGTGCTCGGGGTCATGCGTTCCATCGGTCATCGGATGGCCGCCGACGGCGTCCGGGTGAACGCGGTTTGCCCGGGGGCGGTGGCCACTCCCATGCTTCTCCCGGCATTCGAGCTACCGGGGTATCGGCAGGCCATCGAGGAACGGACCCCGCTCGGGCGGGTATCCATGCCCGAGGAGATCGCCCGCCCCATCCGCTTCCTCCTCTCTGACGAGGCCTCCTTCATCACCGGCACTCACCTCGTGGTCGACGGGGGCATGACCTCGATCACTGCCATTTGAGCCACTTTCGGAGTGTTTGGAACCGACTGCTCGCGCAAGCACCGCCAGGTCGGGTTGAATGGTCGTGATGTTGGTCGCACTGATAGCTGTAGTTGTGGTCGTCGCGGGGGCGGTCGTGGCCAAGCTGACATGGCGACCCAGCAACGACGAAGTCCACTCGGTGAAGGACTACCACTCCGCCCTGGGGACCATCGGCGACCTGGCCCGTCGGAACCCACCGCCGGGAACGGGCGGGAGCGACCGATCGTCGGAGCGGGGGCCTCTCCCCCGTGGTTCCCAGACCCCCTTGGTGTTCGACGACGATCGGACCACGGGAGCGACGCCCAGGGTCTCGAGCACTGACGCCGGCCCCATCTTCCGGTCGGACCGGGCTCGACGGCAGGCGTTGTCGAGTATGAACCACCGGCCGCGTCGGTGGGTGCTCACCACCGGCGTCGTGGTGGTGTTGGCCGCCTTTGGCGCCTTGGCCTATGTGGGCAGCCACCGGAACACCAACCATCCCGCGAAGAAGTCCTCCGCGGTCACACCCACCACGGCGGCGGTCCGCACCTCCCATCCGTCCACTTCGACTCCCACTACCAGACCAAAGTCGAAGCCCAAGCCGAAGCCGCCCACGCCGACGACAGTGCCGACCCAGGTCGTCGCCCTCCAGAGCACAGACACCACGGCGTCGTATCCGGCACCCGCCTCGAGCTACCAGGTGAACGTGACGGCGTCGACCCAACCGTGCTGGATCCAGGCCACCTCGGCGGCCACGGGCGCCACGTTGTGGGCGGGCACGATCGAGACGGGCAACAGCCAGACCATCCAGGCCACCGGGACCATGGTCCTCGACATGGGTGCCTTGGGACCCGTGGTCACCCTGAACGGCGTCCCCGTGGTATTGCCCACTCCGCTGACTGTGCCTTTCTATGCCACGTTCACCGCCGGCGCGTCAGCCACCACGCCGACGACCGCCCCGGCCTCGACCACGGCCACGACGGGCTGATCGACCGCCACCGCCACGGGGACCCGTAGCCCGGCGACAAACGCCGGCCTTCAGCCGGTCAAGCCCACGGCGTCGAGCACGAAGGCGTAGACGAACGCCTCGTCCCTCCACGCGTCGTACCTTCCCGACGGCCCACCATGGCCCGCCCCGAGCTCGGTCTTGAGCAGGACGCGGTTTGCCGGGTTGGCGGCCCGAAGCTTGGCCGTCCACTTGGCCGGTTCCCAGAATCCCACTCTCGGGTCGGACAGCCCGGCCGTGGCCAGGATGTCCGGATAGCGGAGAGGCCGGCCCTGCTCGTCGACCGAGCGAACGTTGTCGTAGGGGGAGTAGGACTTCATGACTGCGTAGATCTCAGGATCCTCCACCGGGTTGCCCCACTCCTCCCACTCCAGCACGGTGAGGGGCAAGGTCTCGTCGAGGATGGTGGTCAGGCAGTCGACGAAGGGGACCTCGGCCACGATGGCCCGGAACAGGTCGGGAGCCAGGTTGGCCACCGCCCCCATGAGCAGGCCACCGGCACTGCCGCCCCGGGCCACCAGACGGTCGGGGGTGGTAGTTCCCGCGGCAACCAGTGCCCGCGCACAGGCGATGAAGTCGGTGAACGTGTTGGGCTTGGCCAGGAACTTCCCCTCCTCGTACCACCGCCGGCCCATCTCCCCTCCGCCCCGGACGTGGGCGATGGCGAAGACGAAACCCCGGTCGAGGAGGCTGAGCCGCAGCGAGGAGAACGAGGGGTCCATCGACGCCTCGTACGAGCCGTAGCCGTAGAGGAGACAGGGGGCATGGCCGGGGCCGCCCTGGTCATCGGAGTCGTCCTGGGCACATCGATCGGGCCGGTACACGAGCGACATGGGCACCTGCGTCCCGTCGTCCGCCGTCGCCCAGCGCCGCTCGGTCCGGTACCGAGTCGGGTCGAACCCGCCGAGGACGGGTTGGCGCTTCCGCAGCCGGGCCGAGGCGGTCGATACGTCGTAGTCGTACACCGAGCGTGGGGTCACCAGTGAGGTGTACTCGTAGCGGAGGATGGTCGACTCGTACTCGGCATTGGCTCCCCCCCAGACGGTGGAGGGTGATTCCGGTTGGCCGATCGGGTTGGACGCCCCGCTGTCGGCGTCGACCACCCGGATACGGGTCTCGCCGTCCTCGCGCTCGTACACGACCAGATGGTCGGCGAAGGGGTCGATGGCGTCGAGCCGGATGCCAGGACGGTGGGGGATGATCTCCCGCCACTCCCGGTGATCGCCTCCATCGTCAGGGGCCTCCAGAAGCCGGAAGTCCTCGGCCTGGTCGTTGGTGACGATGAGGAACCGCGACGGCCTGGTGGTCGAGCCCCGGTCGTGGTCGACGCTGTACTCGACCCCCTGTCGCCGATCGGCCAGCACCGAGAAGCTGCCGGCCGGATTATCCGCTCGCAGGACCCGGACCTCGGAGGTGACCTTGGAGTCCAGCCCCAACAGGATGTACTCGTCGTCCCGGGTCCGCCCGACCCCGAGGTAGAAGTGTTCGTCGGGCTCCTCGTAGACCAGCTCGGCCTGGGTGGGGTCGGTCCCCACCACGTGGCGCCACACCTGGAAAGGTCGCATGGCCTCGTCCACCCGGATGAAGAAGACGGTGGCGTTGTCGTTGGCCCAGGCCATACCGTACGAGGTGTCCTCGAGCGACTCGGGCGACTCCTCGCCGGTCTGGAGGTCCAAGAAGCGCATGGTGAACCGCTCGGCCCCGGTGGTGTCGAGGGAATAGGCCAGCCATCGATGGTCCGGGCTCACGCCCAGGTTGCCCAGGGCGAAGTAGTCGTGACCGGCCGCCAGCTGGTTCTCGTCGAGCAGGACGACCTCGTCGGCGGGTGCCTCGTTTCCCGGGCTGTCGCCATCGGCACTGTGGCCGTCGGCGTCCTCGATGCCGGCGTGACCGGGTTCGTCATCCCCGCCGGCCGGTCGCCGGCAGTGGATGCCGTAGCTCTGCCCCTCGACGGTCCGGTGGTAGTAGAGCCATGGCCCTTTGCGCACCGGCACCGAGAGGTCGGTCTCCTCGATGCGCTCCACCATGTCCTCGAACAGGAGGGCCTGGAGCTGGGCGGTATGGGCAGTGGCGCTCTCGGTGAACGCATTCTCGGCGCGAAGATATTCGATGACCTGGGGATCGTCCTTGTCCCGGAGCCAGTACCAGTCGTCGATACGAACGTCCCCGTGGGCCTCGAGCTCGACCGGCCTCCGCTCGGCCCGGGGAGGGGCGATCGGAGGGGCGTTCGGTCCAGAACCGTCGGTGGGCGTTTCGTCGCGCATCGACCCAGGATGGCACGTGGGACGTGGCCCCTCCCAGCAGGGTGTTTTGTTTGCTGCCCAGGGTTGTTACTATCGGTATAGGAGAAATCGGCCGCCCCCACGGGCCGCCTGTCTGGAGCACGTATGACGACCACCGATCTCGACCTCGGGCGATACAAGCTCGGATGGTCCGACGATGAGGACTACATCTTCAAGCCCAAGAAGGGCCTGAGCGAGAGCATCGTGCGCGAGATGTCGGCGATGAAGAAGGAGCCCGACTGGATGCGGGACTTCCGGCTCCGGGCGCTGAAGCGGTTCGAAAAGCGACCCATGGCCGAGTGGTTCGCCGTCAACATGCCCGATCTCGACTTCGAGGACATCTACTACTACATCAAGCCCACGTCCGAGCAGGTCGAGGACTGGGAAGACCTCCCCGACGCCATCAAGAACACCTACGAGAAGCTCGGCATCCCTCAGGCCGAGCGCAAGTACCTGGCCGGCGTCACCGCTCAGTACGAGTCCGAAGTGGTGTTCCACCGCAACCGGGCCGACCTGGAGGCCCTGGGCGTCCTGTTCTGCGACATGGACACCGCCATTCGTGAGTACCCCGAGCTGGTCCGGAAGTACTTCGGCACCATCATCCCCCCCAACGACAACAAGTTCGCCGCCCTGAACTCCGCCGTCTGGTCGGGCGGCTCGTTCATCTACGTGCCGCCGGGAGTGGTCGTCGACCAGCCCCTGCAGGCCTACTTCCGGATCAACGCCGAGAACATGGGCCAGTTCGAGCGCACCCTGATCATTGCCGACGAGGGTTCGCAGGTGCACTACATCGAGGGATGCTCTGCTCCCGTCTACACCAGCGACTCGCTGCACTCTGCCGTGGTGGAGCTGGTGGCCCTTCAGGGGGCGCGGATCACGTACACCACCATTCAGAACTGGTCCAACAACGTCTACAACCTGGTCACCAAGCGGGCCCGGGCCGAAGCCGAGGCCCATGTCGAGTGGATCGACGGCAACATCGGGTCCCGCCTGACCATGAAGTACCCGTCGGTCTACCTCATGGGGCCCAAGGCCTCCGGTGAGGTGCTGTCGGTGGCCTATGCCGGGGCGGGCCAGCACCAGGACGCCGGGGCCAAGATGATCCATGCGGCGCCGGAAACGACCTCGACCATCGTGTCCAAGTCGATCTCCAAGGACGCGGGCATCACCACCTACCGAGGTCTGGTCCACGTGGACGAGGGTGCGAAGAACGCCAAGAGCTTCGTCCGCTGTGATGCCCTGCTTCTCGACGATACGGCCGTATCGGAGACCAAGCCCTATATGGAGGTGGCCGAGCGCGATGCCCGGATCGGCCACGAGGCCACCGTGTCCAAGGTGGGTGACGACCAGCTCTTCTACCTGATGAGCCGGGGCCTGTCCGAAACGCAGGCCATGGGGATGATCGTGAACGGCTTCATCGAGCCCATCACCCGGACGCTGCCCATGGAGTACGCAGTGGAGTGGAGCCGGCTGATCGAGCTGCAGATGGAGGGCTCGGTCGGCTGACGCCGACGGAGGCGCAGTCCAGGTGACACGTCCCCTCCGATGAGCGCGAACAGGACCGTGGCAGTGGGGGCAGAATAGAACCATGTCGATGCGGGAAGAGTGCAAGCACTTCCAAAGCAGGACCTACGCGTCCGGCGAAGTAGCCCGGTTCTGCAGTCTGGACCTGGCCCCGGACGCGCCGTGGAAGTGCCCGGAGAACTGCTCCTCGTACCAACCGCGCCTGGCCGACGTGGGGTGGGGCCACGGCTCCCTGGTCGAGCCTCCGTTGGAGCCCATGCCCGACGTCCCCGACGGCGATGCGGCCACCCTGCTCGACGAGGCCGAGGACATCATCAACACCGTTGGTCCCGACGTGCTGGCCGATGTGGAGGCCGAGCGCCTCCGCAGCGAGAAGAACTCGTCGCGCAAGCGGTGGTGGCGCCGGAAGTCCTAGCTGCCGCTCGGCGTCAGCGTCCGGTGAACTGAGCGGGTCGCTTCTCCAGGAACGCCACCATGGCCTCGGTGAGGTCATCGGAGGACAGGGCGGCTGCATTCCACGTGGCCACATAGTCGAGTCCGTCGGCCACCGATCGGTCCTCACCCGCCGTCAGCACCGCTTTGGTGCCCTGGACGGCCAGCGGTGAGTTGGCGGCGATGGCGGCAGCCAGCTGTCGGGCCAGGGCAAGAACGCTTTCGACATCGGGGGCGATGTCGTTCACCAGCCCGATCTTTGCTGCCCGCTCGGCCGTGATGTCCTTGCCCGTATAGGCCAGCTCGGACACGTGACCCTTGCCGATGATTCGGGGCAGCCGCTGGAGGCTCCCGAGGTCGGCGACCATGGCCATCCTGGTCTCTCGGACCGAGAAGGTGGCGTCGGCGCTGGCCACCCTGATGTCGCAGGCCGCAGCCAGGTCCACGCCACCGCCGATGCAATAGCCGTGGATCGCCGCGATCACGGGCTTGGGGCAGGTGGCCACCGAGGTGATCGACGCCTGGAGCCTCAGTATCTCGGTCCGCGCTCGGCGCCCTCGGGTGGCCATGGAGGGCCCGGGAACAGGAGCGTCATCGCGGCCGGCGTTGAGCAGACCACCGGGGGCCGAGACCGCCTTCAGATCGAGCCCCACGCTGAAATGGGGTCCCCGGGCCGCCATCACCACCACCCTGACGTCGGTGGCTGCCCCCAGCGCATCCATGGCCCGGGGCAGATCGGTCCAGAAGTCGGGTCCCAGGGCGTTCAGCTGTTTGGGCCGGTCCAACCACAAGGTGGCCACCTGTCCTTCGGTCTCGATGGTCAACACCTCGGAGGCAAAGGAGTCGAGGCTGGCGTCGGATGCGTCTGCGGTCATGGTGACCAGCGTAGATTGCCGGTCCCGACCCGTCGGGCTGACCAATTCGGTCAGGGTCAGCCTCCTCGCCACAGCAGGTAGAATCGTGGGTGAGGCTCGTTGATCGGGCCTCGACTCGCGAGAGGCTTCCCGTTCTGTCCACCTT
>DATMMO010000174.1:0-3409 GCA_035569695.1 Acidimicrobiales bacterium | reverse complement strand
AGGTGAAGTGGCGGTGGAGCACGACGGCCGCCATCTTGCTGATCGCCTGTGTCCCGGGCGGTGGGTATGTCGTCGACCGGTACGCCTTCAGGTACGAGCCGAGGGCGAAGCGTCCCGGGTCCGATGCCGGTGCTGAAGCTGGGTCGGTCCCTGCGCCTGCGGCGGAGTCGGGTGTTGAGCGCGAGGCGTCCGGGCCGAGGGGTGCAGAGCAGGGGTAAGGAATCCTGTCTGTTCCCTCAGAGTCTGGCCGGGAGGCGCCTGGTAATCCGTCCGTCGGCGTGCTACAAAATCGATGCCAAACGGAGGTCGACCACCGAGGAGACATCGGGGACCCGGCCGAACATGGGAGCTAGGTGGGTCTTCGGTGAACGGGTCTTCCGTCAAGGTGGGTCGACGCGGTTGGGCGCGGTTGCCGGGCGCGGCGCTCGCCCTTCTTTCGTCCCTCGCCGTCATCGGTGTAGGCGCGGTGAGTGGGCCGTCGAGGCCGGCCGGAGCGGACGAGCCGTTGAAGGACAAGCTCATCGTCTACACCTCGTACGGGGCTCCTGGGCAATCGGCCACGGGTACCGTCGTCGGGCATGCCTACGTCGACCTGGTTGACCACATCCACCCGAATTGTCAGCCCAAGGGATGCCACTACATCTACGGAAAGTATCCCGGTGGGAGCTGGCCGTTCAACACGGATGGAAAGATCAATCCCGACAACAACAGTGGGTGGTCATGGCGGATCACGTACAAATTGACCGTTGCCCAGTACGAGGCCGCCTTCCGTTTCATCAGCGACCAGATCAAGAATCCCTCCCGGTACAAGGTTCTGTCATCCAACTGCATGGAGTGGGCGGCCGAGGTGGCGGCCGTAGCCGGGAAGTCGATGCAGCCCTATAAGAATGCGTTCGGCGTCCCCGAACCGGCGATCTTCCGCAATTCGCTCGAGAAGATCGGCAGCGGGTGGAGCCCAGGGGACACCGGCGGCACCGTCCTCAAGAATCACAACCCGGGGTCGAGCGCCAGCGGGGCCCCGGATCCTCCCTCGGCCACGCCGCCGTGTTGCGACGCCGATGCCATCGTGCGGGCCGCCATGAACCATCCAGCCACGATGGCGAGCCAGTTGGGCCTCCGGTTCACCAAGCTGACGCTCAGAACGGATCACCCGGACGCGAACGGTACCTTCCGGGTCATCATCAACCACCCCGATCAGGCCGGGAACATGTACGGCATTATCTGGGGTGACGGCAAACGCACCATTGCCGAGCGGTCACAGACAGCCGGCGCCGCGACCTACTCCTTCAGCCACACCTACAACTCGGCGATGACGGGACCGCTCAAGGTGATCATCGTCGAGAACGGCCAGATCACCCAGTACGTCCGCACGCTGGGCCAGACCCGTCGAGGTTCGGGGCACGCGGAGACCGACGTCGAGCCGACGCCACCGCCTCAAGTCATGTACCCGGCGGCGACCTGAAAGCGGACCGGGCCCGTGGCCGACGAGGCATCGGGCCAACCGACGCGGTGAAGCGGCGGCCGCGGCCGTGACGAAAGGGCTCAGCCCAGGCGTTCGATAATGGTGGCGTTGGCCTGGCCTCCGCCCTCGCACATGGTCTGCAGCCCATAGCGGGCGCCGGTGCGCTCCATCTCGTTGAGCAGGGTGGCCATGAGCCGAGCGCCCGAGCACCCGGTGGGATGGCCGATGGCCATCGCTCCCCCGTTGACATTGACCTTGGCCATGTCGGGGTGGTGTTCCTTCTCCCAAGCCAACACGACGGAGGCGAACGCCTCGTTGATCTCCACCACGTCCATGTCGTCCAGGCTGAGCTTCGACTTCTCGAACACCAGCGTCGTGGCCGGAATAGGAGCGGTCAGCATGATGACGGGATCGTTGGCCGCCACGGCAAAGGTGTGGAAGCGGGCCCGGGGGCGAAGGCCCAACTGACCGGCCCGCTCCTCGCTCATCACCAACACCGCGGCTGCCCCATCGGAGATCTGCGAGGAGGACGCCGCGGTCACCCGCCCGTCCTCGATGAAGGCGGGCGGAAGGGAGCTCAGCTTCTCGAGCGTGGAGCCGCGGCGGACGCCCTCGTCCACGGTGAGCTCGCCCTCGTTGCCGTGATCGCCCACGGCGCCGTTCTCGTCCACCCGGCGCGTGGCCAGGGGCACGATCTCGTTCTCGAACCGGCCCTCGTCGATGGCCCGGATGGCCCGCTGGTGGGATTGGAGGGCGAGCCGGTCCATGTCGTCCCGACTGATATCCCACCGGTTGGCGATCTCCTCGGCGCACAGTCCCTGATGGATGAAGTCGAAACGCTCGTGCACGGTCGGTCCGTAGGCCTCACCGGGACCCGACTCGGTGGTGGAACCGATGGGCACTCGGCTCATCGACTCCACGCCGGCGCCGATGGCGATATCCATCGCCCCCGACATCACCGCTTGGGCGGCGAAATGCACGGCCTGCTGGGCGGAACCGCACTGCCGATCGACGGTCGTGCCGGGCACGGTGTCGGGGAACCCGGCGGCCAAAGCGGCGTTGCGGCCGATGTTCATGGCCTGCTCGCCCACGGTCATGGTGCAGCCCATCACCACGTCCTCGATCAACGCCGGGTCGAGGTCGTTGCGCTCGATCAGGGCCTTCAGGGGCTGGGCGGCCAGGTCCACTGCGTGCCAGCCGGACAAGCGGCCGTTCCTCTTCCCGACAGGGGTGCGGACAGCGTCGACGATCACAGCGTTCACCATGCCTTCATCCTACGGGAGCGAGCCGCCGAAACGCCCAGAGGGACCAGGAGGGACCGAGGGGGAAGCACGAGCGAGGAGACGGCGAGAGCCGATTCGGGGCGGATCGGCCGCGTGGTTGCCGAATGCACCGCGGTGTGTCACATTGCCCATCGCCCTATGGAAACGCCGATGGATCTGCAGTTCACCGCTGCCCAGGACGAGTTCCGGGCCGAAGCCCGCTCCTGGCTGGCTGCCCACGCCCCGCCGCCCGGCTCTCTTCCCTCCCTGGACACGGCGGACGGGTTCGAGGCCCACCGGGTCTGGGAGCAGCAGATGTTCGCCGACCGGTGGTCGGTGGTGAACTGGCCCGAGGAATTCGGCGGACGAGGGGTGGGCATCCTGGAATGGCTGATCTTCGAGGAGGAGTACTGGCGGGCCCAGGCGCCCATCCGGGTCAGCCAGAACGGCGTGTTCCTCCTCGCCCCCACCCTGTTCGAGTTCGGGACCGACGAGCAGAAGGCCAGGTTCTTGCCCCCGATGGCCTCGGCCCAGGAGATCTGGTGCCAGGGCTGGTCGGAGCCCGATGCCGGCAGCGATCTGGCCGGGATCCGCAGTCGGGCCCGACGGGCCCCCGACGACGACGGCTGGCTGCTCACCGGCCAGAAGACCTGGGCCTCCCGCGGTGCCTTCGCCGAATGGTGCT
>DATMMO010000173.1:0-14965 GCA_035569695.1 Acidimicrobiales bacterium | reverse complement strand
CCTCGACGGGCTCTTGGAGAAGGTGCGGGAGGACGACAGTGCCCGCCAGGAATTCGTCGACCTGTTGGAAACGTTGGACCCTGCCGACCCTCGGACCACGCGCTACCGGAAGGCATTGTCAGCCCGGTTGTTCTGAACGGGGCGAACGTTTTCGCGCCGTCGGTAGACAGGTAGCGTCACCGGGGTGCAACCCACTTTCCTCACCCTGGGCGATCGGTCCGTGGACATCCGGTACCGGGCCGCGGTGATGGGCATCCTCAACCGGACCCCGGATTCCTTCTACGACAAAGGGGCCACGTTCGGCTTCGACGCCTTCTTGCGTCGAGCCGAGATGCTGGTGGATGAAGGCGCGGACATCCTCGACGTGGGTGGGGTGAAGGCGGGACCCGGTCCCGAGGTGACCGAGGCCGAGGAGCTCGACCGGGTGATCCCGGCCATCGAGGCCCTCCACCACCGCTTCGAGGTGCCGCTGTCGGTCGACACGTGGCGGGCGTCGGTGGCCAAGGACGCCTACGGCGCCGGTGCGGTGGTGGGCAACGACATCAGCGGGTTCGGCGACCCCGAGTACCTGCCGGTGGCCGCGGCGGCCGGGGCCACGGTGGTGGCCACCCACATCCGTCTCGGGCCGCGGATCCCCGATCCCGAACCGGCCTACGACGACGTGGTCGAGGCGGTCGGCGCCTTTTTGGTGGAGCGGGCCCACCGGGCCACCGCCCTCGGGCTCGGTCCCGACCGCATCGTCCTCGACGCCGGGCTCGACTTGGGGAAGACGGCCGACCAGTCGCTGGCCTTGTTGCGGGCCTCGGGGACATTGGCCGGGCTCGGGTACCCGCTGCTGCTGTCGGCCTCGAACAAGACCTTCTTGGGCAAGGTCCTCGACCTCGAGATCAACGAGCGGGGGGCGGCGTCGCTGGGTGCCGCGGCCCTGGGCGTCTCGCTCGGTTGCCGTATCGTCCGCGTCCACGACGTGGCCGGCACCCGTCACGTGTGCGACTCGCTGGCCGCAATCGAACGGGCCAGAGCCGAGTCCTCGCCCAGCGCGGTCGGGGGTTGACGGTGTCAGCCACGGTGACCGACGTGCGCCCGGTGTACCTGATCAAAGGGGACGACCCCTCGCTGGTGGCCCAGGCCGCCCACGGCTTGACCGAGGACCTGGTCGGTGGGTCCGACCCCAGCCTGGCCGTGGAGGAGTTCGGCGGCCCCGGAGCCGAGGACCTGGATGTGGGCCTGGTGATCGACGCCTGCACCACGCCGCCCTTCCTGGTGGAGCGGCGGGTGGTGGTGGTGCGCGAGGCCGGGCGGCTCAACGCGGCCGACGGTGCCCGGCTCACCGCCTACCTCGAGGACCCGTTGGCGACCACGTCGTTGGTGCTGGTGGGCGGGGGCGGCACGGTGCCCGCCGCCCTGGCCAAGTCGGTGGGCAAGGTGGGCGAGGTGGTCAACACCGCGGTGGGCACGGGAAGGGCCCGGAGCCAGTGGCTGGCCGAGCACCTGCGGGGCGCACCGGTCCGGCTGGACGGCGGGGCCACGGCCAAGCTGGGCGAGCACCTGGGTGGGGACATGGGCCGGCTGGCCGGCCTGCTCGACACCTTGGCTGCGGCCTACGGGGTGGGGGCCACGGTCAAGGTGGGCGACCTGACCCCCTTCCTGGGGGAGGCCGGCTCGGTGGCGCCGTGGGACCTCACCGACGCCATCGACAGTGGCGACGCGGCGAAGTCGTTGGCCCTCCTCGCCCGCATGACCGGTGCGGGGGAGCTCCATCCCCTGGCGGCCATGTCCCTGCTCCATCGGCACTATCGCCAGATGCTCCGGCTCGACGGGTCGGGGGTGACCTCGCCCGAGGAGGCGGCCGAGCTGCTCGGCCTGCGCAGCGCCTACCCGGCCAAGAAGGCCCTGGCCCAGTGCCGGCGGCTGGGGACGGCGCGGATTGCCCGGGCCATCAACCTGCTGGCCCAGGCCGACCTCGATCTCCGGGGGGTGACGGCCCTGCCCGGGGAGCTGGTCCTCCAGGTGCTGGTGGCCCGGCTCAGCCGGTTGGTGCGCCAGGGCCGCTGAGCGGTCGAGGTGGCCCGGTCGAGGCGGCGCGGTCACTGGCTCGGTCGGGACGGCGCAGTCACCGGAAGTCGCGAGAGGGCGGCACCGGCCCGAGCTCGAGGGGCTCGATCCGCTCGGCCACCAGGTTGATGGCCCCGTCGCCACGCTCGAGCCGGCCCCGGACGACCAGGGCGGGGGAGAACCGGGCCACCGATCGCCAGCGCACCCACGCCCCCCGGGAGCAGATGACGTTGACCATGCCCGTCTCGTCCTCCAGGTTCAAGAAGACGGCACCGTGGGCGCTCTCGGGGTGTTGGCGGTGGGTGACCACGCCGGCCACGGTGATCCGATCACCGGAGGGAACGGTGCTCAGGTCGCCGGCCGGGAGTATCCCCTGGAGCCGAAGCTTGGGCCGGGCCAACTCCATGGCGGTGACGTCGGGGGTCATGCCCAGGGCCCACAGATCGTCGGCCACGCTCTCCCACGGGGTGGCGGCGGGGAGCGGTGGCGGGTCGGTCCCGGTGACCATCCCCGGGAGCCGCCCCGGTGTGGCCTGGGCCGCCGCTCCCGCCGCCCACACCAGGGACCGCCGGTTACCGGCCGTCGGCTTGCCGTTGGTGGCCGGTCCGTTCCCCGCCGTGACATCGCCCAGCGTCCCGGCCGTGGCCAGGGCCTCCAGCTGCGCTCGGGTGACCCCGGCCCGGCGCACCAGGTCCTCCAGGCCCGACCAGGGTTGCCCGGCGGCGATCCGCTCGGCCGTCTCGCTCCCGATGCCGCGCACCGAGGACAACCCGAGCCGGATGGCCGGCCCGTCCCCCTCGAGCCGGGCGTCGGCCCCACCCCCGTTGACGTCGGGGCGCTCGACGGTCACCCCATGGCGCTTGGCGTCGGCGATGAGGCTCTGCGGCGACCAGAAACCCATGGGCTGGGCGTTCAACAGACCGGCGGTGAAGGCCGCCGGGTAGTGCACCTTGAACCAGGCGGTGGAGTACACCAGGTAGGCGAAGGCCACCGAGTGGCTCTCGGGGAACCCGAAGTTGGCGAAGGCGGCCAGGGCGGCATAGACCTGCTCGGCCACGTCCTCGGACACGTCCCGGGCCGCCATCCCGGCGAACAACCGGTCCCGGAGCCGGTTCATGCGCTCGCCCGACCGCTTGGCCCCCATGGCCTGGCGGAGCTCGTCGGCCTCGGCCGGGGTGAAGCCGGCCACGTCGATGGCGATCTGCATCAGCTGCTCCTGGAACAGAGGGACGCCGAGCGTCCGTTTCAGGGCTGGTTCCAACAACGGGTGCAGGAAGGTGATGTCCTCCTCGCCGTTCCGTCGTCGGATGAAGGGGTGGACGGCATTGCCCTGGATGGGGCCGGGGCGGATGAGGGCCACCTCGATGGCCAGGTCGTAGAAGCACCGGGGCTTCACCCGGGGCAGAGTGCCCATCTGGGCCCGGGACTCGACCTGGAACACCCCCACGGTGTCGGCCCGGCACAACAGGTCGTAGACCTCGGGCTCCTGGTCGATGAGGGCCACGTCGACCCGGACGCCGTGGTGGGAGGCCACCAGGTCGACCATGTGGTGGAGGGCGGTGAGCATGCCCAGTCCGAGCAGGTCGAACTTGACCAGCCCGACGGCGGCGCAGTCGTCCTTGTCCCACTGCAGGACGCTCCGGCCCGGCATCCGGGCCCATTCCACCGGGCAGACCTCGACCACGGGACGGTCGCAGATGACCATGCCCCCCGAGTGGATGCCGAGGTGTCGGGGGAAGTCGAGCACCGCCCCGGCCAGGTCGCGCACCATCGGCGGGATGGCCTCTTGGTCCCGCATCGAATCACCGCGGTCGATGGCTCCGGCCCAGCCCTCCACCTCGGCCAGCGGGTGCCCGAGGGCCTTGCCCACGTCGCGGAGGGCAGAGCGCGACCGGTAGGTGATGACGTTGGCCACCTGGGCCGCGTGCAGGCGGCCGTAGCGCTCATAGACGTACTGGATGACCTCTTCCCGCCGGCCCGACTCGATGTCCACGTCGATGTCGGGGGGACCGTCGCGGGCGGGGGAGAGGAACCGCTCGAACAGTAGGCCCAGCGACACCGCATCCACGTTGGTGATGCCCAGGGCGTAACAGACGGCCGAGGTGGCGGCCGAGCCGCGACCCTGGCAGAAGATGTCCTGTTCCCGACAGAACCGGACGATGTCCCACACGGTGAGGAAGTAGCCGGGGAAGCCGAGGGTGTCGATGACGGCCAGCTCGTGGTCGAGCCGCGCCCACGCGCCGGGTACCCGCTCGGCCTCTCGCGAGCCGTAGCGGTCGAGGGCGCCCCGACGGACCAGCTCGGTGAGCCAGGTCTGCTCGGTGTGGCCGGCCGGGACGGGGAAGTCGGGGAGGCGGGGGGCGACCAGGTGGAGGTCGAAGGCGCAGGCGGCGGCGATCTCGGCCGCCCGTTCGATGACCCCGGGCCACCGGGCGAACCGCCGCCGCTGCTCGCCCTCCGACCGCAGGCAGGCCATGGCCGAGGGGGGGAGCCAGCCCTGCAGCTCATCGAGGGGGCGCCGGGCCCGCACCGCGGCCAGGGCGGTGGCCAGCGGGAAGCGGGCGGGGGAGGCGTAGTGCACGTTGTTGGTGGCCACCGGGCTCACCCCCCGTTCCACGGCCAACAGGGCCAGGGCATCGTTGCGCGCCGTGTCCAGGGGATCGCCGTGGTCCCACAGCTCGACGGCCACGTTGTCCGCTCCGAAGCGGTCGACCAGGTGATCGAGCTGTCGCCTCGCCGCCGACGGGCCGCCGGCGGTCAGGGCTCCGGCCACCGCCCCCTTCCGGCAGCCGGTCAGGACCTGCCAGTGGCCCCCGTGGCGGCCGGCCAGGTCGTCGAGGGTGAAGATCGGCTTTCCTTTCTCCCCCCCGGCCAGGTGGGCCTCGGCGATGCCCCGGCTGAGCCGGGCGTAGCCCTCGGGGTCGCGAGCCAGCACGATCAGATGGGTGCCCTCCGGGTCGGGTACGCCGGTGCGGGGAGCGGAGGGGGAGAGGGCCAGCTCGACCCCGAACACGGTGGGCACATCGAGGACCCGGGCCGCCTCGGCGAAGCGGACGACGCCGTAGAGACCGTCATGGTCGGTGAGGGCCAGGCCCGACAGGCCGAGGCGGGAGGCCTCGGCCACCAGCTCCTCGGGGTGGCTGGCGCCGTCGAGAAAGGAGAAATTGGAGTGCACGTGTAGCTCTGCGTAAGGCACTGGCTTCCGTTCTTCTGTACTGCTCCCGCCCCGTCTGTTGTCCCCGCCCCGTCTGCTCCCGCTGGCTGGCTGTCCCCGCCCCGTCTGCTCCCGCTGGCAGCTCGCTGGTCTCCCCTGGTCCGTTCAGCCGTAGGTGGCCTCGACCCACCATCGGCCCTGTTCGGTCAACAGCAGCCGGGCATCCTGTCCGGCCAGCACGACCTGCATCCGGGCCGTTCGTCGTCGGGCCCGGGACCACCACCGCTCCTCGGCCGGCCACGGCCCGGCCCAGGCGGTCACCGCCGTCCACGGACCGCCGGCCACCGACAGGCGCCCCGGTGTAGCGGTGAGGAGACCCCGCCCCGACACCACCACCGGTTCGCCGGCGTCGTCGACCACCTCGGCGCCGAGCGGAGGGGTGTGCACGATGGCCGGGGCCGGCGGAGGGATCTGTCCGGGCCAGGGCGCGTCCAGGGTCCGGTCGCCGGGGGTCTCCCGGGCCCCCCAGGTGACCAGCCGGGAACGTTCGGCCGGGCTGCGACCCCCTTGCAGCCGGATCCGGAGCACGCCGTCGGCCCCGAGGAGGCGCTGCACGTCGGCCAGGGTCCGAGCGGCCCGGGCATCCCGGTCGCTGGTGCCGCCCCAGAACCCGCCCTGGGTGCCGGTGGCCGGCCGGTCCCCGTGCTGGTGCCTCTGGATGTGGCGGTCCATCCCGGACTGACGGAACCCGGCGAGCTCCCCGGTCTCGCCCCGGGCCACCCGGTGGCGGAGGGCGCCGTCGGCCCCGAAGCGACCGAGGACGTGGCGCTCGGGGAGGGCGGCGAAGTCCCCCAGGGTGCGGAGCCCGAGCCGGGCCAGCAGCTCGGCCAAGTCGGGGTCCCCGAGGGTGGTCACCGGGAGCAGGGCGAGGAAGGCAGGGGTGGTTCCGGCCGGGACCACCAGGGCGGCCCGAGCGGCCAGCACGGCGCCGAACAGGCCATCGGCCATGCCCACCTGGGTTTCAGCGATGGCCGCGGTGGCCTCGGTGACGAGGTCGACGAGCGCCTGTTCGCCCCCGAAGTACCGGGCCGGCCCCCGGGCGGGGAGCGAGCAGATGCCGGGGCGGACGGGCTGGACCCAGGGGCAGTAGACCTCCACGGCGGCGAGCACCCGGATGAAGGTTCGGAGCAGGGCGCCTCCCTCGTCCTCCTCGAGAAGCTCGGGACAGCGCACGACCAACAGCCGCTCCATCATGACGGCGCGTCCGTCGGCCCGTCGGGGCCGGCGTCCTCCACGGTTCCCGCCATCGAGGGCAGCCACAGCTCCCGCCGTCGTGGCCGTGCCGCCGACCGGCGACCGGTGGCGGTCACCGTCACCCGCCGTCGGCGGAGATGGCCGTCCCCGGTCCCGATGCCGTCCCACCGGGTGTTCCCGACGACCAGCCGGAGGTCGGGGCACTCGGGCCAGTTGGCGCGCCCGGGTAGGACGATGAGGATCGCCCCCCGGTCGCGGGTGAGGGCCAACAGGCGCCGGGCCATGGCCGGGCGGACGGAGAAGGGAGGGCACAGCACGACGACGTCCACCCCGCCGAGGAGGGCGGCGGCGGCCTCGGCCCACTTCGGCCCGGGCGAGGGGAGGAGGACCAGGCGGTCGAGGTCGATCCCCAGGTCATCGGCGGCGACCGCCCCCAGGTCGGTGAGCCCCACCGCCGCGCACCAGGACCCGGCCGAGGATGCCGCGCCCAGAAGGGACAGGCACAAGGTGAGTCCGCTGGTCGTACCGTCCGCCCTGCCGGTGGCCCGCGGGCCGGCACCGTCGCCGGCGACGACAATCGAGGTTCCCCGGCGAAGGCCGCCACCGGGAAACAGCCCCTGGAGGGGAGGGATCACCGGCAGGAGCTGGCTCTCGCTCGACGAGGTGGGTCGGGCCCGTTCGGCCAGGAGGACGAGAGACTCACGGACGGCCGGAGCCCTGTCTTTCACTGGGGTTCGTCCATCACCCCAGGCCGGATCGGCCTCCGACGGCGCCTCGGGCCCATCGACGATTGCATCGAACATATGTTCGTACAGTAGCCCCAACCGGGTAGTCGCCGCCCCGGCGGAGGTCAGACCGGATGCCCGGCGAAATTCCCGAAAAAATCTCTCGGAATTGACGTCACAATTCGCTGCGCGTTCGTTACGCTGTGTGCACCAGAGAAAGGAGGTGGTCCAACTGATAAGTCATAGACGTGGGACTCTGGAGGTGACTGGCCGCTAAGGCGGCTTGTCGGACCACCTGGCGAATCCCAGCCAGTTACCCGCTGAATCCTCTAGCCGGGAACTAGTCCCACTCGGCGTAGTCCGGAGAGTTCAGTGCCTTTCAATATCCGTACTAGCGCCTGAAGGGCGTCCCCCCGGGGGCGCCCTTCAGTGCTTCCCGGCTCGAGACTTGGTACCGGCCATCACGCGGCATCGAGCAGCACCTCCGCACGGTGGCCAGACTGTGGGTGTGCGCAAGCAGTACCACTTCTGGCCGGGCGAACAGGGGCTCGATGCGTGGGACGTGGACCGGCTCATCGAGTTGAGCCGCGACCTACCGGAACAGGAGATCCCCGTCGATGCCATCGAGGAGGTGGACACCGACTACTGGTTCAACGGGACCGACACGCCCACCGTCCGAAGGATGGTGGAGCACATGCGGTGCGTGCGCGACGTCGACATGTCGTATCCGATCATCCTCGGGGCCGAAGGCCAAGTGATGGATGGCATGCATCGCGTGGTGAGGGCCATGCTGGATGGTCGATCGACCATCAGCGCCGTGCAGTTCAAGGTGCAACCTGAACCGGACTTCCGGAACTGCTCACCGCGCGAGCTCCCCTACTGACGGAGGAACTGTCTGTCGCCGCCTCCGGAATTGCCCGACGGTGCACCTGGACGGTTCCCCCGGTTACCGTGCCCACGTGCAGTTCCGCGTGGACCGAGTCCCGGCCAGCATGACCTGGGAGCTGAGGCAGACCGTCCTGCGCCCGCACCAGACCATCGACCAGCTGGCTCTTCCCGATGACGATGAGCTCTCAACCGGATCATTTGCCGCCATCAACGCAGACGAAGAGGTCGTAGGAACTGTTCGAGTGGCACCGGCGAGCCCCCCGTTCCCCGTCGGCCTCTACGCGCCGGCCAACTCGCCCACCTGGCAACTGCGGGGAATGGCCACTCGCGAGGATGTCCGCACCCTGGGCATCGGGACGGCCCTTCTGGGCCGGGTCGTCCGCCAGGTGGCCGACGATGGGGGCGGCCTGATCTGGTGCAACGCCCGGGTGCCGGCCATCGATTTCTACCGGCGAGGCGGTTTCGTGACGCACGGCGATGTCTGGGAAGAACCGGATATCGGGCCGCACGTCGTGATGTGGCGGACGGTGTAGCTGGTAACTCTGCCCGCAGGCGCGGCCCCATGGCCGAATGTGACCGGTAGCCTCGTCGCCAATGAGACGCCGGCTTCGCCTGGTCATGTCGGTGGGCATCGTGGCGATCGGCCTCCTGGTCGTCGTGCCCCACATCGTCGGCTCGACGACCGGCGTTTCGACCCAGCCGGGGGTGGGGACAGCCGCGGCTCGGACCTCCGGGTCGCCGGACCTGGGCGTGTGCCTGCCCCGATCTGCCCGTTGCGATCCCGCCACCCCTCCCGCCCCCTCGGGCTTGGTGCTGTGGCAGGAGGCGGTCTTCATCGTGGGACTGGTGGTCGTCTCCATCGTCGGTGGCCGCCGTGTACGACGCTCCTCGACATTGGCCCGGTTGCCCAGAGGGGTCTCCGCCATGATTTTGCGGCCACCTCGGGCCCGATTGATCTCACTCTGATCTGTTCGTAACCACGAACAGGAATCCCGGGATGACCTGAGTCATCTCACCGTCGCTGCACTCGGCACCGCACTCATCGCGCCGTGCCGATCTACATGAGGAGATCGAATGAACAAGCACACACTGAACCAAGTTTCCGGGGGCCGGCCAACGCATACCGGGTTCCTGGGAGTAACGGCTGCCGTGATCGTCGCCATGATCATCGGCGTCTCCGCCGGCACCAACGCCTGGGCTGCTCCAGTCCGGACCGTCGCCGTCACCAAGTTCGTATCGGGTCCCCCGGGACCTGAAGCCGTTCCCCTGCAAAAGGGCACTGTGCTGGCACCGGCCTCTACCGCCGCCACCGGCCAGATGGTGGATGGCGTCCAATGCAACGCAACCGAGCAAGTGGCATTCCACGTCCACACCCACCTCGCCGTGTACGTCAACGGCCAGCTCCGGCCCCTTCCGGCCGGCATCGGCATCGTGGCCCCCGCCGCCCAATCGACCCCGGAGGGTCCGTTCGACGCGGCGACCCGGTGCTACTACTGGCTCCACGTTCACGCCCAGGACGGGGTGATCCACATCGAGTCGCCAGCCGGGCATACCTACACGCTCGGCCAGTTCTTCGACCTCTGGGGACAGCCGCTGAGCGCCAATCAGGTCGGACCGGCCACGGGGAAGCTCACGACGTACGTCGGGGGCCGGTTGTACCGAGGTAATCCTCGAAACATCCAACTGGGCTCTCACCTGGACATCCAGATTGACGTGGGGACGCCGGTGGTGAGCCCCCGAACGGTGAACTGGGCGAAGACTCAGCTTTGAGGAACGGTTCGGGCGGGGAGGTGTAGCAGCCAGCGGCACGCCGCCGGCCGCTACTGTGGTGAGGTGCGCAGATAGCCGGTAGTCCTCGCCCGAACCCCGTCCCTCGGTCCCGGAGGCTTCCATGCCCGCACTCACCTCTTCGTTGGCCACGCTCATGGCCGTCAATCTGTCTCACGACCGCGGTGGCCGAACGGTGCTCCGCGACATCTCCTTCACCGTCGGCCCCTCGGATCGGATCGGAGTGGTCGGCCCCAACGGGGTCGGCAAGTCCACTCTCCTCTCGGTGCTGGCCGGGTCCGAGCCACCCCTGGTCGGTTCGGTCCGGGTCGATCCGCCCAGCGCCACCGTGGGCTACCTCACCCAGGAGCAGGAGGCGGTTCCCGGTGAGACCGTCCGGGTCGCGCTGACCCGCCGCACCGGCGTTGCCGCGGCCGAAGCCGAGCTCACCGCAGCGGCCAGCGCGCTCGTCGGTGGCACCCCGGCCGCCGATCAACGCTACGAGGTGGCATTGGAGCGATACACCACCCTGTCGGCCGGCGACCTCGACGCCCGGATCGACGCCGTGCTGAGCGAGCTGGGGCTCGGCGCCGGTATGACCGATCGCCCGGTGGCCACCTTGTCGGGTGGGCAGGAATCGCGGCTGGCGCTGGCCGCCGTCATGCTGTCCCGCTTCGACATCACCCTGCTCGACGAGCCCACCAACGACTTGGACTTCGACGGGCTGGCGCGCCTGGAGTCCTTCGTCCTGGCCCACGTCGGAGCCCTGGTCGTCGTCTCCCACGACCGTGCCTTCCTCGACCGCACCGTCACCTCGATCCTCGAGCTCGATGAGCACGATCACTCCGGGCGCCAGTACGGCGGAGGGTGGAACGGCTACCTGGCCGAGCGGGAGACGGCCCGTCGCCATCAGCTGGAGGATTTCGCCGTCTACCAGTCCAGGCGGGCGGAGTTGGGTGATCGGGCCCGACGCGAGCGCCAGTGGGCGACCTCGGGGGTGCAACGGGAGAAGCGCAACCCGAGGGACAACGACAAGGCCCAGCGCGACTTCCGGATCAACCGGACCGAACAGCTGGCTTCGCGGGCCCGCCGGACGGAGCGTGCCCTCGATGCTCTCGACGTGGTGGACAAGCCCTGGGAGGGCTGGGACCTTCGCTTCACCATCGAACAAGCCCCGCGAGCGGGGGCGGTGGTGGCTCGCTTGGCCGGCGCCGTCGTCGACCGGGGTGCGTTCACGCTGGGCCCCATCGACTTGGAGATCGGGTGGGCGGAGCGGATCGCGCTGGTCGGGCCGAACGGGACGGGCAAGTCGACGCTGGTGGAGGCGCTCTTGGGCCGCCTGCCGCTGAGCGCCGGGGGCCAGTGGCTCGGCCCCAGCGTGGTGGTGGGCGAGCTCGGTCAGGATCGGCGGGCCCTCTTCGGGCCGGTCAGCGTGGTCGACTCCGTCGTCGACCGCTGTGGGCTGACCCTGTCCGAAGCGCGGTCCCTCCTGGCCAAATTCGGGCTGAGCGCCGATCATGTGACGCGGCCCGGTATCTCGTTGTCACCGGGCGAGCGAACCCGGGCCGAGCTGGCCACGTTCCAGGCGCTGGGTGTCAACTTCTTGGTCCTCGACGAGCCCAGCAACCATCTCGACCTGCCGGCCATCGAACAGCTGGAGGCGGCGCTGTCCGGTTTCACCGGCACGCTCCTGCTCGTCTCCCATGACCGGCGGCTGCTCGAGACGGTGGAGCTGACCCGCCGGGTCGAGCTGGGCTGACGTCGACCCTCCGGCCTACCGCTACCGGTGCGATCAGCCCTCCGTCGTCGACCCGGGGGATGACCTCACCCCGGGACGCATAGCCTGGGCAGGTCATGTGCGGCCGCATCGCCCTTTACTCGGAACCTGAACGACTGTCCCGGGTCTTCGACGCCGCCCTGGCCGCCGGCATCGACCCGGGCGAGCCCCGGTTCAATGTGGGTCCCACCACCGAGATATTCGGCATCGTCGACGGGGGCAGCCCGCCCGACACGGCCGGATCCCGATCGCGCCTCCTCGATCGGTTCCGGTGGGGCCTCATTCCTTCGTGGTCGAAGGACGCCACGCCGGCAGGCCGGTTGTTCAATGCTCGGGCCGAGTCGGTGTCGTCGAAGGCCTCGTTCCGCGAGGCGTTCCGCACCCGCCGCGCCGTCATTCCCGCCGACGGGTTCTTCGAATGGCACAAAGGGCCAGGAGACCGCAGCCAACCCCATTTCTTCGCCCGGGCCGACGGTCAGCCGCTGGCCCTGGCCGGGCTCTGGGAGGTGTGGCGAGACCCGATCGGCGGTGACGAGAGGTCGGCCTGGATCACCTCGTGCGCCATCATCACCACCGCGGCAGGCCCCGACGTGGTCTCGGTGCATGAGCGCATGCCGGTCATCCTCGAACCAGAGGCCATCGATGCCTGGCTCGATCCGACCGAGGATGCCGAGTTGCTCGAGGCCCTCATGCAGCCGGCTCCGGCAGGCACCCTGGTCCATCATCCCGTCGACCGGAAGGTCGGGAACGTGGCCAACGACGAACCGGGCCTGATTGCTCCGGTCGAAGTCGACGAAGCAGAGGTCGTCCCCCTACCGGTGACGGCGCCTACCCTCTTTGACTGACGGCGGCGGGACTGACGGGAGCGGCCCTGGTCGGGCCGGCCTGTGGGTCAGCCCTCTTCGTCGGTGAAGTAGGCCGCCGTGCGCTTCATGAGGCGGGCCTTGCGATTGGCGGCCTGGTTCTTATGGATGACGCCCTTGGCCGCAGCCTTGTCGATCCGCTTGATGGCCAGCCGCAGCGCGTCGTAGCTGTCCTCGGCGCCCGTCTCGGCGGCGGTGATGGCTCGCTTGGTCCGGGTGCGAAGCTCCGAACGCACGGCCTTGTTGCGGGTGCGGAGCTTCTCGTTCTGGCGGTTGCGCTTGATCTGGCTACGGATATTTGCCACGGCTGTTCCTTGTCGTGCTCGAGAATTCGGTCCCATCGCCAACCGGAGGCAAGACCGCCCCGGGCTGAGGACCGCTGCCGGTTGAGCCCTGAGGCTCCCCGACGAGACAATGCAGGTTAGCAGCCCGGCGGGTTCGGCTCCGAGCCGGGCTGCGGGAGCGGGTTCAGTTGGCCATGCCGATGACCGGGGCGGTGATGGGCATGCCGCCCTTGGAGCCGACGAACTGAGCGTTTCCGAAGGTGAAGACCCCGCCGTCCGCCGCCACCAGCCAGTAGCCCTGCCCGGCCGGGGTCGAGATCATGCCCACCATCGGTGCGTTGAGGTGGGCGCCACCCATGGAACCGTGGAAGCCGGCGTTTCCGAAGGTGAAGACCCCGCCATCCGCCGCCACCAGCCAGTAACCCTGGCCGTCGAAGGACGGGGCCATGCCCACTACGGGGGCGTTGAGGGGTTTGCCCCCCTGGGAGCCGACGAATCCGGCGTCTCCGAAGGTGAAGATCCCGCCGTCGGCGGCCACCAGCCAGTAGCCCTGGCCATCGGGAGTCGCCGCCATGCCCACGATGGGGGCGTTCAGCGGTTTGCCCCCCTGGGAGCCGAAGAAGCCGGCGTTTCCGAAGGTGAAGATCCCGCCGTCCGCGGCCACCAGCCAGTAGCCCTGGCCATCGGGCGTCGCCGCCATGCCCACGATGGGGGCGTTGAGCGGCTTGCCCCCCTGGGAGCCGAAGAAGCCGGCGTCCCCGAAGGTGAAGACCCCGCCGTCCGCCGCCACCATCCAATAGCCCTGTTCATCCGGCGTGGCGGCGATGCCCACGATGGGCTGATTCAGGTGCTGGCCGGCCAGCGAGCCGTGGAAGCTCGACGTCCCAAAGGCGAAGACATTCCCGTCCGCGGCCCCGAGGACGTACCCGGTGGGGGCGGCGACCACGTGTTGCTTCAGGGTGCCCGAGGTCGAGCCGTTGAAGTTGGTGTCTCCGGAATAGATGGCCACGATGGAATGGGTCCCAATGGCGCTGTAGGTGACCGAGCAGGTCGCCGCGCCCGTAGTCACCACCGCCGCTCCGCAGCCGGTGATGGTGGTCCCGCCATCAGTGAAGGCCACCGTTCCGGTAGGGGTCCCACCGCCGGGTGCAACCGGCGCCACCAGGGCCGTGTACGTCACCGAGTTCCCGGTGAGGGACGGATTGACCGAGGAGCCGAGCGACGTCGTGGTCGACGCCTGGTTGACGTGCTGGGTCAGGGACGCCATGGACCCCAGGAAGTCGCCGCTGCCCGAATAGGTGGCCACGATGGAGTGGGAGCCGAAGGCCAGGTTGCTGACCGTGCAGCCCGCCACCCCCGAGGTCACGGTGACGGCGGAGCAGCCGGGGATGGAGGTTCCGCCATCGGTGAAGTTGACCGTCCCCCCACCGGGAGTGGGCGACACGGTGTCCGTAAACACCACGGGCTGCCCGAACACGGACGGGTTGGGCACCGCAGTGAGTGCGGAGGTGGTGGGGGTGCCCACGGCCAGGTTGGCCGACGCCGTGTTCCCGGTCCCCCCGTTCGTGGCCGAGACGGTGCCGGTGGTGTTGGTGTAGTTCCCGCTGGTTACACCGGTGATGGTGACAGAGAACTGGCAGGTGGAGCTGGCGGCGATGGCGGCCCCGGTGAGAGCGATGCCGGTGGGACTGGTGGTGGTGAGCGTCCCTCCGCAGGTCGAGGCGGTCGCGGTGGCCACGGTGAGGCCGGTGGGCAGGGTATCGGTGAAGGCCACGCCGGTCAGAGCCGACGAGTTGGCCGCCGGGTTGGTGATGGTGAAGGTCAGCGAGCTGGTGGCGCCGGTGGCGATGGTCGCCGGGCTGAACGACTTGGCGATGCTGGGCGGGGCGATGACCGACAGGCTGGCCGAGGCCGTCCCTCCGGTGCCGCCCTCGGTGGAGGTGACCTGTCCGGTGGTGTTGTTCTTGGTGCCCGGGGTGGTGCCGTCGACGTTGATCGAGAAGGTGCACTGGGCGCTGGCGGCGATGGTGGCCCCGCTCAGGCTGACCGAGCTCGACCCGGCTACGGCCGTGATGGTCCCGCCCCCGCACGATCCGGTCAGCCCGTTGGGGTTGCTCACCACCAAGCCGGCGGGCAAGGTGTCACCGAAACCGACCCCGGTGAGGGTGCTGCCGGCGTTGTTGTTCTGGACGGTGAAG
>DATMMO010000172.1:0-5799 GCA_035569695.1 Acidimicrobiales bacterium | reverse complement strand
AGGTCTTGAAGAAGGTGCGGTACAGACGCCACCCGAACCGGGCCACGAGCCAGCCCTCATAGTTGGTCTGGTCCGTGGGCGGTCGAATCCGGGCCCACAGGTAGGAGAGCCCGCACAAGAAGGCTTCCCACAGGCCGAGGTTCCCCAGCGCGTTCCCGGCCTTGAGGGGGTAGTCGTAGAACTTGCCCCGGTAGAAGATCCTGCTCATACGGGGGCGCAGGAGAAAGTCCTCAGGTGGGAGGATCTCGTGCCAGAACTCCTCGACCGGGGCCACCTTGGTGAAGAAGCGGTGACCGCCGATGTCGAATCGCCAGCCGTCCCGTTCGACCGTCCGGCTGATGCCGCCCACCACGTCGTCCGCTTCCAGGACGACGACCGGGTCCCCCCACTTGACCAGCTGGTACGCCGCGGTCAGGCCGGCCGGTCCGGCGCCGACCACCACGATCGGGTCACTCGCCTGACTGGTCGAATGCTCCTCGTTGTCGACAGCTGGGACCACTACATCAATCCGTTCTCGCTCGTGTGCCCGGCCCGGATGGCGGGAGAATCGTCCTACTTGGCGCTGACCGCTCGAACCTGTGGATTCGGTGCCGCCAGCGTGAACACCAACTCGTCACCCAGTGTGAACACCGATAGTCGGGCAGGGGTTTTCTCATGTCCGATGGTGACGCCATGAGCCGACCCGACCACGGGGCAGGATACTGGCTGGTGCCTGACCGCTGGCGGACGGGCACGCCTGTCGAGGGTACCTGGTCCGACAGCGGGTCGTCGGGTGGGGTGTCGGCCGGTCGACTGCGGGTCGTCGGCCTGTGGGCCCGGACCCCTCGGTTCAGGGGACGACCACGTTGACGAACGAAAGGTAGGCGTAGGCGGCCATTCCCACCGCAGCTATCACCAGCACGACCTGCTCCACCCGCCGTCGAGAGGTCCACATGGACCCGGCGATGACGAGGGGGAAGGCGCTGAGGGCGTACCGTTCGAACGAGTCGAGGTTTGACGAGGTGAGCGAAACGGCCAGGACCACCGCGGTGAACGCCCCGTAGGACACGGGGAGGCGACGGAAGACGAACACCAACACGACCACGCTGAGGATCACCCAGGGGATGTGCAGTGCACTACCCAAGTGGTGCCCGTGGAACAGCGCGGCCACATTGTGCCCCACGGTGGCGAAGGGATCGGCCAGCGGCCCGCGGTGGCCGCCTTGCTGCTGGACCTTGAAGGGGAGGAAGCCGTCACCGAAGTTGGTGTCGACCCACAGCAGAAAGCCAGCGGTCCCTGCGACTGGGGCCACCACCGCCGCCAGGCGGCCCACCAATTGTCGGAGGGACCGGCCGTCGTGGCGGGCCTGCCAGGCCTCGATGAGGGCCGGGACGATCAACAGCAGGCCGATGGGCCGGACGGCCCCGGCGACCAGGCCGGCAGCAGCAGCCCACCACCACCGCCGGGACCGAAGGGCCAAGAACGCCACCGTGGTGCAGAGGAGGAGGGTCCCCTCGGCATAGCCCAGGACCAGGGTGTAGGCCGGCGGAGCCAGAGCCAGCAACCAGACGGTCCTCCGGGCCAGTTCAGCGTCCCCTGTCTCCCGCTGCACCAGGACGACCAGGACCGCCATCCCGAGCAGGGCCGAGAGGTTGGCCACGATGACCACGGCCGTTCCCGTTCCCAGGCCCGGAATCCAGGCGAGCCCGCGGGCCAGCATCGGGAACACCGGGAAGAACCGCAACGACTCCTGACCGGAGGCGGCATAGCCGTGGGCGGCGATGGACTGGTACCAGCCGGCATCCCAACCCAGCAGGCCCTGGTGGGTCCGGGCCAGCGCGGCCCCATTGTGGGGCCGGACGCTCGATACGGTCAACCGAGCGAACAAGAGCGTTCCCACCACCACGACCCGGCTGAGCCCCCACGCCGGAAGGGCGACCACGATGGCGCGACCGAGGGTCCGTTCCCGGGTGCGCACCAGACCGGTCAGGGTTTGGTTGGCGCGTACTGCACCAGCCCCATGGGTTGGTAGAACTGCGTCGGGCGCCCAGTGAGGAGGGTCGTCGACTGGAGGCTCTTGTCGTATCCGAGAGTTTGCAGAATCTGCTCACACTTGGATCCGAAGGTCTGATAACTCCCGTACCAGACCACGAAGATCTGATGGTTCGGCCCGGCCATGCGCTCGAGCTGCTGGCCGAAGAGCACCGGCGATCCCCTGTGGGAGGCGGCGGCATAGTCGACCCAGTTCACGTATGTCGGTCCCGTGCCCCGAGGGAAGGTGATCTGTTGGTAGCGACCAGTTGGGAGCAGCCGGCTGACGGCCGGGCCCAACTGGTCGGGGCAGTAGGCGACGACGTCGCCCGGCTTGGCCCGGGGGGCCAGGGCGGCGGCCACTTCACCGGCCTGGGTCCGATTGGTGGTGACGTTGGGAACGGCGCCGGCCAGCCCGGCGATGACGGCCACGGTCAGGATCACGGCGCGGACCCGGAGGTCTAAGAAGGTGGACAGTCCCAGGGCCACCAACAGGATCAGCGGGATGAAGACCACCGAGGCGTAGCGGGCGTCGAAGGCGCTATTGGATATGAACCCGCCGATGACGGCCAGGACCAGGGTGCCCACGATCACGACGGCCAGGGGACGACCCAGGGGCCGAGTGCGGATGTCGACGTCGATGTGGCGACGATTCACGGCCATGCCGAACAGTCCGAGCCCGGACAGTGCGAACAGGATCAGGGCCAACAGGCGTCCCTGATTGGTGGGACCGCCGGCGAACGAGGTGATGGCATTGACCAAGGCCGAGAAGTTGGCCGGCGCCGCCCACGGCGTGCCGGTGTGCTTGGACTGGTAGAAGAAGATCCCGATCCAGGGCAGGAAGGTCAGGCAGCCGACGACCACGGCGACGAAGGCCACCCGGGCGTTCCGCCTCCAGACCGCTCGGCCGCGCCAGGCCTGGTAGGCCAACCACACCAGGGTGGTGGCGATGAGGTAGATGGCCCAGTACTGGCTGTACAGCAACAACCCGGTCACCACAGCGACGGCGATCAGGTTGCCGGGACGAGGTTTGCGCAGAGCGCGATCGAGGGCCAGGTACCCGAGCACGGTGAGCAACGCGACCAGCGCGTACATCCTGGCCTCGGTGGCATATCGGACGGCGAAGGGCGAGGTAGCCACCAGGAGCATGGCCGAGAAGCCGAGGACCCTCCCACCCAGGCGGCGCCCGGCCAACCAGGCCAGCGGCACCGTGATGACTCCGATGACCCCGGACAACGAGCGCACGGCCAGGTCCGACGAGCCGAAGATGCCCATCCAGAAATGGAGGAGCACGTAGAACAACGGTGGTGCACCGTCCCGCTTGAGATAGGTCGGGAGGTCATGGATGGGCAGCTTGGCGATGTTGACGGTCAGTGCCTCGTCGAGCCACAGGTCGGAGGTGGTCCAGAACCGGAGCACCAGGCTGAAGGCCAGAACCAGGGCCACGAGCACGCCGATGGCCACCGTCACCCTGCGGCTGAAGTGCTCGATATGGTCCCCGGCGCCCAGCAACGGACCACGGACCGGATGTCGGGGCCCGTCCCCCTGGGGGCTGTCAGCGCCGGGGTCGACCGGGTCGGTCACATCCTCCCGGCTGGCCCCATCGACCTCGAGACCGCCCGCGCCGGCCTCGGGCGCGTTCACCGACGTCGTGCCCATGCCAGCCGAATCCATGGGTGGCATGGTAGTGATGAGTCGACCAGGAGTTGTGCCTCACTGGCCGGCAGTTGGGGCTACGAGGACCGGGAGGTGTGGCCGGGAGGAAGACACGGACTTGTCAACAGGAAGGAGGGGGCCTCGACCGGAACGCCTACCGAGCGGTAACGTCCGGGTCGACCAGCGAAGGAAGCATCCGGGGGGAACCAATCGAGGGGGGAAGGCATGAACACGCCAGAGCCGAATGATATGAACACGTCTGAAGGGTCCGAGGGTACGAGTGCGTCGAAGGAGCTCAGCCGTAGGAAGTTCCTGTCGCGAGGGGCGGCTACGGCTGGGGTCGTGGCCGTCGCCGGCGTGGCCGGCCCGGGTCTGCTGACCAGCGGCTCCCCCGTGGGTGGCGGCGTCGCCGCTGCCGCCACGACGTCCAAGGCCGGCATCGGGACGGGCAAGCCCAGGCGGGGTGGAACGGCCATCCTCGGCATCACCGCCGACATCGACGGCTTCTACCCACCCAACAACCACTGGGACGTCAACGGGTACCTCTATGCCAACAGCATCTACGACCCGCTGACCGCGGTGGCGGCCACCGGCGAGATCAAGCCGTACCTGGCCCAGTCGGTGACGCCCAATGCCGACAAGACGGTATGGACCATCACCCTTCGGCCCAACATCACCTTCTCCGACGGGTCGGCCCTGACCGCCACCGTGCTGAAGAACAACCTCGACGCCCTGAAGGCCTCGGCCCTGACCGGGACGGCCCTCAAGCCGGTCGAGGGCTTCACCGTCACCGGCCCGCTGTCGGTCGATGTCGCCTGCGCGCAGCCCTTGGTGGCCTTCCCGTACTACATGGCCACCCAGCTCGGTTACGTCGTGGGCCAGTCGATGATCGACGGCGCCTCCAACTCGACGCCCCCCAAGCCGGTGGGCACCGGGCCGTTCACGTACTCCTCTTGGAACCCGAACGACCACTTCACCGCCACCCGCAACCCCCACTACTGGCGGTCCGGCTATCCCTATCTGGACCAGATCACCTTCAAGCCCATTCCTGACACCTCCCAACGGGAGGCCACCCTGAAGGCGGGCGGGGTCGACCTCATCTTCTCCATCGACCCCAACACCGTCGACCACTTCCAGAACCAGTCGGCGTATCAGGTGGTGGACAGCCTGCAACAGAAGGTGGGCGAACCGGACATGAACTTCCTCATCTTGAATTGTCTGGCCCCTCCCACCAACGACCTCCGGATTCGCCAGGCCCTGGCCAAGGGCATGAACCAGCAGACCCTGCAGAAGCTCTTCGGCGGCGGACTGGGCTCCCTATCCACCAGCCCATTCCCCCAGGGGTCGCCGTTCTACTCCCCCACGCCCTATCCCACTTTCGATCCGGCCGGAGCCAAGAAGCTGGTGGCCGCGTACAAGCAGCAGCACGGCACGCCGGTTGTCGAGCTGGGCACCATACCCGACCCTCGCCTGATCAAGTTGACACAGGTGCTCCAGCAGATGTGGCAACAGGTCGGCATCACCATCAACTTGAAGACGATCCAACAGGCCGAGCTCATCTCCAACGCCATCAGCGGCAAATTCCAGGCCTACACCTTCTACCAGTACGCGGCGGGCGACCCCGACATCAACTACGTGTGGTGGAGCACGACCACGATCGGGCCGATCGGAGGGATCGCCCTCAACTTCGCCCGAAATTCGGACCCGCAGATCGAGGCCGCTCTCCAGACCGGGCGTTCGAACTCCAACACCGGCGTGCGAGCGAAGGCCTATCAGACGGTGGGCAAGCGCCTGGGGGCGGATCTCCCCTACCTGTGGCTCGGCCAGACGGTATGGTCAGAAGTCGGTGACCAGCGGATCCAGAACTTCGCCAATCCCACCCTTCCCGATGGAACGCCGGGGAAGCCGTTCGACAACGGCATACTGTTCCCGACCCAGATCTGGATGGCCGGCTAAGCGCCGGAAAGGAAACCGGGAACCTCAACACTGATGGGCAAGTACCTGGCCAGACGGTTCGTCCAACTGATCGTCGTCGTGTTCATCATCTCGGTGCTGACGTTCCTCCTCGTCCACATCTTGCCGGGCGATCCGACCTATACCATCCTCGGGGCCAACGACAACGCCCACAACCGG
>DATMMO010000171.1:0-20055 GCA_035569695.1 Acidimicrobiales bacterium | reverse complement strand
GGGTTTCGGCGACGACGACTTCACTGGCGGCGGCAGCGACCGGCTGGTCGACGCCCTGGTCGTCTGGGGCGATGAGGAGGCCATCAAGGCGCGGCTGGACGAGCACCGCGCCGCGGGAGCCAACCACATCTGCATCCAGGTGCTCAGCGTTGACCAGCCGTTCCCGGTGATGCGCGGCGGGGCGCCGTTGCGTCTCGACGGCATGCGGCGGCTAGCGGCCGCCCTGAACCACTGAATCCTCGGATTGATGAGGGGGCTCACGTGGCAGAGACATCGCTTCTGCTGCCGAACTCATGGGCTGAGCGGGGAAGCCCAACACGGGTCGGACATCGCCACTTCCAGCCGGGCGTCCCTCTCGATCTTTGTTCGAAGGGTAGACAGGACCTGCTCGGCGTCAACTGAGCGCCCGGTAGGTTGGTAGTATGTCCCACATACTTTTGGGGTTGCGACCATCGTCGGTCATCCCTGATCCATGTCCGGTCGCACTCATCCAGAGAGCTGCGAGAATTTGATCCGAGTCGGTGAGGTATTTATCGATCCGTTTGATGAGCGAACTCGTCTGTTCGTCTATGAGCGAGTTGAGGCTGACGTCACTCGTGACCGTTCCGACCATGGAGCGCGTTGGCCCGGCGCTTTACTGATTCCCGGCACTGGCGAAGCTATGAGTCAGCCGTCGATGAACGTGCTGGTCGGACCTCCAGAGCGCGATGACCCCACTGAAGCGTGACATCGATGCTTTTGACCCTCGGGTTGTCTCGGTCGAGGTCACTCCTGCAGGGCGTGAGCTGTTGCACGGCTACCGACTCGCCCGCGTCGACGCCGTTTGCAACCTGATTGAGACGTTACCGCCTGGCGAGGCCATCACTTGCCGTCATGCCTCAGAAAGCCCCTATTCAGAACGCCTTGCCTGCTTTATGACGGAAGTCGAGCGTGACCATTTTGACAAAATGAATTGAGATCTCGATGTCCATCATTCCTTTCATTCGCGGCCAGCGGCGACGCAGTTACCTTCGTGCGTCGGTTCGATCTGGCCCCAACGCAGTCGTTGCCTCCAACCGCACAAATCAAGAACGTGGAAGCACGGTACGAGGAACAATCGTTGTTTATACTGATGGTTCCGAAACAAGCCGTCAGGGCATCATCTGTGCGGGCACCCTGGCCTTGGCGTCGCAACGGAAAGTGGTTGTGGTGTTCGTGTATGCCAATACGCTGTCGGCGGCGGCGGGCGTTGATGTCCCCAGCGCCATCGTTACGCTCCAAGAAGCCTTGGGCTACCAGGCTGTTCTCGCCCAAGGACAGGCGATCGTGTGTCTCGAGCCACTCGGAGTCCAATGGTCTTTCGAGGCTCGATGCGGAGACATTGCGTCCGAGCTGATGGACGTGGCCACGCGTCACGCCGGCGAGACCATCGTGGTCGCCGGCGCACGCAAAGGCGCACTGAGCAACCTAGCTCGTAGATCAGTCCCGGCAAAGCTGCTTCATCGGTGGCCGCATACATTGCTCGTGATGCATCCAACACCGGACGCAGATTAACTACTGTTCCGACGATCTCCGGTACCCATCAGTCGATCCACGACCCACCGGTTCTTATGAACACCCTCTCCTCGCTGGCATTGCCCCACTTTGACGGACATCCTCGATCAGCCTGCAGAGCCTCGAAAAGACGTCCCAACGTGGAGACCATTGAGCAGTAGAGGAACCGGTCGTTGTTGACGTCCCAGGCTGAAATGTTCAACGTTTGGCAACCAGCGACGGTTCGTAGAGCGAAGCAGAGCGCGTTCCGCCTCAACATGACCCTCGACCGCCAATTTCAACTTCAACAGTTCAGGGATCGTCACGGCCCGGGGTCGATGCCAAATCGCCCGAGCTTGGGGCCCGCGATATTACGATCGCCGTCGACGCGGCTGCGACGATAGTGGCGGAAATACCCAGCAGAAATATCCTTGGCCATAGCCAGATCTACAACGTGACTCGGTTACGGCGGGACTGTGTATTGCTGAAAGGCAACCGTGACGCAATAAAGAGGAACCCGCTGCAGATGCGAGCAATGATCGATAGCTACGTCGATGGGTGTCGATTGGTGGCCTCTTTGGCCGAACGCACGGCCCTGGCAATGGCGGCTTCTGCGTGATGACGCTGATCTGCCAATTCCCTAAGTTCTGCGACAGGATCCCGAGGCGGCTTCTTACGTCGAGGTTCCTTTGTGCGCAAGTGGCTGACTGAAGGTCTTTGGTTCATAGTGCTCTCTTCAACATAATCTGTGGCCCATGGAAGATTTGTCTGAGGGTCACTGCGAGGACTTTTGCAACAAAGAAACCAAGTCTGCTCCGCTGACGGACGCCATTGGACGGCGAGGACTTGGGGGATAATCCGTCCGTAGCGCGGAGTCCATCTGCGAGTACGGCGTTCTCCTCAGGTTTCGCCTTCCAAGGATGTGGAGTCGAGCACTGGCCCCCCTCGACTAGCAGGTGTCCCCCTGGGTAGCCGGGTGGCCGTAGGGGCCAATATTGATCATCGACTTGTCGTAGACGGCAGTACGCGGCGGGTTCTCGTACTTCGGCTGTCGGTCGTCGCCGACGTTTTGCCCGACGACGTCACAGACGCGGTAGAAAGTCAAGGTCGCCACCTTACTTGTCAACGCCCCCGATGATAAATAGGCGGCCCTAACTGCCGGACGACGGCGCGCTCTGTCGGCGGGAGAATGTACAACCACTTTACCATCGCATCGAGGTCCTCAACGAATACATTGACATGATGGCGGACCAACGCTTACCATCGACGCTACTTCGCTCGGTAACGGACGCATGCCATCCACAAGCAAGAGGGACCAACTGGTATCAGTTGGCTAGCTGGCCCGTTTCGGAATAGGTCCGGGCCTCGTAGTCGTTGTTTTCGTTGCCGTTCCCGGCGTCGCTTCCCTCATGCCGGATCGGCTGGACGGACGTCATCTTCTCGAAAAGTCTTAGTAACGGAGCATCGAAAAGGGGTATTTGTCTTCGTGTGGGAGGGTCCAGTGGAGAGGATGGGAGGACGTGTCGTGGTTGTCACCGGCGCGGCCAGTGGTATCGGTGAGGCTTCGGCCCGGCTGTTTATCGAGGAAGGTGCCCGCGTCGTCATAGCCGACATCCAAGAAGAACTGGGGCGCGAGGTGGCGAAGGAGTTCGGTGACTCCGCGCGCTTCGTGCAGTGCGACGTGACCGATGAAAGCTCGGTCGAAGCTGCCGTCCATATTGCCATGAAGGAGTGGGGTCAGCTCGACTGCATGTTCAATAATGCAGGATCGGTGGGCTCCGCGACCGGGACCATTGCGGAGATTGACGCTGCGGCCTGGGACAGGACTGTCGCGATCCTGATCAGGTCGGTGTTCCTTGGTACAAAGCACGCGGCCCGCGTGATGATCCCGCGGCGGTCGGGCGTAATCCTCAATACTTCGAGCACCGCCGGCGTGCTGGGCGGCATCGGTCCTCACGCATATTCGACCTCCAAGCATGCAGTCATCGGTGTAACCAAGTCGGCTGCCTCTGAACTTTCCGCTTTCGGGATCCGGGTCAATTCAATTGCCCCGGGAGCGGTCCTTACCCCTCTCGCTGCGGGGGTGCGGGCGGCCGAAGCCAGTGATCGCAAGGCGGCTCTAGAATTGGCGGCCGAGCGGCTCCGGGCTACTTCCCCCCTTGGCTTCACCCCGCTCGCCTCCGATGTCGCTCATGCCGCTCTGTATCTCGCAAGCGAGGAGGCCCGGTTCGTGAGTGGCCATACCGTCGTCGTGGACGGAGGCCAGACGATCAATGGCAACGTGTGGAAGTTCCCAATGGGCACGTCGGGAGGGTCTGCCTGATCGGCTGGCCGTCTCTGTCCGTCCATTCTTGGTTCGGGGTTCGGGGTTGGATCTACCTAAATTTATTATCCTGAGGGAGTCTCTGACGAGGCTACCCCCCGTTTTGGGAGGAACGATGTGCCACACGGGAGACGCAGGAGCGAACCGATGAGATTCGGCGTCGCGCTTCCCCAACGCGAGATGGCCCTTGATCTCGACGTGCTGCTGCGGTACGTCTGGGCGCTAGAGGAAAAGGGCTTCAGCTTCATCCAGTGTGTCGACCACGTGCTTGGCGTCGATTGGGACGCGCATCCCGACAAGAGCTCCGCCCACGACTACGACATCTACACCCCGCTCCACGAGCAGTTCACGCTATTCGCCTACCTGGCGGGGAGAAGCAACCTGGAGTTCGCTACTGGCATCCTTGTGCTGCCCCAGCGCCAAACAGCATTGGTGGCCAAACAGGCTGCCGAGGTCGATATCCTCTCCGGCGGTCGCCTACGGCTCGGGGTGGGGACGGGCTGGAACCAACCGGAGTACGAGGGCCTCGGTGCTTCGTTCGACGATCGTGGTGCCCGCTTCGAAGAGCAGATCCAGGTGCTGCGCATGCTGTGGACCGAAGAGGCCGTGACCTTCAAGGGGAGGTTTCACCAGATCCACGGGGCAGGCATTCTGCCCCGGCCCACCCACTCCATTCCGATTTGGATCGGGGGTGGCGCGGGACCGAGTAGAGGGGTGTTGGAACGGATCGCCCGACTGGCCGATGGCTGGCAGGTCGGAGACTCTGCCAGCGAGGAGGTCGCTTCCAAGCTGAAGTTTATTAATGAAGCTGCCCGCGTGGCTGGCCGAGAAGCACCTATGGGTCTGAGCCTGGTCAATCGACACGCCGGCCGGGACCTCGGTGATCTTCGACGCGAACTCGACGCGGCCCAGGCTCTCGGGGCCACCTACTTAACGATGCAGCCAACCGCGCCTTGTGACACCCAACAGGCGTCAATCGACTGGTACTTTGATCACCTCGATTTCGTCGCCGGCGTCATCACTGAGTACAGGGACTAAAGGCAGGCTCCATCGGCTAGGTCGACCGGCCGGCGGAGCCCTCATCTCCTATAAGCCGGTGCTCCCCGTCCTTCGGTCCACGGAATCGTCGTCCGCTGCGCTCCAGCCGTGTTGATGCGCGAGTCGCACACGCATCTGGGCGGACAGGGACAGCCGTGGCTGGAGCGCCGCCCCGCTGCCCGTAGTCACCAGTGTCGTTGACATCGAGGTCGGCGACTTCTAGACTTCGGTGGCCCCCACATGGACTAAAGATCATGAATAGGGATATCCATAACATCGAACCGGTCGACTCGTTCTGGCGCTACATCGAGCAAAAGCACCTTTCAACCGTGAAAGGAGCCTCAATAACACTTTGGAGCCGGGTGAAATGAAAAATACAATGGCTACCATTGCCGGAGTCGGTATGACGGCCTTCGGCCGCTTTCCGGAGCGAAGTCTTACGGACTTGGCGACGGAGGCGAGCCTGGAAGCTCTTTCCGATGCCCGCGTCGAACTCCGTGATGTCCAGTGCGTCTATTTCAGCAACGCTCTTGCTGGCATCTTGAGCGGCCAGGAATGCATACGTGGTGAGGTATTTTCCTACAGCATCGGCCTTGACGGCATCCCGGTGATAAATGTCGAGAACGCGTGCGCTTCGGGCGGTACGGCTCTTCACCAAGCATTCCTCAGCATCGCCGCTGAGGAATGGGACTGCATCCTTGTTGTGGGCGCGGAGAAGATGTACCACCAGGTGCGGGACCGGGTGATCCGTGCTTTGATGGGTGCGATGGACATCGGAGCGATCGATGTGGATTCGTTGCCGATGGATCGCAGCCCGTTCATCGATGTCTACGCTGAGCGGGCCCGACGGTTGATGAAAGAGCGCGGTGTGACCAGCTACGGCCTGGCCTGTATCGCGGCCAAGGCATGGCTGAACGGGTCCATGAACCCCAAGGCTCAGCGCGTCACCCCGATTTCAGCCGAGGAGATCATGGAAGCGCGGCTCTTGGTGGAGCCGCTGACTGTACCCATGTGCTCGCTGATCGGTGACGGCGCCGCCGCCGCAGTGGTCACCTCCGGGCAAACCGGCACGCAACCCGGTGTGCGCATTCGGGCGTCGCAGTTGCGGACGCTGGCCGCAACCTCCGGTGGCAAGAGCGCAACGAAGGTCGCGAGCAATGCGGCATATGAGGCCGCATCCGTCGACCCTTCAGACGTGGGCATGGCCGAAGTACACGATGCTACGGCCGTTGGTGAGATGACTTCATGGGTCGATCTGGGCTTGTGCCCCGCTGGCGACGAGGAGAAGTGGGCCACAACCGGTCACACTGCGATAGATGGTCCTTTGCCCGTGAACCCCTCGGGCGGCCTGCTCGCACGGGGCCATCCGCTCGGTGCATCTGGTGTGGCCCAGGCCTACGAGGTCGTGAAACAGCTGCGAGGTCAAGCCGGCGAGCGGCAGGTCGAGCGTCGGTCATCCATTGCGCTCACCCAGGTGGGCGGTGGTTCAATCGACGATCGGACTGCGGTGTCCGCGGTGCACCTCTTTGAGTACGTCGAGCCTCGGAACTAGAGGCAATGTTCCTCTGTTGCGGCCCGCATGAGGAAAGGCGTGCCTCTGGATATGCACGTCGTTCCTCATAATGGTCCGGACGGTTACCGAAGTAGAGGCGGTGCTCACACCGAGCGCCGGTCTGGCCGAGGGCCCCGTATGGGACTGGACAAGGCAGATGCTCCTGTGGATCGACATGGATCGGGAAGAGGTCTACCTCTCCGATATCGCTCGAGGGACGAGCTCCACGTATGGTGTAGGGACCGCGGTGGGGTCCGTCTTCCTCGGAGAAGGGTCTCATGTCTTCGTCGCAGGTTCTGACGGGCTATACGACCTGGACCTGGATACCGGCAAATCTCTGCGCACGTTTTCGCTGCCTCTGGACGCGCCGCGGGCCAGCATGAACGACGGCGAGGTCGATCCCATAGGACGGGTATGGGCGGGAACGATGTCGGCCGACAGGTCACGAGCTGACGGCGCGCTTTACCGGTTCGATCGCGACGGAACACTTGTGGTGCTGCCGTCGGTAAAGCTCTCCAACGGATTGGGCTGGTCTCCCGATCAGGTCCTTTTTTATTTCGTCGATAGCGCTACTCAGCGAATCGACGTCTTCGACTATGACCGGTTGGACGGCGCGATATACAGCCGTCGACCTTTTGTGACGATCCCGCCTGAGATAGGAATTCCCGACGGCGTCGCGGTCGATTCTGAGGGCTGCGTCTGGGTTGCTATATGGGGTGGTGGGATGGTCCATCGCTACACGCCGGAGGGTGAGTTGGATGCCATCGTAAAGATTCCAACGCCCAACGTCAGCAGCTGCTGCTTCGGCGGGCGGGCATTCGACACCCTTTTCGTGACGACATCGACCCGAAGGCTCGCCTCCTGCGATCCGAACGTCGATGGCACCATCTACGCATGCCAGCCCCAGGCAGTAGGGATGCCGGCTCGGCGCGTGCAGGTGACAGAGCCGTTAAGGCAGGAAGGCATATGAACTCACCGTACTTTCGCGGAGGCGCTCTCGTTACGAACGTGGACGAGGCTATATCTGACTTCGAGCGAGCATCGGATATCAAGTTCAACATCCCAACCAATATGAAGTGTGCCTGTAGTACGTGGGGGTCCGAGAGGCGCAACCGGCAAATGTCACCTATTCCCCGGGATCTACCCCGTTACATCGAGCTGATCGGAGCGACTGAAGTCGGATTACTCCCGCATGGAGTCAAATGAAAGAGCTTCAACCTCGTCGGGCTGTGGCGTCCAGATGACGGCGGAGATGTCAGATCATGAGCGTCTCTCGCGCCGTAATGTCGAGGCCGACGACGATGCGCGGGATGAGTCGCGAACTGATGGAACCGGCCGATCTTCCTGGCCTGGAAGCCTGGATCAATGGAACGATGAAACTGCCAAGATGAGGAATTGCAAACGATGGGATTGACATCTCGACTCGTCGCGAGCTGCTACATGTCTGCAAGGTTCGAGACGTCATATCTGGCTCCGAAAGTAGTGTTCTGATGCCGAATTCGCTTGACCGAGAAGTGGTCTTCCAGTCGTACGAAGACATCCTGAAGGCAGCCCGCCGCCGATTGCCGAAGTCAATATTCACCGAGATCGCCAGTGGGCGGGACCGGGGCGTGACTCTAAAGGCCAATGTCGAGGCCTTCGACAAGGTTTTTTTGGTTCCTCGTGCCGCGGTCGCCACCGTAGATCGCGAGAAGGCCACCACCGTCCTCGGACGGGAAATCGCCATGCCTGTCATCATCGATCCGGTCGGCGCGCTGAGGCTGCTGCATCCAGATGGTGCCATTGCTGCGGCTCGCGCCGCCCACGATGCAGGAACCATCTGTGCGGTGAGCATGGTCGCTGGCCATTCCATCCAGGAACTGCGCGCCGCGACCACCGGACCGTTGTGGCAGCAGCTCTACCTGTTCAATGGTCGGGAATACGCCGAAGAAGTGATCTCCCAGGCCAAGTCCTGCGGGTACGACGCACTGGTGGTCACGGTCGACTACCCGGTCGCCTCGAAGTCTCCGTCTGCTCTTGGAATCAATCTGCGGTCCGCCCTGCAATATGCGCCGGAGCTGATCGTCCGCCCCCGTTGGACGTGGGGTTTCGTTCGTGACGGCATGCGGGTCGGCCTGGCTAATGCGCCCAACCCCAGAAGCTCTGACATAGTCACTGCTCAGTGGGACGATTTCGCGTGGATCCGGGAGAAGTGGGGCGGTCCCGTGATCGTGAAGGGAATCATCACGCCCGAGGATGCCCGGCGGGCCGTAGACGCCGGTGCGTCGGCCATCGTGGTATCGAACCACGGCGGCATCGTTTTGGACGGCACACCCGCGACCCTGAGTTCTCTCCCGGCGATCAAGCGTGCTGTTGGGGATTCCGTCGAAGTGCTTCTAGACGGTGGCGTACGGCAGGGATCGGATGTCGTAAAGGCCTTGGCGCTCGGTGCGAAAGCCGTCCTGATCGGTCGACCGTATGTGCTTGCGCTAGGGGCGGCCGGGCAGCAGGGGGTTCGTGCTGTACTCGAGTACTTCAGCACCCAGCTTGATCGCTGTCTCGGCATGGTCGGATGCCAGAATGTGGCCGACCTCGATGACACGTATGTAACGTCCCCTTGGAGCGCCTAATCTGACTCCTCCGATGTCCGTGGGCCGCACCTCGGCGAGCGCGGCGTAGCATTTTTCGTTCCCGGGGGTATTTCAAATAACCGGACCGTGCAGGTCAGGAAGCTCTCCAGGGTCGGGCGGCCAGCCGATCGTCGAAGGCGGGCGGGTAACCCTATCCGGCACGCCCGGCGGTTTACGACTTCTATCAGAAGATGTCGGACACCCTACGTAATGACGAGGAGGCTGCGGTCGAGTTCTTCCTCGGGGTTGAGCTATTCGGCGCTCCCGAGCAGTGCTATAACCGAGTAGTGAGTACCAACAAATCGGTGCAGAACGACCGGTTCATTGGCACGTTCAGCTATGGGAACATTCCTTATGACCATTCGGAGCTGAATCTTCGCCTCTGCACAAAAGAGGTGGCGCTGGCTTGAGAAAATTGGATGCGGCCAGCGACACATGGAATCCACCGTCCGTGCTGGACCTGACTGCACAGGGTGTCTGAAAGCTATCGGGCTCGTTGTCGGGTTTGACACCGCCCCTATATGAAGGATGATTATGGACGATGTCAAGAACGGCGAACCCAGTAAGAATATGCCATTTGAGATCGCAGTAACTTCCGAAGACATCCGGGCATTTGCTCGGGCTACGAAGGCTGAAAGCCCGGAATACTTCACCGATTCGCCGGTTATGCCAGTGACGTTTTTGAACTGCACAGTTCGATGGCAAAAGCCTGAGAATAATCCCTATGGGGACGTACCAAGGGATCTCAGCCATATGGTGCATGGCGGTCAGGAATACGTGTTCTACGGTCCGTCGCCAAAGGCTGGCACGACTCTGACCGGCCAAAGCCGGATCGAGCGGGTGTACGAGAAGGTCAGCTCACGAAGCGGGACCATGCGATTCACAGAATCGGTGTACGAGTACCGTGACGCGACTGGCCGGCTCGTAGCTGAGGCACGTGGGGTCCATATCGAGCTTGGCGTCGAGGGGGAATCGTGACCAAGTCGGACTGGGCGATGGAGATGGTAGCTGGGACAGAGGTACCTGAGCTGGTTCCGGAGCCGCTGACCTTGGACGACTACCTGGCCTATCAAGACGTCTGCAATAACCGGCATCCAGTCCACTACGACACGGAATACACCCAAGCAGTCGGGCTCCCAGGGCCTTTCGCACCAGGGATGCTTACTGCCGGAATACTGGCGAACTACGTCGCGAATGCGTTCGGTGTCCACAGTGTGCGCCGGTTCCAAGTTCAGTTTCGCGACCGATCGTTTATCGGTGATGTCCTGACCTACCGGGCCAAAATCGCCTCGATGTTGATCCGTGACGGCGAACAGGTGGCGGAGCTCGAGCTTTTCGTCACCCGGCAGACCGGTACTACGCACATCCAAGGGTCCGCCACGGTGGTTCTACCTGACCCACGAGGAGGGGTATAGGCATGAGGATCGGGGTCCGGGTTCTCCCTCGTATCGGCCTCGGAGGGGATCCGACGTGTGATCCCAACAGTCGGTCTCGCGAGGTGGCTCAATCGCGCATCCGGTGTTGAGCCAACGGTCGGCGCCATCCAATCCCCCGGAAGCACTTGACGGACCGTTTCGTCAATGACATAGTTGACAGAGTGAAGGCCAAAACGAGAGTCGATGCCTCTATGCCCTCATGAGGCATCACCGTTTCCCTTGACAGGGTGTGTATTTGAGCCGTTGCGCGAGGAGTCCCTTACCTATCAGGGCGCGCGTATCTGGCAATCGCGACGGCAATACGAGTGAAAGAGGATCACGATGAAGGTTGGCATGTCGCCGCCTGGAAGGGTGCGGGCGGGCTACTGCAGTAGGCTGAGAATTATGAAAAAAGATTCGGGATATAGGGGCCCAGAAGGCACCTCGGGGGGCAGCGGGACGCAAAAGCAGACTGGTCTCAGCCGGCGCCGAGAGCGAGCGAAGGAGCAAGGCGGTCCTCGCTCGACTGCAACTCGAGCGAAGCTGATGAATGCGGCGGGAGAGGTCTTTCGTGACTATGGGCTGTCGCGTATGTCACTTCAGAAGGTGGCCGATCGTGCCGGAGTCGACCGTGCGACGATCTACTACCACTTTGCCAGTAAAGAGAGCCTCTTCAAAGAACTCGTTTACATGGTAGTCATGGCAAACGTGGCTGATGCGGAATCGATCGCGGCATCGTCTCTTTCCGTGGAAGAGAAGCTCCGCCGCGTGATTCGCGGACTGATGCGGTCGCTTGCCGAGCACGATCCGTACGCCGCCGTCTACGTAGAGGAATACCTCTCCCGTCGAGACCGGGAGCCGGCGTTCCCCGAGATGGAAGAGGTTCGCCTTGCCGCCCGCCGTTATGACCAGGCTGTAACCCGGATAGTGCACGAAGGCATCGAGACCGGTACCTTCAAGGCGCTCTCCGACGAGCGGACGCTGATGTCCATGATTTTGGGCATGGTGAACTCGTCGGTCCGCTGGCTTCGCGAGCCGACAGTCGTAGAGTCGCTACGAGCGGCTGACGTGATGGCCGAGCTTGTGCTCTGCGGGCTTTCTGCCGAGCGATAGTTGGGCGTGGCGGGATCGGTGTACCCGCACAAGCCGGGGTCTGCCTCGTGTTCGGTTCGCAATCCAATCTGAAGAGGTGACCGCATGACAGATGTGGAAACGAAGTTCGGCGTCCCCAATGCCGACACCGATGACAGGAGCGTGCGGCCCCGGGTCGGTCCCTTGGCAGGCGTACGCGTAGCCGACTTCTGCTGGATGGGTGTGGGCTCGGTAGCGACCCGCACTCTCGGCGACTTCGGCGCGGAAACCATCAAGATCGAAAACCGGGAGGTTATCGACCGTACCCGGCGGCTTCCGATATACAAGAACTCCCCGGCTCGGAATTTCGGCCAGGAACTGCTCGACGCCGATCCGAACAAAGGTGGGATGTTCAACAACTACTGCCGGAACAAACTCAGCGTCACCATCAATATGCGGACCGACGCGGGACGAGGGTTGGCCGAGAAGCTCATCGCAAAGTGCGGCGTCGTCACTGAGAATTACGCACCGGGGGTCATGGAGCGGTGGGGTCTGACCGAGGAGCGGATCAGGGAGATTTCTCCGAGCATCGTCTACGCCCGTATGAGCGGTTACGGGCACTCGGGCCCGCACTCCGGATACCGCAGCTATGGTCCGAACGTGCAAGCGGTATCGGGACTGTCGCAGATCAGCGGCCTGCCTGGGCGTGAGCCGTCGGGGTGGGGCTTCTCCTACATGGATAACCAGGCTGCTTACCATTGCACAGCCGCCATCCTCCTCGCGATCTACAACCGCAACATCACAGGTCGCGGGACGGTCATAGACATGTCGGCCTTCGAGGTCGGGATCAACCTGATCGGGCCGCTTATGCTCGACGTGTCGGTAAACAACCGTCCGGCCCGCCGCCCCGATTTCCCGACCGGTAACCGTCTCGAGAACCCCAATGCGGCCCCGCACGGTGTCTATCCGGCACTGGGTCAGGATAAGTGGATCGCCATATCGGTTTTCAATGATGCGCAGTGGCAGGGCCTCGGAAAGGCACTGGACCAGCCAACCTGGATGGCCGACGAGAGGTTGGCCACTCAGGCCGGCCGATTCGCGAACCAAGACTTTATCGACGAGAACCTGAGCGCATGGAGCAAGATCCGAGACCGACACGAGACGGCCTCGCTGCTCCAGAGCTTCGAGGTGCCTGCCGGCGCGGTGCAGTCGGCCAAGGACCTCGACGAGGTCGACCCACAGACCGCATTCCGGAGGGTGAACTTTGAACTCGACCATCCGGTGATCGGTCCAGCCCGCTTCGAGGGCAACCCGATGTTGTTCTCCCGGAGCAAGCCCGACAACTGGCGTTCGGGACCGCTGCTAGGTGAGGACAATGATTACGTGTTCAAAGAGGTTCTTGGCCTGGATGAAGACGAGCTGGGACGCCTGCAGAGGGACGGTGCTATCTAATGGTGGAGGATCAGACGCCGGAAGCTTTGGATGGCATCAAGATCGTCGAACTGACCCGTGATCCGGCGGGCGAGTTCGTGGGAAAGCTTCTCGCCGGATTCCACGCCGATGTTCTGAAGGTGGAGCTCCCCGAAGGCTCGCCCGGACGACACGTCGGGCCATTCGTCGGTCGCGAAGAGGACGTAGATCGGTCGCTTAACTTCTGGTACTACAACACGAACAAGCGAAGTGCGGTCCTCGAGTACCGTACGGCCGAGGGTCGGAAACTGCTCGAAGATCTCCTCGATTCAACCGACGTGCTAATTAGCGGAATCGTACCCCAGGAGCTCAGCGACCTCGGGCTCGACTTGCAGGCGCTCGAGGCCGAGTTCCCGCGCCTGATCATTCTGTCGATGACCCCGTATGGCCTGACCGGGCCGTGGAAGGACTGGGCGAGCTCGGACTTAGTGGCTTTGGCGCTTGGGAGCCCGCTGAATAGCTGCGGATACGATGACCATTCGATTCCACCCATCCGTCCCGGTGGCGGGCAGTCGTATCACACGGCTGCGAGCTTTGGCCTCCTCGGCGTCCTGCTGGCCCTGCTCGAACGGCAGACCAGTGGTCGAGGACAGCTCATCGACGTGGGTATGCACGATTGCCTGGCGGTCAGTTCTGAGTTGGCCAACCTCTTCTGGTTCTATCCCGGTGTCGAAGTACAGCGCCAGACGTGCCGGGCCGCTCAGCCCACTCCTACGCAACCCTGCCTCTTTCGCTGCGCCGACGACCGGTGGGTGTATCTCGCGACATTTGCGGCCGAGCAGAAAGGATGGGTAACACTCCTCGAGTGGCTGGAGTCAAAGGACCTTGCAGTAGACCTCTCGGATCCGAAGTGGCAAGAGGCCTCGTATCGGCAGGAGAACTTTTACCACGTCTACGAAATTTTGACGGTCTTTCTTCAGCTTCAGACCGCTGAAGAGGCGTACCACGAGGGTCAGGCCCGCGGCGTCGCCATCGGCCCGTTGAACTCTCCGGAGGATCTGTTCAACGACGAGCATCTCATAGCGCGCGGACTCTTTGTGCCGGTCGAAGACGATCAGGTCGCCGGATCGGTCATATACCCCCGGCTTCCCTACAAATTCTCTGACATCGAACTCGCCCCGCTCAGTCGGCCACCACGGCTCGGCGAACACACCGAGGCCCTGATCCGGTCGATCAAATCCTGAGGTCGGACCACTGTAGCCAGCGAGGACATCGCTCATCTTGACCGATGTGCGATCGTGCGGTGGGCCCCACGGACTTCTCGCACCGAGCTGCCCGTGGCCACAAACCACGGTGGCGGCCCTGGCGGATGTAGAGCTGTCAGCGGCCGATGTAGACGGCATCGTTCGCTCCGACAAGGACACGGTCGCGGCGAGCGATCTGATCCAGAGCCTCGGAATGCGGCTATCGCCTACTTCGCCCGAGGTGGGCCCCGGCGGTAACGCTCCGTCCGCCAGCATCGGCCAAGCAGTTGGGGCCATCGTTTGGAGGCAGGCGACCACTGTCCTGGTGTTTCGGGCCCTAAACGGTCGCTCGGGTAAGAGACTTGGGGAAATGGCCCGTGAGCTCCTCAGTAGGCGGGGGCGGTGCATACGACGAGCTCTTCAAGCCCTACCGTCTCTTCACCGCCGCGCAAACTTTCGCCCTAGTTGCTTGCCGGGCACATGATCGAGTACGGGCCGACCGAAGAGCAGACCGGCCAGATTGCCACTGGCCTGCCGGGTCCGTGCCATATTGCTCCGCCTGCGGCAGCTGGAAGGCGAGTGACGCCCGATCTCGGGCGACCGCCTTTGTATTCCTGGACCCGAGCCGTGCTCTCGGGTCATCCCACCTAACCGGCTCCGTACGTGGTCATCCTCAACGACGTAGAAAATCGCCGCGCCCGGTTCGTCGGTTACCTTCTCAGGCGCAAGGGTTGTCGGACAGCGGTTCAGACTTTGGTTCGACGAGATTACCGACGGGGCGACCATCCCCCAGTTGGAGTCAGCGGTCTTCGAGTACCTCTGGTTCGGGAAGGCCGCCCCGCAGCTCTAGAAGCTTCCACCAGTAGGTCCCTGGCACATCAGAGACGATGATACCGGTGGTCGGCTCAATACCAGCCAGGCCCTCGCCACACGCCAGTACCAGCGTCGTGTCGGTGGGGAGCTCGTCGTGCCGACCATCGTTTACGACGACGAAGCTGTTGAGCCCGAGGAGCCGGGCGGCCTCGAGAGCCACGTGACGATCTTCTAAATGGTCGGCGCAGCATGCGATTACGGCATGCCCCGTCTGATGGACGGGGAGCTTCCGGATGGACCGAGCGATCCGGGAGGCCCGACTGTGAATCCGCTCGATGTCTCTCTCAGCATCTAGCCGAATGTCTGTTGACTCCAGGACAGACACGTCAGGCCTCCTTCGTCGTAAGCGTGACTCTCGCTCGTGTGAAGAAGCTTACAACTCGCCGCACCTATGTGTCAACAGTTCCGTTGATATCCTTACTGTCTGTGCTGGATCCTCTTGGTCCACAGTCTCTGGACCTTGTGACAAGTTCAGGCTGTTATCCCGAGACGCGCTCCTGCGATGTAGTCGCCCAGCACCTGTTCAACAGTTCTGAGGGTGCACGGAGCTCAATTGGTGCTGGGAGTTGGTCGCCTTCAAGGAGCGGGTGGAGCAATCGATCATGGAGCTTGGTGTAGAAGGCGGCGACCCAGATCTCTTCAGACGTGAGGGCGTAGCAGTTCGTGCCCCGGGCTGCGTTCGATCAGTCCAAGCAGCGGAGGCGACACAGGTCGTAGGTCATCTGCGAAGAGGTGTAGTTCGCATCGAGGAGTCCGGCGACATGCCGCGAAGGCTCTCTGTTGGTGAAGCGGGTGACAATGTGGACGACGAAGCAGAGAGCACCGGCCAGGGCCATGGCGCGTTGATCCGCGAAGCATCGAACCGTCCGGTTCGTTGGCCCTCAGGGTTGACGGGCGGCTGGATGCGCGGGAGCTGATCCTGACCGTGCTCGTAGCGTTTCCAGATGACAAAGCCCGGATGGTGGTCGGGGATCAGCACGCCTCACTCCTCGCGTGGGAGTTAACGCGTGCAATTGATTGAGTCTGTCGTCGGCGTCAAAACGTTTCTCGTCCCGCCGCCGGCCATGACGAACGCCCCGGAATAGGACGGATTGGTCGGGAAGTCATGGATCGCCGGGTAGCTGGCCGGCGCCCATCAGATCCCATGGGCTAGCGCGGGATCAACAGTTGTCCGCCATCACCGACAGCATCACCAGGCGGACAGACCCAATTCCTCGAAGCGCCTGAATCCCACCGCGATCGACTCGATGACAGCCTCGTCGCGGCCGAGCGCCACCCGGGCGGCGTCGTCATAGACGAACCCGACCGACAGGCCCTGGCGCAACTCGCCTTTGACCGCCTTGCGGAGCAGCCCGGCACGGAGTCTATGACGGATCGGGTGCAGCTCTGCCTTCGACATGGTGCCTTTGAGAGCTAGCACGAGGCGATCGTTGAAGTCGCCGGTTCGGCGAATTGGGCCACCGAGTTGAAGCCGCCTCTACGAAGGGGTCGATCAGCGATCTCGGTGAACCACCGGTCGAACAGGTTGCACCACGACGACGATTCGGCGTGAAGTGCAAATGGCAGGGGTCACCTAGCCAATCGGTGTTCGACGGGGCTTGTAAGCAGACAGATTGTCGAGCACGTGGGTCTCAAGGTCATTGGGACCGTGCAACTCAATGAGTTTGAAGAATCACAGCAAGTCGGTGGCCTTGTGTCCCCGAGAGCAGGCGTGATCGTCAATACGTCGACTACCGCCGGTGTATTGGGAGGAATCGGGTGCCACGCCTGCACTAGCTGCAAGCATGCGACGATGGGCCTCACCAAGTGAGCCGTGTCCGGGTGAACGCATAGCTAACACGACGTCGGGACACCTTCTCACGTAGCGGGGTACGGTCGACCAGGTCGACAGGCAGCGGAGCTCCCATCACCCATGCCTACGGTACGCCCCCCGACGCCCGGTCCACGCAACCGTCGACCGCTCTAGCTCCAGCTCTGTTGATCTTGTTGTCGTACCAGGCATCTAGGAGTGCGGGAACGGCCTTAGCTCGAGGGCCGTCCGCACCAATCGTCACCAGTGCCGTTGACAAGCAGGGCGACCACTTCTACACTTTGGGAATCGCCCAGGCGGTGAATTCCACCGGATACGAACTTAGGGCCGCACAACAAGGAGGGAGGGCATGCGGTGAAGCATTGACCAGAGATTATGGATACCAATATCCATATCATCGGGTCAATAAGTTCCTAGCTCTCGGGATTAGCGGCGAGGCTAAGTGGGAGATTATATGGGACAACTGTGCCAAGTATTAAATCTAACGTAACCGCTTAGGTTCAGCGGGCGGCATTACTCTGATTTCACACACTTTAACAATCAAATCAACCAAGGATAAGGGGGGAACATGACCAGAAGTTCGTGGAGAATCCGCGGTAGGCGCCGGTGTTTCATAGCAGGGAGTGCATCGATACTTGCGCTAACTTTATGCCTAGCGACGTTCGGATCCAGCAGTGGTGCATCGGCGGGAACGGCAGCTCCCGGTGGTTCATCATCGACTAGCGCGGTCCTGATGGCCGCCAGCGTTCTCGGCTCGCCGAAGCCGGCGACCGGTTCGCCGATCAAGATCGGCCTGTTCAATGCCGAGGGGGGTTCCGTCCTTGACTTGCCGAACATCGGGGACTCAGCAGTGGCTGCCGCAGACTACGCCAACAACTACTTGGGCGGTCTGAGCGGGCACCGGATCGAGGTCGTTCGTTGCGCCGACAAGGTAGACGGCGTGTCGGCCACCAACTGCGGCAACCAATTCGCGTCGGATGGCGTGGCAGCCGTGGTAATCGGTCTCGGGGCCCAGACCGATATGATGATTCCTCCAGTCAAAAAGGCCGGTATCCCTTACTTCGGCACTGGAGTGAACTCCCCTTTGGAAACCTCCACGCCAGGGTTGTTCTTTCTCACCGCTGGAATCACGGGCGACATAGCGGCAATGGCCGGATATTCGAAGGAGAAGGGATACAAGAAGGTAGCTATCCTCACCCTCCAGAACCCGCAGGCGCTGAACACGATCAATCTACTCAAGCCCAAGTTCGCGTCCCGGGGAATCACCGTTAGCGAGACAATCGTTCCGCAGGGGACTCCGGATGCCACACCTCAGGTAACAGCGGGCTTGGCAAACAAGCCGGATGCCGTCGTCGTCATCGCTGATCCGACCACCTGTCAGTCGCTCTTCGCTGGTCTTCAGACAGCTGGCTTCACGGGCGGCAAGATGATCATCGATGCTTGCCTCAGCAGCTCCATGATCCAAGCAATCGGGTCTAGCGGGATCAATGGAACTGCCGTCTTCTCCGGAACCGCTACCTATGCGCCGGGCAATGAATCCAACCTCTACAACGCGGTCATGAGCAAGTACTACCCGTCGGATAGCAAGGTGGGCGCTACCTATAACGGCTACGTCTCGATGCTCGGCTTGATCCGGGCTGTCAATGCATCTGGAACGAAGTCTGTCCCGACGCCATCGACCATCCAGAGCGCCTTGAAGTCTTCCAAGAACGTCCCCGAACCGCTCGGCAACGGCAAGACGTTCGGCTGCGGCGTCAGTGCACTCGCCGGGAATTCGGTGGTGAAGTCCACGATCTGTAGCCCGTACATCTTCGTCTCGAAGATGAAAGGCACGAACTACGGCACCTCGTATCAGTCCATCAACCTTAAAACCATCTTCCAGTCGGCCGGGTAGGTTTTGACTGACCGAACGGGTCGGGCTCCGCTTGCGGATCCCGACCCGTTAGCGGCCCCATGGGGTGGGTCGAGCGGCCAGGCATTTTCTGGGTGATGACGATTTTGTCTGAATGCGGTGGAATGAATGGAACGTCGCTAGGTGCTCGTGGTGTCAATGAATCCAAGTCCATCTGACGTTTCCTCGGGCCGAGAAGAGAAAATGAATAGGGGGGGATAGTCGGCGTGACCTATATCACCTTTGCAATTCTTGGACTGGGCAGTGGTGCGGTCTTCGCTGCACTTGCCTTGTCCTTAGTTGTCACCTACCGAAGTTCGGGTGTCATCAACTTCGCTACTGGCGCGATTGCGCTGTATGTCGCGTATAGCTACGCGTATCTCCGGAACGGGTACTTCTTGAACCCATTGCCGTTCATGAAGACGTCAATCACCCTGCCCTTCACGCCAGGGTTCTGGGTAGCGTTGCTGATGGCATTGGCCGAGGCCGGAATCATTGGGATGGGCTTATACCTTCTCGTGTTCCGTCACTTGCGATCCGCGCCTGTGGTTGCCAAAGCGGTCGCCTCGCTCGGAATCCTGGTCATTTTTCAGAATCTATTGGCCCAGAAGGTCGGCACCAGCCCCGTAACGACTGCTGCGATCTTTCCCTCCGGAGTGGTCACGATCGATGGCACCAACGTGCGGGTGGCCGTGCTTCTCCTGGCGGCAACGATCGTCGCTGTAACCATCCTCTTGTGGCTCTTCTTCCGCTATACGAGATTCGGGCTCGCCACCCGGGCTGTGGCGGAAAGCGAAAAAGGAGCGCTCGTCACGGGACTCTCGCCTGAGCGGATCGGCCTGGCCAACTGGGCGATTAGCACTATGGTCGCTGGCCTGGCTGGGATCCTGATCGCTCCTATCATCCCACTAGTACCGGTCTCTTATACCCTCTATGTGGTCCCCGCCTTGGCGGCGGCTCTCATCGCTGGACTGTCGTCGCTGCCCGTGGCGGTGGCGGCGGGCTTGTTCATCGGTGCCGCCGATTCGGTGATCGCGTATGTGCAATCCGATCAGTCGATCAGCTGGCTGACGATCGCAGCCGCGTCCTCCCTCGTGCCTCTTGCTCTGATCATGATCTACCTGGTGTTCCGTGGCCGGCCACTTCCGGCTCGAGGTGCCCTGATTCTGCAGACCCTCGGTCGAGCGCCGCGGCCTAGAACACCGCTACTCACTCTGGTGCTCGGAGCGGTCGTTGGTGTAGTCGTACTCCTGGCCACCACCGGGAACGTCCGGTTCTCCATCGAGACGAGCATGATTTTTGCCGTC
>DATMMO010000170.1:0-13628 GCA_035569695.1 Acidimicrobiales bacterium | reverse complement strand
GATCCGCTACCTGGTGGGATCGCGTCGGGGCGTTCTCATCCAGCAGCAGACTGCGGCCAATCTGGGAGCCGGTCCCGGCAGCGTCATCACCGCGGAGACGTCGTCGGGCCCAGTTTCACTCACGGTCAGCGGCATCGTAGACCTACCCCAGGCCGACTCCTTCTTCCAGGTGGTCGGGGCACCGGCAGGGTCAGGTGCCACCGCACCACCTGACAACGTCATCATCGTGCCTGCCCCGACCTTCGCCAAGCTCGCCGGTGGTGCCACCGTGGTGCACCAGTTCCATGTCCTGCTCGATCACTCGGGGCTGCCCAATGATCCAGCTGCGGCAGCCGACGCGGTCACGGCGTCAGCCAATCATCTCGCCCTCCGCGTGGCCGGTGGGGCGTTGATCGGGGACAACCTGGCCGCCGCCCTCTCGGGAGCCAGAGAAGACGCCATCTACGCGCGGCTGATCTTCTTGCTCTTGGGCATACCGGCCCTGGCCCTCGCCTTCATCGTGGCCGCCATGCTGGTCGGCCTGCGGGCCGACAGCCGAAGACGGGAGTCGGCCTTGCTCCAGCTCCGGGGGGCCGATCTACGGGCGGTGACCGGGATTGCCATCGGAGAGGGAATTGTCGTGGCCACCGCCGGAATCGGGGTCGGCGTCGTTGCCGGAGTCGTCTGTACCCATGTGGTGCTCCCCGGAACTCCCGTGTCCACGGTGTGGGTGATCGTCGCGTGTGCCATCGGGCTGGCGTTGGCGCTACTCACCCAGAGCATCCCCGCCATTCGGGCGGCGACACGGTTCGCCCCCGAATCGGTCACTGTTGCCGCCACCAGGGTGCCATCGACTCGAAAGCCGTGGTTCTTGCGGATGGGCCTCGACGTCGTGCTGTTGGCCGCGGCAGCGATAGTCACCGCGCTGAACGCACGGAACGGCTATCACGTCGTCGTGGTCCCTGAGGGCGTGCCGGTGACGTCGGTGAACTATGGAGCGTTGCTCGGGCCCGCCCTCGCCTGGCCCGGCCTCGTACTGTTGACGTGGCGACTCACGGCCACTGTGGCAGGCCGCTACAAAGGCAATCGCACCGCCGATCGTGGGGGCCGCGCCGCGGAGCTCGTCGCCGCCACCGTCCGGCGCAGGCGACAGATCATCGCCCGCGGGGCGGCCGTGCTGGCTGCTGCCATCGGGCTTGCTCTCTCCACGTCCATCTTCACGTCGACCTACGACCAACAGTCCCGACTCGACGTGGCTCTTACCGTGGGCTCGGACGTTTCGGCTCGGGCATTGCCGGGAACGCCAACGGGCGTCGGGGAGGCGACGGCCATCGCCCGTGCGCCGGGTGTGACTGCTGTCCAGCCCCTTGTGCATCGTTTTGCCTACGTGGGACCTGACCTTCAGGACATGTTCGGCATCAATCCCCTGAGCATTCAGAGCGCGGCCGCCCTCCAGAACGCATTCGTGCCTGGTTCAACGATCTCGGCCACCATGGCCGCAATGGCCCGGACGCCGGACGGGGTGCTCCTGTCGGCCGAGACCATTCGGGACTATCAGCTGCATGTGGGAGACCTCGTCCGGTTGCGGCTGCCCATTGGTTCGTCGGGTTATCGACCGGTGGCCTTTCATGTCGTCGGCCAGATCAGTGAATTTCCCACCGCACCCAAGGACAGCTTCATCGTGGCCAATGCGGCCTACGTCAACAAGGTCACGCACTGGCGCGCAGTCTCGACCTACTTGGTGGCTTCGTCTGATCCGACGAAGACGGCGGCTTCTCTGGTGCGGTCATTGGGCGTCGGTTGGCAGGTGCAGGACGTCTCGTCCGCCCGTCGATCGGTTGTCACCGCTTCTGGATTGGCCGCAACCGACCTGAGCTCCCTGGCCCACCTCGAGTTGGGATTCGCTGTCGCCTTTGCCTTTGCCTGTTCGGGTCTCGCCCTGGGGCTTGGGATCGCCGAGCGTCGCCGGGCTCTCGTCGTATTGGGAGCTCTGGGCGCGACGGCGCGGCAGAGGGCCCGATTCCTCAATGCCGAGGGCGCAGCCCTGTTGGCGGGCGGAATTGTCGGGGGAGTCGGGGTCGGTGTGGCTCTCGGATATCTTCTGGTGGCCATCTTGCGAGGGATCTTCGATCCCGCTCCTGACGGGTTGACCATCCCGTTGGTCTTTGTCGGAGGCTTGGTCGCCTCGGTGATCGCCGTGGGCGCTGGAGTGATCTTCGCCATTGGCCGCGCCGCCGCCCGGGGGTCGCCGAGCCAGCTGCGCGACCTGTAGAACACCGAGCATGGACGCCGGTGCATGCGCCGCATTGGTCCAGAGGCGCAGCATGCATGCTCTGTGGCCCCTCCGCGGCACAACGGTGAGCCCGTCGACCCGATCATGGTGCCCACGTCGTCCCAGCCGGCGGCCACCGATTCGCCCATGACCTTGTCCAGGGCACGACCCAGAGTCCAAGCCATGGCCGAAAACGTGAAGTCACTCAGATTCGTCCGAGGGGGCGGCCCGCGATGCTCATGACCGCGGCCCATCCCTGCTTTTTCGTGGTTGAGGCGACCCACCCGGCTGGTGAGCGGGTGAACGTTCAGAGCCAGCGACGAGGGCTCAGCCGGTCATGAATTCAGGACTGCTCGGATCGGGCTTGGTCCGATCCCTCTTGGTGACCGTCAGATAGACGACCACGGACAGAATGGCGATGAGGAAGAGCACACTGGTCGTCGTGGTGCCGAGACCGAGTCCGCCGTCAGAGCGCGATTGAGACAGGTAGTCACCGATGGATGCACCGAGGGGTCGGGTGAGGATGTAGGCGATCCAGAAGGCCAGGATGGCGTTCAGCCCGAAGCGGACCTGCAACAGGGCCACGATCCCGATCACGGCACCGAACATGAGCGCTGACCGCCAGTACCCGATACCAAGCTTCTCGGCGCAGAGGTCGCCTGCGGCCGTGCCCAAGGCGAAGGTGAACAGGACGGTCAGCCAGTAGAACACTTCCCGTCTGGTCGTGACGATGGAGTGGATCGACAACGTTCCCTCGGTGCGGTACCACGCGGCGAAGATGGCGGCAAGGGCGATGCTGAAGACGATGGTGCTGGCCACGAGGGATATCCCGAGGTTGTCGGTGAGGTTGTCGGTGATCAGGGTGCCCACCACGCTGATCAGGACGACAGCCAGCCAATAGACCGCAGGGATGTACTTGTTCGACCGGAACTGAAAGAAGAGGACAATGGCGAGGAGCGTGGCCGTGATGTACGTCGTGTTGGTCAAACCTAGGTTGAGGTTCGTGTTCAGGAAATCTGCGCCCGTCTCACCGACCGTCGTGCACAGGATTTTGATGATCCAGAAATAGAGCGTGATTTCCGGCACTTTGTTCCACATTCGGCCCTCGGACGGTCTCTCCCTCCAGGGTCTCGACTCGGTTGGTTGCGTTGCTGGCGTTGCGCGGTCACTGCTCAATGGCTGCGTCGTCATGGCAGGCGATAGTGACATGAACCAACGGACGACCAGCGACGCCAAACACAGGGTCCTTTCAGGATCAATGCGTTCGAACGGCCGGCGCAACTTCGCATCGCATGGCCTCAGCCATGTGATGCGGGTTCTAGTGCCGCGTCAGACAACGTGTGCGACGTTCGAAGCCTGACCTTGAGCCGGCATCGGTCGGGCGCCACCCTCCAGCGGTCAGTCCGTTCGTGATGACCAATCGTCCGTCAACGGCTCTCGCCAGTTAAGGCACGTCGGCGCGAACGATTCGGTCGGGGGGATGGCGAGGGTCTTGGCGACACCCGAGTCGCGTCGCGCTGCCCGCATCTTGACGGCGAGCGGATCCCGACTTACGCTTAACGAGGTTGTTAAGCGTAGGGAGGGCCGATGGCAGGTACCGATCAACTGAGCCGAGTGTTCTCAGCGCTGGCTGATCCCACCCGGCGGGCGATCCTCGCCGAGTTGGCTGAGCGCGACGCCACCGTCACCGAGCTCAGCAATCCGCTTCCGATGTCGATGCCAGCCGTCTCACGGCATCTCAAGGTGCTCGAACAGGCCGCCCTCATCTCGCGAACGAGGTCGGGCAAGTGGCGTGCCAGCCATCTGGAGACCGCCCCTCTGCGCGAGGCCGCCGACTGGATCGACCGCTTCAGACGCTTCTGGAACACCTCCCTGGGCCGCCTCGACGCCCACCTCGCTGCAGTCCAGGCCGCTGAACGCCTCGACACGAGGGAGCTTTGATGTACCCAGACGAGCCACAGCTCGCCATCTCTCGCGTTCTCGACGCACCGCGAGGCCTGGCGTTCCAGGCCTTCACCGATCCGGATCATCTCGCGATGTGGTGGGGACCGAGCGGCAACACACTCCCACGAGATGAGATCGAGTTCGACGTGCGAACCGGCGGCTTCCAGCGGTGGACGGAGATCGCTGCTGCCCAGCCGGACCTCCTCGTCCACATCCATATCGACCTCACCGATGTCGCCGAGGGCGAACTCCTCGTGGACGTCATGCACGTCACCGGCCGACTGCCGGATGACATCGAGCCGTTCGAAACGAGATTCCGAGTGGAGTTCCACGACGAGCCTGACGGACGGACCCGGCTCGAGATCCGACAATGGCTTCCCGCTCACCTGGCCGGACCCAGCAACCAGGGGTGGCTCGAGGCCCTCGACAAGCTGGACGCCACCTTGCTTTACATCCACGCCGTCGCGACCGACGCCGAGGTCTAGCGGCATGGCCACACTCATCTACGCCACCAATGTGTCTCTCGACGGCTACATCGAGGACGCACACGGCGCCTTCGATTGGGCTCCGCCCGACGATGAGGTGTTCTCTGCCACAACCGCACTGCTGAGATCCGTCGGCACATTCCTCTACGGGCGGCGGCTCTACGAGACGATGGCCGTCTGGGAGACCAACCCGGCCATCGCCGAGCAGTCAGACCTCACCGGCGACTTCGCCAGTGCCTGGCGGGCGGCCAACAAGGTCGTCTACTCCGCCACCCTGGCCGCAGTCCCGACAGCCACCACTCGCCTCGAGCGACACTTCGACCCCGACGCCGTCCAAGAACTGAAGGCCGAAGCCACCCGCGACCTCACCATCGGCGGGGCGAACCTCGCTGCCCGGGCCTTCGAGGCCGGCCTGGTGGACGAGTGCCAGCTGTTCGTCTGGCCCATGATCCTCGGCGGCGGAAAGCCGGCCCTCCCCGCGGGCGTCCGCACCGACCTCAAGCTCCTCGACGAGCACCGATTCGACAACGGCGTCTTGCACCTGCGCTACCGCGTCTCGACCTGACCACTCAGGACGGCGTTCGGTGACGGTGCCCACTGGCGTGCCCCTCGAACCAGCCGTACGGGTCAGGTTGGAGTGGCCGGATCCTTTCGGGCCAACCAGCGCAGCCGGGCCGCTCGGGCGTCCCACGAGTACACCACCGCCGTCTTGGCGAACCGGTCGTGCCAGCCATACCGCCGGCGGTTGGTGAGGATGCCCAGGAATCCCAGGCCGAAGACCATGATGCTGAGCGGCAGGGTCAGGGTCCGGATGACCGCCTGACGGGCTCCGATGGGCGACCCGTCCGTCTTGACCACCCGGATGCCGAGGACGGCCATCCCGATGGTCTTCCCGCTCACGGTCCACTGGAACGCGAAGTAGAAGAACTCCCAGATCACCGCGGCTATCAGCGAGACGAGCTGGTGGCTGCTGAGTGAGACCTTGGTGCTCGAAGCCAACTGGATCGTGAACGCCAGGGCCGCCGCACCCAGAGTGAAAAGACCCCACGAGGCACCGACGTCTGCCCCGAAGGCCACCAGCCGGCTGACAGCGCCGGCGTAGTGGCCCTGGCGACCCTCGACGGGCTCGACCACTGCCCTGGCCATCAGGCCGCCTCGGATGACTGGTCGGTCAAATTCGGTCCCGCTTCGACGAGGGTCGGGGGTCCGAGCGGGAGGTCGGCCGGCGACCGCCGCAGGATGCGATTGGCCCAGCGGGCAAAGAAGTCATCCAGTCCGACGCCCTGAGACCGGATGACGTCGAGGAGCTCCGAGGCCACCCCGGTTGTGGAGCGGGCGATGATGGTGCCCAACTCGGTCTTCTCCATCAGCGAGTCGATGTCGACCCGGCCAATGATCTTGTCCACGTCCACCCGGTCGATGACCTTGTCCACGTCGACCCGGTCGATGATCCTCTCGACGTCCACCCGATCGATGATCCTCTCGACGTCCACCCGATCGATGATCTTGTCCACGTCCACCCGATCGATGATCTTCTCGACGTCCACCCGATCGATGATCTTGTCCACGTCCACCCGGTCGATAATCTTCTCGACGTCCACCCGGTCGATGATCTTGTCCACGTCGACCCTGTCGATGATCTTCTCGACGTCCACCCGGGAAACCAGTGAGTCGACATCGATCCGCTGAAGGAGCGCATCGATGTCGATGGCCTCCATCACGATGCTCACTACGCGCTCGGCCACTGCCTGGGCCAATTGTTCAACGCGACCGAATCCCGGGACCGGGCTCATTCGGGTCGGTACGACCGGACGTCCATTAGAACAGCATCCCATCGGAGCGTGCTCAGGGTGGGGACACTGCGGGCCGTCGTTCTTACCTGGCGTATCTGGCCAAACTCCAGCGCCTCGTCACCGTCGGTGCCCGTTTTGGTCATCACCGCCATGGGCGTCGGGGTTCCGAAGCAGTCTGAGGTGGCCCAGCCCACCTCATCGGCGGACACCCGGGTCGAGCTTCCCTTACGTCGGGCCACCGCCAACTTCCCTCCCGGTTTACGGGCGACGGCGCGTTGGCCAAAATGGTCGAGTGAGCGACCATCGAACACGATCCGCCGCGACTCGTGACGTCCACCAAGCCTTCGAGCAGTGGCTTTCCGATTGCCGTCAGCGCGACGCTCCTTCGCTCCGACCCGTTGTGGTCGTGCGCTCGGCACTCTACGCGGCGCGGCGCGACCTGGCCCGCATGGTTGGCATGACCCTCATCGTGACCACAGTGCTGACAGTTGCCGATGCTGTGCTCGCCCAGATCATCACGCCGCATCGCACCGCGGCCTACGTCGCCTCAGAGGCCGCCTCACTCGGCCTCGACCTCTTCTTGGTGTCGCTGCTCGCCGGCTTCTTCGTCCGGTCGGTCGGGTCGTCAGGGCACGGCCTGCCCAACGACGACCTCTGGAACATCATGCGAACCCAGCCCTACGGACGGCTGGTCGTCGCCGACTTTCTCAGCGCGCTCCTTACCGTGATCGGGCTGCTCCTCTTCGTCCTCCCCGGCTTGGTCGCACTCACCTTCACCTGCCTGACCGGACCGGTGATCAAGATCGAGCACGTTCGACCGGTGGCCGCTCTGGTCCGCTCGTGCCGCATCGTCCGTCACAGCGTGGGCAGGATCTCGTTGCTCTTCGTCCTACCCTTTCTCGCCAGCGGATTGCTCGTGTCGTTCTTGGGCCCGCTCGAGCACCATCAGGTAGTGCTCTTCTACGTCGGGATCCTCGTGATCAATGTCGTGGCCAACGGATACTGCGGGCTGATGTTGGCCGAGCTGGCCCTTCGCACGGTGGCAATCGCTCAGCAGCGGGCGGCCAACCGGCGCGCTGACCCGTCCCCAGGCTGATCGGGCCAGCTGTCTGCGTCGCCAGGAACAAAACGTCGAGCACCGACCTTGGCCGATCGCTCTTGCCGATGGTGGGGGGACGAGCCCAGAATTGGTTTCCCCCTAACAAGTTCCTCATATTTCCGGAGTAATACATGGGCATGCACCGCCGAGTGCCATTGCTGGGCAGGGTCCTTCGGCAGACGCTACGACCAGGGGTGCGAGCAACCATGATCATTCGTCCATGTACACGTACACGCAAAACCCATCTTGGATTGGTACTCGTACTGGCGACGGCACTCGGCCTCGGTGCTGTGTCATGCAGCAGTGCGACCACGGCGTCGCCCCCCACGACAGAGCGCGTGACGGGCGGCCCCACGGGGACCTACCTGGTCCCGCCAGGCATCCACAAGATCAAGCACGTGATTGTCATCCAGCAGGAGAACCGGTCCTTCGACTCCTACTTCGGAACCTTTCCCGGGGCGAACGGCATCCCCATGAAGAACGGCACACCATCAGTGTGCGTGCCCGATCCATCGTCCGGTGCCTGCGTGGCACCGTATGTCGACCATGCCGACGTCAACGGAGGAGGTCCCCATTCCGCCGTCAACGCCACCGCCGACACCAACGGGGGGAAGATGGATGGGTTCATCGGCCAAGCCCAGTCCGGCCGGAAGGGCTGCCTCGATCCGACCGATCCGGCCTGCTCCAACTCGGCCACGTCGGATGTGATGGGGTACCACACCCAAAGTGACATCCCCAATTATTGGACCTACGCCAGGGACTTCGTCCTCCAGGACCATATGTTCGAGCCCAATGCCTCCTGGAGCCTGCCGTCCCACCTCTTCTTGGTGTCGGAGTGGTCCGCCTACTGCACACAGGTGGACAACCCCTCCAGCTGTGTCAACGCCCTGCAAACGAAGCCGGCCGAGCGGCCCCAGACCGCCCCCGCTGTCCTCGGGGGCCAGGCTGGTCCGACCAACGTCCCCAGGGCCAACAAGTTTGGCGTCACCAAGAGCACAGGGAACCAGCCGACCTACGCCTGGACCGATCTGACCTACCTATTGCACAAGAATCACGTCAGCTGGGGCTACTACGTCGTGAGCGGAAACGAGCCCGACTGCGAGAACGACGCCGCCGAAACCTGCGCCCCGGTGAAGCAGAACTCCAACACTCCCGGGATCTGGAACCCCCTGCCTTGGTTCAACACCGTCCAGAACGACCACCAGCTGGGAAATATCGAGGACGTGACCAAGTTCTATGCCGCCGCTAAGGCCGGCACCCTGCCGGCAGTGTCGTGGGTGGTGCCTTCCGGCGCGGTCAGCGAACATCCGCCTGCCCCGATCAGCTACGGGCAGAGCTATGTGACGAGCCTCGTCAACGCCGTCATGAGGAGCCCAGACTGGAATTCGACGGCCATCTTCCTGGCCTGGGACGACTGGGGCGGCTTCTACGACCACGTTGTTCCGCCAACCGTCGACCAGAACGGGTACGGCCTGAGGGTGCCGGGCATCGTCATCAGCCCCTACGCCAAGCAGGGGTACGTCGATCATCAGACCCTCAGCTTCGATGCATACGACAAATTCATCGAGGACGACTTCCTGCACGGTGAGCGCATCGACCCCGCCACTGATGGTCGTCCCGACCCGAGACCCGACGTGCGGGAGAACGAGAAGATCCTGGGCAACCTGGAGAACGATTTCGACTTCAACCGATCCCCGAGGACGGCGGTCGTCCTGGCCGTCCATCCCAAGACCACCCTCACCGGCACGCCGGCGCCCTCCCGAGTGTCGGCCGCGGCCAGGGGCAGCTGACCGCGGCGGGTAGCCCACCGCCAGAAGTCCCAATTGCAAACATCCATCCCGACTGCGGCGTCGAGGGTGGTCACGAGAGTCGTCGGCTCGACGGTGTTGGACGGACCCCGCGTGTAAACCGGCCGTCCGGAACCAGGCGCTACCACCGGCGTGCTTGCCGGGTCGAGCCATCCGAACGGGCGTTGCCTCGAGGGACCTCATTACCTGGGGGAGGGTCCGACCCCTCTTGCCTGATTGATCGGTAACCAGCCATGCAAACGACGTCTCGCGGCTTCAGTATCCAATACACCGTCGATGGTGAAGGGCCGCCACTGATGCTCGTGGCCGGAACACTCCTGGCCGCTCGGGATTGGCGCGAAGTGGGCTATGTGGAGGCCCTTGCTCAGCACTGGCGCGTGATCAACCTCGATCCTCGGTCGCGGTGTTGGGCAGTTCGGATAATGTCGGTGTCCGGTCACACCGAGATGTCTGTGCCGTGTTCTCTCTGGAAGCGTGACGGGCGGGTGATATGGAAGCAGACGAAATGGAGACCGAGATCTTCAGGCGCAAGCTCGATGAGCTGGTGGGGACGCCGGTCGGGTCGCCGTCGATCAGCCCGGATCCGGTCAACCAGCCGATGATCCACCACTGGGCGGCGGCATTCGAGGATACGAATCCGGTCTATACCGATTCGGTGGTTGCTTCATCGACCCGGTTCGGGGAAGTGGTCGCGCCTCCGTTGATGTTGCAATCGTGGACCATGGCCACCCCAAAGATCACCGGGATCGCCGAACGCGGCGGGTCTCCCGTCGATGTGACCGAGACGAGCCCACTCTCCGTATTTGACGATGCCGGTTTTGTCGGCACGCTCGCCTCCAATACCGAATTTGACATCGTGCGCTACCTCCGGATCGGGGACACCGTCTCGGGTGCCACCGTTATCGATTCGATCTCAGCGAGGAAGCAGACCCGGATGGGCCCGGGATACTTCGTGACCTGGGTCACCACCTACACCGACGGATCGGGCGAGGTGGTGGGTCGCCAGCGCTTTCGGATTCTCAAGTTCCGGCCGGCGACGCCGTCGTGAGTGCCCCCGTCCCGACGTCCCTATCTTTTGGCGGCATCCGGGTGGGCGACCGTCTGCCTGACTTGGTCATCGACGTAACCGCCACCCGCATCGTGGCCGGGGCCATTGCATCACGCGATTTCATGCCGGTGCACCACGACAAGACCTATGCCAATGTGCAGGGCGCCCCCGACATCTTCATGAACATCCTGTCCGACACCGGCTACTGCAGCCGTTTCCTCACCGATTGGGCAGGCCCCGAGGCCATGATCAAGAGGCTGGATATTCGCCTGGGCGTCCCGCTGTTCCCTGACACGGACCTGACCTACCGGGGCTCGGTGACCGCCACGCGGGAGGAGGGGGACGAGGGCATCGTGGAAGTCGAGCTGGGCGGGACCACCTCGCTGGGTGATCATGTGACCGGCACCGCGGTGCTCAGCCTGCCGCTGGGCTGATTGGTGCGGTGATCTGCACAAAGGTCAGCCCCGGAACGGGGCGGGGCGGGGCCCGGCATGGCAAGCTGAAGGTTTGGGCTCACGAGGGGGGACTCCCATGGCGATCGGCGTGTACTACCAACCGGACGGGCTGACATTTGAGCAGTACGCCCGGTTCTACGAGCGACTGGACCAATATCTTCAGGAACAGGGTCTCGACGCGCCTGAGGGAGCGCTCCATCTTTCGCTCTTCGGCGAGGATGGACAGCTGGCCGGGTTCGAGGTCTGGGAGTCAGAGGAGGCGTACCGCAACTTCGAGGAAGTGCTCGGACCCATTCTGGCCGAGGTCGGGATCCAGGGAGCCCAACCGCACATTGTTCCCGTCCATCGGCTCGCCCAGACCGAGGGTGAAGTCCCGTGGGTCTGGCCTCGGTGAAATCCGTCCGGTCGATCTCCGTTTGGTCATCCCGAATTGGCCCTCGCTCTGCCACAGCAGAATCAAATGGGTCGCCCTGGGATCACCGGTCGTAGGCAGCTTGAAGGGCAGCGATGTCGAGCTTGGTCATCTGCAGCATGGCATCGGTGGCCTGTTGGGCCCGGGTCCGATCAGAGGCGCCAAGCAGCGAGCCGAGTACGGTGGGCACGACCTGCCACGACAGACCGAAGCGGTCCTTCAGCCACCCGCAACGGCCGGGCTCGCCGCCATCGGCGGTCAGCCGCTCCCACAGGACATCAATCTCTTCTTGGCTGTCGACGCTGACAAACAAGGAGATCGACTCAGTGAAGCTGGCGGGGGGCGGGCCCGCATGGAACAACGTCAGCTGCTGACCGCACAGCTCGATGGCGGCCGAGTAGAGGGGTCCGTCGTCGGCCGGACTGACGTCGGTCGACGCCGCTTCGGGAAAGATCGATGTGTAGAACTCGATTGGCTCGCGCAGATCGGTGTCGAACCAGAGAAACGGTGTGACGGACGGCATGGTGGACCTCCTGGGCCAACTCTTCGTCGACCCGGGTGGGTCGACATGAGTAAGTCGAAGCTCATGTGCCATTCTCGACAACTGGCGACGATAAATCCTGAATTGCCTCGGTGGACGCCTCAGGCCGTGAATCCCGCCAGCTTGGCAGGGAGCACACGACTCATGCCATCACTACTTCTCTCTAACCGATGCCGCCCGCAGCCTGGCGAACGGCATCGTCGACGTCTTTGACGCTGACGTCGAGTTCCTTGGCCACGCGTTTCTCCGCCTTCAACTCGGCCTTGGCCAAGGCGGCCTCCAGTGTGCTGTTGCCCACGACGATCAGTGCTGCTTGACCATCGTCGATGATGTCCCCGAACTCCTTCACGTCAGCCCGTGACATCCCTCGCCATAGATGTCCGCTCGCCCCACCGACGGCAGCGCCGACGATGGCGGTTGCGATGATGGACGGCGGAAAGAGGATGCCGACCAACGCCCCGGCGGCCGCGCCGCCCCACGCCCCGTGCCGAGTGGCCATCTCGTCCTTGTTCACGTGGACCTTACCGGCATCGTCCTTGGTCACCACGGCGCTGTCGTAGGTCCCGACCGCACCGGCCGAGTGAAGCTCCTTCACGACCTCGTAGTCGGCATACGCCGCTCCTTCGCTCGGGTAGGTACCGATAAATGCGAAGACCCCATCAGACTTGGCCATGTCCCACTCCTTGGTTGTCAGCCCGCCACCCGGCTGTGTCGGAGGTGGGCGCAAAGCATCTCCAGCCATGATGACAGGCCAAGCACGTTGATCCGTCACCCTTCTTGGGTGATTGTGGGGAAAAGAATGCGCCTCATCCCGCACCCATCCGATAGGTCACATCGAGGCCACCAGTCACCCATCGTCGCGACGATGTTGTGAGGTGGAGAGCAAGTTGACCGAGACCAGCTCGATGTTCAAGTCACGGACCAGCTCGAGCATGCTGTGCAATCGGGCCTGATCGAGCACCCATCCCACCAGGTGCGTCGATCCATTCTCGACGGTGACGACGTCGAACCCGTCGAAAGCGGCAACGAGAGTCGAGCTGAGCCGTCCTCTCACCACAACCTCGTAGTTGCCCGCTGTCACCGGCAGTCCTTTCCGAACTCGTGGGTTGCGTCTTGGGTGCATGAGATGGACATGCACGGGGGCCGATCCCGATTTTTCGGTACCCGAACCCTGCACGGTGGGGCAGCAGGGGTTGACGGTGCCGCATGGGACAACCTTCACCTTGACTAAGTGAACGGATGGTGTCCTCATTCCGTTCGGGTGATTTTCGTATTTTCCCTGGTGAAGCTAGGCTCCAGCCTGGCAGCTACGTCCGTAAGGCAGATGCGAAGAGCCATGTCAGGCAGTCGTGTAGTTCCACCCGCACATGCAGTCGACCGGCCGATGCTTCGGGATCGACTCGACAGGGCTCTGTCGCAGCCGTTGGCCCTGATCGTCGCTCCAGCCGGGGCTGGGAAGTCCGTGCTCTTGGCCCAATGGGCCGCGAGCCGTCCCGATCTGGAGTTTGTGTGGATGCATGTCGATCCCCTGGACGACGATCCCGTCCAATTTTCGCGGCGATTTCTGGGTGGCCTGAGCGCCATCAAGCCTGCATTCGCCGATCTGGGGCCGTTGGTGGCTATGCACGCAGGCGGATTGGGCTTGCCCCTGTTGGAGGAACTGGGCGTCCTGATGGCCGACCTGCCCGAAGTGGTCATCGTCCTCGACGACCTGCATCACATCTCGAACGCCGTCCTGTTGGCTGATCTGGGCCGGCTGGCCGAGACCCTCCCCGACCACGTCCATATGGTG
>DATMMO010000169.1:0-5573 GCA_035569695.1 Acidimicrobiales bacterium | reverse complement strand
CCTGGCCACCGGGCTCGGGTGGTTCATCACCAAGCACGCCCTCGGCCTCTACGGGACCGCGCCTGCCCCGGGGGGGTTCCACCGGGGGGACACCAGCGCCGATCAGGCCGCCATCGATGCGTCGGCCGCAGACGTGGCCCTCGAGCTCGAATCACCCGCCGCCCCGGCCGCGACCTCCGCCACCGTGTTGGCCGCCACCGTCATCCGCGACCACACCGGCGCGGCCACCGGCGCCCCCGTCATCGCCCGCATGCTCGATGGCCGTCACGTCGCCGCCGCTCCGGCCGACGCCGACGTGCTCAGCGCCCTGTCCGACGCCGACGTGCCCGGGATGGTCGGCACCCAGATTGCCGTCGAGGGCAGTCCTCCGCGCTACCGTCAGGCCGGTGCCTGACCGTGGCGTCGGGTACCTGAGCTCGCCATCGGAGGTACGACCATGCCCGAAGTAGTACGTGAACGTCGAGGCCACATCGAGATCCTCACCATCAACCGGCCCGAGGCCCGCAACGCCATCAACGGCGCCGTGTCCCGCGGCATCGGCGGCGCCTTGGACGAGCTCGAACAGGACGACGACTGCTGGGTGGTCATCCTCACCGGGGCGGGGGACAAGGCGTTCAGCGCGGGGATGGACCTGAAGGCGTTCGCCGCCGGGGAGATGGCCGACATCGCCGGAGCCAGCGGAGGGTTCGGCGGCATCGCCCGCCGCAACTTCCCCAAGCCGATCATCGCCGCCCTCAACGGATCGGCCCTGGCCGGCGGGTGCGAGATCATGCTGGCCTGCGACCTGGTCGTGGCGGTCGAAGAGGCCAAGATCGCCATCACCGAGGTAAAACGGGGCCTCATCGCCGGGGCCGGTGGGCTCATTCGGCTGCCCCGGCGCCTGCCCCCGGCCGTCGCCCTGGAGCTGGCCCTCACCGGTGAGCCCATCGACGCCCAGCGGGCGCAGGCCCTCGGCCTCATCAACCGGGTGGTCCCCGCCGGTCGCCAGATGGACGAGGCCCTGGCCCTGGCCGAGGTCATCGCGGCCAACGCCCCGCTGGCCGTGCGGACGACCAAGCGGGTGATGAAAGAGGCCATGGAGGTGGACGAGGACGGTGGATGGGACATCAACAACGCCGCGCTGTCAGCCGTGTTCGGATCGGCCGACGCCATGGAGGGCTCGATCGCCTTCGCCGAAAAGCGCGCCCCCAACTGGACCGGCAAGTAGAGCCCGTGGCCGGCACGTGCAACGGGCGGCGGGTCGAGCCGGGCCATCATGAGCGCCAGGGCGACGGGGGACGGCAATGACCTTCGTCGAGGCCGCCTCGACGGGACCACAGCTCAGCCCGGCCGTCGACGGCATCCGGCTCACCCTCCACGTGCTGGCCGCCTCCATCTGGGTCGGGGGCCAATTCACCATGGCCGGCTTGCTCCCCACCGCCAGACGCGCCGGGGCCGATGTTTCCCAGAAACTGGCCCGGACGTTGGCCGTCCTGTTGTGGCCGGCCTTTGCCCTGCTGGTCATCACCGGCTTCTGGAACATTTCCACCATCACCCTCAGCGGCCAGAGCATGGCGTGGAAGACGGTGCTGATGGTCAAGCTGGTGGTCGTGGTCATCGCCGGGGTGGGCGTCTACCTCCACCAGCGGTCGACGACCAAGCGATCGCTGGCCCTGTGGGCGTCGGTGGGCGGCCTGGCCTCAGTCGCCGCCCTGGTCATGGGGGTATTCCTGGCTGGATGACGGCCGACCGGGCCATGGAGATGGCCCTCCCCTCACCGGGGTCGACGTCATCCAAGGAGCGGGACGGCTCCGAAGCTAGAGGTCGAGGCAATTGAGGGACCCAGACGGGTCTAACCTGGACCGGTAAGTCGACAAAGGAGACACCAGTGCACTTGGGCATGCCTGCGGAGATATTTGGTGTAGATGGAATCATCATCCTGGTGGTCGTCGTGCTCGTCCTGTTTGGGAGCACGCAGATCCCCAAGCTGGCGCGGTCCCTGGGCTCGGCACAAAAAGAGTTCAAGAAGGGATTGGACGAGGGACACCAGGGTGACGACACGACGGTGAAGGCTCAGAACGTGGTCGTCGAGCCCACCGCCCCACCCACGACCAAGGAGTAGCGCCGCGTCCGAACCGCCCGCGGCACCGCCAAGAGGCGACGGTCAGGCGGCTCCGGCCGAACCGGGAGCAAAGCTCGGTCGCCGGGTGGTGCCCTTTTGGATCCTGCAGTTGGCCGAGTTGTTGGCTGCGGTGGCCCTGGCCGACCTGTCGCTCCACGTCGACCGCGGCGGCCTCCTCGTCGCCGGAACGGCCGTCTTCGCCCTTCTGGCCATCACCGCCGACGGGCCGTTGGGCTTGATCCGGGTGGTGCCCCGCCGCCTCCACGTCTGTGCCGTGTGCGTGGTAGCCATCGTCTTGGCCCTGGCCCCCATCGTCCCCCAGATCAGGCCGGACGCCTCGGGCATCATCATCATCGAATTCGGCGCGGTGGGGCTCTTCCGCCTGGCCACGCTGACCAGCACCGTAGTGACGGTTCGGGCGCCGCGGGGATCGGCGCGGGCTTCGGGCCCCGCCGCCAACCAACCGGCCGACCCCACAGCCGCCCTGGGGCCGGCATCGGGATCGACGTCGACCGCTGACCCGAGCGCCGGAGCCGTGGCGGCTCCCCGATCCGCCCCCGAACCGGTGTCGACCACGGAGACCGCCGGTCGCTGGATCAGCCGCCAAGCCAGCGCCGCCGCCCAACACGCCAGCATTGCCGCCGAGGCGGCGGCCCTGACCGCCGAGAAGCATGCCCCGGCGGCCAAAGCCCAGGCCGGGCGGGCGGTGCGTTCGGCCGGACGCTTGACCGGCCGCCTGTCCCGGTCCATCGGCGCCGGCCCTTCCGGCGGTCCTTCGGCCCGTCCTCCTGGTGCCGCTCCGGCGGCCGGTGGACCCTCGGAAAGCACCGACGGCCGGGGTCCCGAGGATCCGAAGTAGGCAGCAGGATCACCCCGTCGCCGGCATCAGCCCCGATCACCATGACCCCGCGGTTTGGATGTGAGGCGAGTGCCCCGATCACCGGCCTTCGGTCCCGGCCCTCAAGCTTGGGGTTTCCAGGCAGGAGCAGGCCTCTGACCAGGGAGAACGCCCCGCCGCCAACAAGTCAATTCTGAACTTCTAATTACGGCCCGACGTTCGCTAGTGTCGTCGCCGTGAACGCCACGCCGACCGGTTCGACCGACTCGTCTCCGAACCAGGACAACCTGGCTGCCGATACCGTGCCCGGGCGTGGTGCCAAAGGGGCCGGCCCGGCGACCCGCCGGCGCTGGAAGCGCAAGCCCCTCGTCGCCGTCGGGCTCCTCGGTGGGGCCATGCTGCTCGGCGGTTGCGACTTCTACCCCACCTACTGGGCCGACCGGGGGGCCACCACCCAGGGGCAGGACATCTTCAAGATCTACTCGGGCATGATGACCACGGGCATCATCGTGGCCGTCATCGTGAGCCTCCTGATCACCTGGAGCATCATCCGCTACCGGCGGCGGTCGGACGAGATGCCCCGACAGTTCCACGAGCACATCGGGATCGAGATGACGTACACCATCGTCCCTATCATCATCGTGGCCGTCCTGTTCTTCTTCACCGTGCTCTCGGAGAACAACGTCGATGCCACCATCCCGGCCAGTGTCACCTCGGCCCAGGGCAAGCCGGTGGTCAACATCACCGTCACCGCCTTCCAATGGGGCTGGCGCTTCGACTACCCCAACCTGGACGTGGGCGTGGCCGGCGAGCTGACCAACGGACCGAACCAACACGGCCCTCAGATGGTCGTGCCCGAGGGCAAGACGGTGCAGATCACCCTGGTCTCCAACGACGTCATTCACGGGTTCTACGTGCGGGACTTCAACTTCAGCCGCTACGCCCAACCCGGCATCACCAACATCTTCGACCTGAACGTCGTCCGGCTGGGCGTCTTCGACGGCCAGTGCACGCAGTTCTGCGGCCTGTACCACACCGACATGCTGTTCAGCGTGAAGTCGGTCACTCCTGATCAGTTCCGCCAATGGGCCTCGACCCAGGTGGCGGAGGGGAACACCATCCAGTCATCCGGCTCGGGCGCCCAGAACACCGCGCCGAACTCATCGCCCAACCAAATCGGTTGCGGCCAGGGCAACTGCCCGGCAGGCACGGCGGGAGCCACACCTTCGTCTCCGAGCGCTACGGCAAAGGCGGCAGCATGACCCTTCTCGCTGAACGCCCCGGCATCATCGGTCCCGACGACCCCGATGGCCACGGACCGGAAGGTCTCCATCGAGAGCACCACGAGGGTCCCACCGGCATCCTCAAGTGGCTGACGTCGACCGACCACAAGGTCATCGGCAAGAGCTACATGATCACCTCCCTGATCCTGTTCTTCGTGGCCGGGCTGATGGCCATGGTCATCCGGGGCCAGCTCATGCAGCCATCGGGTCTGGGCGTCTCGTTCCAGACCTACAACCAGCTGTTCACCATGCACGGAAGCCTGATGATGTACCTGTTCGCCGGGCCCTTCGCCTTCGGCGGCCTGGCCAACTACATCCTCCCCCTCCAGGTGGGCGCGCCGGACATGGCCTTCCCCCGCCTGAACGCACTCTCGTACTGGCTGTACCTCAGCGGATCGATCACCATGCTCTCGGGCTTCCTGGTCGCCGGCGGGGCGGCCAGCTTCGGCTGGGTGTCCTATGCCCCGCTGTCCAACGCCACCAACTCGCCGGGCGCCGGGGCCGACCTGTGGCTGATGGCGTTGGCCCTGACCGGGTTCTCGGCCATCTTCACCGGTGTGAACCTGGTTGCCACCGTGTTCTACCTGCGGGCCCCGGGCATGACCATGTTCCGGGTGCCCATCTTCTCGTGGAACATGATGGTGACCGGCATCCTGATTCTCATCGCCTTCCCGGTGCTGTTCGCGGCGGTGGTGATGCTGTTCTGCGACAGACACTTCGGCACCCACATATTCACGGTCCAGGGCGGTGGTTCACCCGTGCTCTGGCAACACCTGTTCTGGTTCTTCGGGCACCCAGAGGTGTACATCCTGGCCTTGCCCTACTTCGGGATCGTGACCGACATCTTCCCCGTCTTCTCCCGGAAGCCCCTGTTCGGCTACCGGGGCATGGTCTTCGCCACCATGGCCATCGCCGCCCTGTCCACCGGGGTGTGGGCCCACCACATGTTCACCACCGGTGTGGTGCTCCTGCCCTTCTTCTCGCTGTTGTCCTACCTGATCGCCGTGCCCACCGGCATCAAGTTCTTCAACTGGATCGGCTCGATGTGGGGTGGCCAACTGAGCTTCCAGACCCCCATGCTGTTCTCGATCGGCTTCCTGTTCGTCTTCCTGATCGGTGGCGTCACCGGCGTCTTGCTTGCCTCACCACCAGTGGACTTCCAGACCCACGACACGTACTTCGTGGTGGCCCACTTCCACAACGTGCTGGTGGGCACGGCTGTCTTCGCCGGCTTCGCCGGGTTCTACTTCTGGTACCCGAAGATGTTTGGGCGAATGCTCCGGGAGGGCCTGGCCAAGTGGCACTTCTGGTTCCTGTTCATTGGGTTCTGGGTGGCCTTCATGCCCCAGTA
>DATMMO010000168.1:0-14013 GCA_035569695.1 Acidimicrobiales bacterium | reverse complement strand
AGCGGGCGCGTACGGCGAGGGCCACTCCGACCGCCGAAAGCTGCTCTCGCTGGCCTGGAATCGGCAACGTGAGCTGCGCGGGACCGAGTTCCTCCCGGCCCAGACCTGGATCGTGGGCGATACGCCTCGGGACCTCGAATGCGCACGCGCCGGCGGCGCCCACTGCCTCTTGGTCTCGACCGGACGGCACGACTTCGCTGAGCTCGAGGCCCTGGGAGCGGACCTGGTGCTCAGGGACCTGAGCGACACCGAACTCGTCGTCGCGGCGCTCACGTCCGACTGACGAATCTGACCATCGACCTGACCCTCGGTCAGGACGCCATCGGCTCCAGCACGAACACCGGAATCTGGCGGTCCGTCTTCGCCTGGTAATCGGCGTAATCGGGATACGCGGCCACCGCCCGATCCCACCACGTCGCCTTCTCCGCACCGGTCACCTCGCGGGCGAACATGTCCTGTCTCACCGGACCGTCCTGCAGCTCGACGTGGGGATCGCCCACCACGTTGTAGTACCAGACCGGATGTTCCGGTGCCCCGCCCTTGGATGCGACGATGGCGTAGCTGCCGTCGTGCTCGACCCGCATCAGCGGGGACTTGCGGATCTTCCCGGACTTGGCGCCCCGCGAGGTCAGCACGACCACGGGCATGTCACGCAGGGTCGTCCCCCGGATGCCACCGGAGCTCTCATACTCGGCTACCTGGTCGCGTACCCATGCTGCGGGACTGGGCTCGTATTCACCATCGAGGGGCATGCCCCAAGCTTGCCCCTCGTGGCCCCACCTCATCCAGTCGGTTACACCCCTGGTCCACGATGGGCGGCTCCAGGTCCGGGACGAGTCCCTTCGGCTGGACCGGCCATATGGCAATGTTCCGGGCGTGCAATTGGACGCGGGGTCATCGGCGGTCGACACCGACCAATCACAGGCGGGGGCAGTCGTTGCCATCGCGGCCCCCGGTGGCGGCGACGCCGGCGGAGTCGGAACCACGCACCTTCGGCGCAACTCGGTCGGACTGTCCGGAGTCACCGGACAATCCCTCAGCGCCATGGGTCTCAGCGGGGTGATCGGTACGTCGGTGCCGGTCGTGGCCATCCTGGCCGGCGCCGGCGGTTGGCTGACCTGGGCCATCGCCGCCGTGATCATCATGTTCGTGGCCTTGTCCATCTCGGTCCTGGCTCGCCGCTTCGCCACCACCGGTGGCCTGTACGGCCTGGCGGCCAAGGCCCTCGGGCCCCTCGGGGGCCTGTTGACCGGATGGCTGATGGTGGCCCTGATCGGCGTGGCCGCATCGGCGTCGGTCCTGAGCTTCGGCGTCTACTTCAGCCAGTTCCTCACCCTCTTCCATGTCTCCTACGGCCGGCCGACTCTGTTGATCACATCGGTCGCCTCCCTGGTCATCTGCTGGTACCTCTCCCGGGTCGGCGCTCGGCTGGCGGCGTGGGCCATGTTCGTCACCGAGATCGTGGCCACGCTGGCCATGTTCGTGGTCTTCATCGCCCTCATCGTCAACCATCGAGGGCCGATCGTCGATTCCCAACAGCTCCATTTGCACAACGTGTCGCTCTCGGTGGTGCTCACCGCCGTGGTCCTGGGGGTGGGAGGATTCGGTGGGTTCGAGAGCGCCGCCGTCTACGGGCAGGAGGCCACCCGGCCCAGGCGGGTCATCCCCATCGCCATGGTCTTGAGTGTGGCCATCGCCGGGGTGGTGTGGATGTTCTCGAGCTACATGCTCTTCTTCGGATTTCAGGACTCGACCCAGTCCCTGGCCAAATCGTCGGCCCCCATGGGCACGTTGGCCCAGATCGCCGGCATCGGCTCCTACCGGTACGTGGTCGACATCGCGCTGGCCTTCACCATCGGCGCCTCGCTCATCGCCGCGTTCAGCTGGGTGGCCAGAATGATGCTCACCATGAGCCGGGAGGGCATCGCGCCGCCCTCCTGGAAGGAGATCCATCCCCGGTACCACACGCCCTCCCGGGCCCTGGGCATTGCCGGCGGGGTCTGGCTCGTGCTCGTGGTCCTCATGGCCGCCACCTCGTCCACGCCCCTGTCCACCTACGGCGAACTGGCCGGTGACCTCTCGGGCTATCCCCTGTTGTTGGTGTACGGACTGATCTGCGTGGCCGCCATCGTCTACCAACGGCGACACGGACACCGATACTCGGCCTTCGTCCTCATCGCCGTCCTCGGTGCCGGATCGATGGTCTATGTCATGTACCGGAGCCTGGTTCCCTGGCCACCGTTGCCCGACAGCGTCGTGGTCGGGGCGTTCTTGGCCGTCACCGCCGCCATCGTGGTTGTGTACCTGGTCCTCCGTTCCCGTCGACCGTCGTCGCTCGAGCCCATCGGCTCCAGCGTGGACGACGACACCGCGGCGCTGTCCGACTAGGTCCGACCAACCCACCCGATCAGTCGTCGAGGAAGACCGGCGCCCACTTCGGCCCGGAACCCCGCCGGGCTACTTCGTGACGAAGTAGACGCGGCTTTCCGTCCCGCCGCGATCGGTGTCGGGCGGCGTGGCCAACACGATGTTTCCACCGGCGGCGATCAGCGTCTCTCGGATCAAGGCTTCGGGAACGCCGGTCATGGTCATCTCCGGGACCCAGTCCAGCCGCTGGTACAAGAAGTCGGCGCTCACCCCGAGCCGACGCAACACGGGTGCCACGCGCTTTTGCATACCGTCCCGGGTCTGCCAGGGGGGTAACACCGGGGGCGGGGCCACCTTCGACGGCAGCTGCACCACCAGCGCCCCGCCCGGTCGGAGGACCCGGACGAACTCGCCCAGATAGGCCAGGATGGCCTGTCGGGACGAGAGGTGCTGCAGGACGAGCACGGAGACAACCAGGTCGAAGGTCTCATCGGCGTAGCGGGACAGATCGTCGGCGCGATGTACCTCGAACCGACACTGCGGGCGATCGGCGTGGAGCTGTCGGGCGTTGTCGACCATGCTTGCGGCCACGTCCAGCCCGGTCACGGCGTCGAAGTGGGCACCGAGGGGCGCCGTCACCCGACCGACGCCGCAGCCGAAGTCGAGCGCCCGACGGCGCTGGGGGGCCAGACCCAGCCGGTCGCACTCCCCCAGCACGAAGGTGATGAACTCCTCGCCCGTCTCGAAGAACTCGTCACGGTCTCCGCCCCGGTGCCGGTACTGGGGGGCGGTGAGTACCGCGTACAGGGGATCGACCGAGCCCCAGTCCTCCCAGGCCTGTTGGTGCATCTTGGACGACATCGACTGCACCCTAATCGCACCGTCCATTCCTCCGAGGACGCGCCGAAGATCAGTGGCCCGGTCAGCGAAAGCGCGGCTCGACCATGGCGGCCAGGCTCTCCTCAAAGGCCTGTTGCTCGAGCTCGGGATGTTCAGCGACATCCGAGCAGGCAACCCGGGGGCTCGATTACCGTTCGCCCATGTCTACGGACACGTCCCCGACCGCACCGGTCGACCAGGACACCCAGGAGCTCCACCGCATGGGCTACTCCCAGGAATTGCGGCGGGGCATGGGTGCGTTCTCCAACTTCGCCGTCTCCTTCAGCATCATCTCCATTCTCACCGGCGGCATCACCACGTACTACCTGGGCATGGACGCCGGGGGTCCCCGGGCCATCACCCTGGGGTGGATCGTGGTCGGGATCTTCGTCCTGTGCGTGGGCGCTTCGATGGGTGAGATCTGCTCGGCCTATCCCACCGCCGGGGGGCTGTACTACTGGTCGGCCAAGCTGGCCAAGCGGAACTCCGCCATCTGGTCGTGGTACACGGGCTGGTTCAACCTGGTGGGCCAAGTGGCCATCACCGCCTCCATCGACTACGGGCTGGCCACCTACGTCGCCTTCCTGGTCAGCCTGTACGCCGGGAGCTTCCACGCCACGGCCCGGTGGGTGCTGCTCATCTACGCCGCCGTGCTCATGGCCCACGGCCTCCTCAACACGTTCCGGGTCAAGCTGGTGGGGCTGCTGGCCAATGTCAGCGTCTGGTGGCACGTGGGCGGCACGGTCGTCATCGTGGTCGTCCTGGCCGCCATCCCCTCCCATCACCAGAGCATCGGGTTCCTGCTCCACTCCAAGAACCTGACCGGTTGGACGGGGCCCTTCGCCGGCTTCTATGCCTTCGCCATCGGCATGCTGTTGGCCCAGTACACCTTGACCGGGTACGACGCCTCGGCCCACATGACCGAGGAGACCCAGCGGGCCAGCGTGAACGGCCCGCGGTCGATTGTCCGCGCCGTCTACGTCTCCCTCATCGCCGGCTTCGTCTTGAACCTGGCCATGACCTTGGCCATTCAGGGCGGCGACAAGCAGTACGCGGCCCTGGCCGCCAACGGCTCGGTGGCCGGGGGGCAGCTGTTCGTCGACGCGGTCAGCGGAGCCGGTGGAAAGCTGCTGGTCATCATCGCCACCATGGCCATGTTCTTCTGCGGCCTAGCCTCGGTCACCGCCAACTCCCGGATGATCTATGCCTTCTCCCGTGACGGGGCCATACCCGGGCACAAGCGGTGGCACCGCCTCAACGTGCGCTCCCGGACGCCGGTCAATGCCGTCTGGCTGGCCGTCGTGGTCGCCTTCACCCTCGGTCTGCCCTCCCTGTACCAACGAGGCGGCTATTCGGTGGCCTTCTTCGCCATCGTGTCCATCGGAACGGTCGGCCTGTACGTGGCTTATGTGATCCCGGTCTTCCTCCGGCTCCGGGCGGGCAGCACCTTTATCGCCGGTCCCTGGAACCTGGGCCGATGGAGTGCCGTGATCGGCTGGGTGGCCGTGCTGTGGGTGGTGATCATCACCATCTTGTTCTTCGCGCCCGCCTTTTGGCCATGGGACACCGCGGCCGACTTCAACTGGGCCGGACCGCTGTTCGTCGCCGTCATGGGGGTGGTCACCCTCTGGTGGATCCTGTCGGCCCGGAAGTGGTTCACCGGCCCCCGCGTGCAGGGCACACCCGAGGAGCTAGCCGAGATCGAGCGGGACCTGGCCCTGGGCCACATCGACGACCGCTTCCTCTGACCACCCCGTTGCTGCGTTCTCGGCATCGGTGCAACGGGTGTCGTTTGGCTATAGAACTTTGGTTATGAAACGAATCACTGTTACGCCCTCCCGCCGCGTGGTCCGATGAGCCCGGGCCAGCCCACCGTCCGCGGGTTGACCGTGTCGGAAGCGACCGTGGTCCGCCCGCGGGAGTCCCGGGCGCCCAAAGGAGCACCCAACGTGGTGGCCATCGTGCTCGACGACACCGGCTTTGCCCATCTGGGCAGCTTCGGGTCGGACATCGCCACGCCCCACATGGACCGCCTGGCTGACGGCGGCCTTCGCTACAACCGGTTCCACGTGACCTCGCTGTGTTCTCCGACCCGGGCCTCGTTCCTCACCGGGAGGAACCATCACGCCGTGGGCATGGGCTTTCTGGCCGACATCCCGCTCGGCTTCCCGGGCTACACCGCTCGCATCCCCAAGACGGCGGCGGCTCTGCCCCGAGTGCTGAAGGACGCCGGCTACAACACCATGGCCGTGGGCAAATGGCACCTGACCCCCCGATGGCAGCGGTCGGCGGCCGGCCCCTTCGACACCTGGCCCCTGGGTCTGGGCTTCGAGCGTTACTACGGCTTCCTCCAGGGGGACGCCAACCACTGGACGCCCAACCTGGTCTCCGACAACCACTACGTGGATCCACCGTCGAGGCCGGAGGACGGCTACCACCTGAGTGAGGACCTGGCCGATCGGGCCTCGCGCTATGTGCTCGATCAACACCAGGCCGCACCGGACAAGCCGTTCTTTCTGTACTTCGCCCTCGGGGCCATGCACGCCCCCCATCACGTGGCCCCGTCGTGGGTGGATCCCTACCGGGGCCGGTTCGACCAGGGCTGGGACGCCTGGCGCCAGGAGGTCTTCGACCGTCAGCTGGCCTCCGGCGTCATCCCCGAGGGCACGGCGCTCACCCCCCGGCCCTCCTGGGTGCAGGGATGGGATGAGCTGTCAGCCGACGAACGCCGTATGCACGCCCGCCAACAGGAGGTCTTTGCCGGCTTCCTGACCCATACCGATGCCCAGATCGGCCGGGTCCTGTCCCGGCTGGAGGAGATCGGGCAGCTGGACAACACCATCGTCCTGCTCTTCTCGGACAACGGCGCCAGCGCCGAGGGCGGCAAGTCGGGCAGCGTCAACGAGCACCGGTTCACCGCCCGAGTTCCCGAGTCCATGGAGGACAACCTGGCCGCCTACGACGACTGGGGTGGGTTCAAGACCTACAACCACTACAGCTGGGCCTGGGCCGCGGCCGGCAACACCCCCCTCCGCCTGTGGAAGCGCTACACCTGGCTGGGCGGTACCCGCACACCGCTGATCGTGCACTGGCCCCAGGGCATCGAGAGCCGAGGCCAGATCCGTTCCCAGTTCGCCCACGCCGTCGACCTCCTCCCCACCGTGCTCGATGTCGCCGGCGTCCCCGCGCCCGACACCGTCGACGGCGTCACCCAGCAGGTGATCGACGGGGCCAGCCTGCGCCCGACCTTCGACGATCCCTCAGCTCCCGGTCAGCGCGACACCCAGTACTTCGAGATGCTGGGATCCCGCTCCATCGTCCATCAGGGCTGGAAGGCCACCACCGACTACATCTCCACCGGCGTCCTGGACGAGGAGGAGCTGGCCACCGGCAGCCGGGACTTCGCCGACGACCACTGGGCCCTGTTCGACCTCCGTACCGACTTCTCCGAATCGAACGACGTCTCCGCCGACCATCCCGACGTCGTCCGCAAGCTGCAGGATCTGTGGCTGGTGGAAGCGGGGAGGAACCAGGTGCTTCCCATCGACGGCACGTTCCTCAACCGGATCGGGGCCATGATCGGACCCATCTACGAGGCGGGCGACGACCGCACCTTCCGCCCGGGTGGAAGCCCCATCGCCGACGAGTCGCTGCCCATGTTGTTCGGCGGCTTTCGCATGACGGCCGACGTCGAGGTGCCCGACAGCGGGGCCGACGGAGTCCTCGCCGCTCTGGGTGACTGGCACGGCGGGTTCGCCCTCTCGGTCAACGACGGACGGTTGACCTTCAGCTTCTCCCGGGCCGGCGAGCTGCTCGAGGCGGTGGCCGAGGTGCCGGTGCCACCGGGGAGCCAGCGCATCGGCGTGTCCTACCGGGTCGGCAAGGATCACGCTGGCACCTTCACCGTGCTGCACGGCGACACCCCGGTGGGATCGACCTCGTTCTCGGGCACGATCCCCTTCGCCGTCCAACACGGGGGGGCCGGCCTCCGCCTGGGCTTCGACATCGGGTTCCCGGTGACCGAGCGCTACCAGGTGCCGGCCCGATGGAACGGGAGCCTCCACTCGTTCCGTATCGAGACCCCGGGGCCCGCACCGCTGGACACAGCCGATGAGATCCGCTCGGCCCTGCACAGCGACTGAGCCAGGGGCCGGACCGAGCCCCTCCCACCATGTTGGTCGGCCACAGCCGATCCACCGGTCGAGCGGGGCGCGCCAGTAGGGTCCAGTCATGGTGTGCCAGGCCAGTTCGCGGTCGCGCCCCGGCCACCGTTACGACCTCCGAAGCGGCCAACACCCTGTCGCTATGCTCGAACGCGTGTTCGAATCCCGCAACCCTGAGGCACCCCGAGCAGCTCCGTGGCCCGGTTCCGCCGCGCCGACCCCACGGCTCCCATCGTGACCGCCGTGCACCCGATCCGGTCGGCCAGCCGGCGCCGACCGACGGCGACCTCGGCGTTCGGGGTGGGCCGACGCGAGAGCCACGATGCTTCCGGCTTCTACGGCCGCTTCACCGAGCCGACCATCTCCTCCGACTCGGGCGTCGCCGACCATCGTCAACGCGATGCCATCTGGGTGGGCGACGCCCGGGACATGGACCGCTACGGCGAGATCGCCGATGGCTCCGTGGCCCTGGTGGTGACCTCCCCGCCGTACTTTGCCGGCAAGGAGTACGAGTCGGCCATGGGCGAGGGGCACATCCCCGCCGACTACAACGCTTACCTCCAGATGCTGCACGGTGTGTTCGAACAGTGCCTGGCCAAGCTGGAGCCCGGCGGCCGGATTGCCGTGAACGTGGCCAACCTGGGCCGGCGCCCCTACCGGTCCCTGTCCCGAGACGTCATCGACATCCTCGAGAGCCTGGGCTACCTGATGCGGGGCGAGATCATCTGGCAGAAGAGCCGTGCAGCCGGAGGCTCGTGTGCCTGGGGCACGTACCAGCGCCCAGGAAACCCCGTCCTGCGCGACATCACCGAACGGATCGTCGTGGCCTCCAAGGGCCGGTTCGACCGGGCGCTCTCGCCCGAGGAGCGCCTGGGCCTGTCGCTGCCCAACGAGGGCTCGATGACCATGGACGACTTCGTCGATGCCACCACCGACCTGTGGGACATCCCGGCCGAGTCGGCCACCCGGGTCGGCCATCCCGCCCCCTTCCCCGTTGAGCTGCCTCGCCGGCTCATCGAGCTGTACACCTACCGAGATGACCTGGTGTTGGACCCCTTCATGGGATCCGGATCCACGGCCGTGGCCGCCGTGCGCACCGAGCGCCACTACGCCGGCTTCGACACCGATCCCGACTACGTGGCCCGAGCCGAGGAGCGGATCGGCGACGCCCGGCGCCAGCTGGCCGAGGAGCGAGACCGGGGCACTGGGCCCCGCCGGGTCACCGTGCCCCCCGTCCGCCCCGCGGTCACCGCCGACGATGGGGAAGACCGCCAAGCGCGGGCCGTGGGCCGCGGTGAGAAGGCCAAGGAGCTGGCCCGCCAGGCCCTGGACGACGCCGGGTTCATCGCCATCACCCCGGACGTCAACTACAGCGACCTCGGCGTTCAGATGACCTTCCGGGCCACCGACACCAAGGGCGGGGTCTGGTTGTTCGACGTATCGGGCGCATACTCCAGCACCCGACCGGGCCTGAAGCGCATAGACGTGCTGTGGAAGACCCTGGGCCGGGCCGGTGTCCTCCACGAAGCGCGGCGCCATGATCCCGACCGCACCGATCTCGGCCCCCTGGTCTTGCTGTCCACCGACGTTCCCCCGGCCCGGAGTGCGGGGGGTCGGGCGCTCCGCGCCGTCCGGCCCGATGACCACAGCGGTCCGGTCCACGACGTCATCGAGCTCCTGGACGGCGAAGGACTGACCCGGCTGCAGCAGTACGCGCGCCACGGTCGGCCCTAGCAGTCAGCCCCGACGATGCCCGATGACCGCACCCTGGTCACGGAGCTGGCCACGGCCCTCGGCACCCTCCCTGACGCCGATCTGGCCGCCTCGCTGCGCCGGCACCCGGCCCAGGTCCGGATCGACCCGGCAACCTGGCAGCGCCTGGACGAGCTCCACCGTTCCGGAGATCTGGCCGATCAGTTCGACCTGGCCTTCGCCAACGGGCGGGCCCTGGCCCTCGCCGACGACGGGCTCGGGGGACGGGCACCGCGCCTCATCGAGTGGACCGGGGGCCGGCGGCCCCCCGGCGACGAGGTGGCCCCCATCGACCTGCGCATCGACCACGTCTACCTGATCAGCTGCAAGTACGACTCGAACATCCTGGCCAACACCTCGCCGGCCCGGCTCTTCCACGGGCTGCTGGCTACCACAGGCCGGTGGGACCGAAGCGATTGGTACGCGGTCCGGGCCCCGAACGAGTACCAGGCGCTGTACCGGGCCTGCCTGGAGGCCACCGGCCTCACCGATTTGCCCGCCACGGCCGATCTGTGCACCCGGGACCAGCGCGACCGCCTCCAGCGGGCACTCAAGGTCAAGGGTCGGAGCTATCCCGACGAGGTGAGCACCAGCGCCTATGCCGCACTGTGCCGGGCGGTCAGCGTGGCGTCGGCCCGACACTGGCGGGAGGCGCTGGACAGCACCGGCACCAGCCCCGACCAGATGCTGTGGCGCCTCCTGCGCATCGGCAGCGCCCCGTACTTCGTCCTCGGCATCGACCGCCGGACCCGTGAGCCTGTGCAGTACCGGATCGCCTCGCCGTGGGACTGGCGGGACGAGTTCGAGCTCATGGACTTCACCATCGACGCCGGCGAAGCCGGTCAGCCCCAGGTGGACTGGACGGCCACGTTCCGACGCCGCCGCTCAGTTACGACCGGCACCCTGTCCGGCCACGTCGAGATCCGGTGGAGCCACGGTCGATTTGCCCAGCCGCCCGAGGCCAAGGTGTACCTCGACACCCCGATGGCCGACCTCCCCGGCTACCACTCCCTCTCCCATCCCGGTGCGGTGCAGCCCACCTTGTGGCCCGAGGCCCCATCGCCGACGTAGGCCGCCCAAAAGGCGGCGTGCCAGGGACACGAGCGAGGGGCCACCACCCGACCAAGGACGAGGATGGCCCCGACGTGCATGCCGGCCCGGCGCAGGGCCGTTGCCGCGCTCTGGGCCCTGGCCCCGGTGGTGTAGCTGTCGTCGACGACCAGGGCCCGGTGCCGGCCCAGCGTGGCCGGGTCGATCCGGGGGTCGACCACGAAGCCCGATCGTGAGGGCTGCAGGTGGTCCATGCGTTCTTGCCCCCTGATCAGCAGCCGGCGATGGGCGACGGCCAGCGAGCCGACGGCAGAGACCACGGACTCCACCGGCCAGCGGCCCGATCTGGTCGACGACGGCACCGTCACCACCGTGTCCCACGGTCCTCCCGAAAGCGCTTCGATCCCCTCTCGATGCCGGTCGACGAACGCGGCCAGCATGGTGGCGCACCGAGCGACGGAGCGACGCCTGGTCGGAGCCGAGGGAGCGTCCTTGTACCGGCGCAGGGTCCGGTGCATCTCGTCACCCAGTTGATAGGTGGTCATCGACACCACAGGGACCAGGGGCATGCCCAGATGGGAGGCCACGGCGGCACAGCAGAAGCATCGCCCGTAGCCGGGCTGGGTGGGACCCCGACAGAAGCGGCACACGCCGAACTCCGACGAGGTGTCCCTCCACACGGGATGGCGGGCGGTGGTCAGATCAGCCAGGATTTGGGCTTGGCTCATGGTCGGACCTCGATTCACGAACGCCGGTTCTGAACGGCACACCGGCACACGGCGCGCCGGCATCGTGTTCCGGCGGCATCGAGTCGGTCCGATGCCGCGACCCCCGAACGGTGCTTCAGCCCGGGGCCGTCTCTCCCGACGACTGGTCCCGATGCAGCAGGAAGGTTCCCGTGGACCGACTGATCAGCTGGTTCTCGGCGTCGCGAACCGTCGCCTCCCCATAGGCCACCTGGCGAGCGAGACGCACCACCTCGCCCCGCAAGCGGTACGTCGTTCCCACCATGGCCGGCCGCATGGTCTCTGTTTTCAGCTCCAGCGTGGCCCGGGTCCGATCTCGGCCGGGCAGCGAGGCATTGATGGCGAAGTTCATCGCCGCGTCCAATAGCAGTGAATGGACGCCCGCTTGCACGATGCCGTGCGGGTTGCCGGCCAGCGGCGCGGGTGCGAAGGTGCCCTCGACCCACCCCAGGTCCTCGCCATCGACGCCGTAGGCATCGAACGACGCCCCGACGGCCCCGATGAGCTCCATGCCACCGTTGCCCAACCAGCGATCCATGTCCTTGATGCGTTCGCTCACGAGGAGGACCCTATCGGGGAGGTGTGCGCCTCCTCTATGGGGATGGCCTCCGGGCCGAACGGTGCCTCACCGGCGAACGGTAAACTCTTGACCAGGTAGTCAAGTTTCTGCCTTGACAGGCCAGTGCACCATCCACGACAGTGAGACAGCCGGGGTGCGAAGGCTCCGCCGGCCGCACAAGGAGGCCACCATGACCAGTGCCGTCATCGTCGACGCAGTCCGTACCGCCGGAGGGAAGCGCAACGGGAAGTTGCGCAACTGGCATGCCGCCGATCTCGCGTCGGAGCCGCTGAAGGCGCTCGTCGAGCGCAACAACCTCGATCCTGGCCTGGTCGACGACGTGATCATGGGTTGCGTCATGCAGGTGGGCGAGCAGTCGCTCAACGTGGGTCGCAACGCTGTCCTGGCCGCCGGGTTCCCCGAATCGGTGCCGGCCACCACCATCGACCGCCAGTGCGGCTCGTCCCAGCAAGCTCTCCACTTCGGCGCCCAGGGCGTGATCGCCGGGGCCTACGACATCGTGATCGCCGGTGGCGTCGAGGTCATGACCCGGACCCCCATGGGCTCGTCAGTCGTCCGTGACCTCGGCTACCCGTTCGGTCCCCGCATGATGCAGCGCTACGCCGAGCGCGGCGGCCTGGTCAGCCAAGGTGAGGGCGCCGAGCTGATCGCCGAGCAGTGGGACCTGTCCCGCGAGGACCTCGATGCCTACTCGGTCCGCTCCCACCAGCGGGCCGCTCAGGCCAGGGACGAGGGTCGCTTCGACAACGAGATCATCCCCGTGGCCATCAAGGACGACGAGCGCAACGACACCAAGGAACTGATCCGGACGGACGAGGGCATCCGCGCCGACTCCTCGGTCGAGGTGCTGGGCAACCTGAAGCCCGCCTTCCGGTCCGAGAACGGTAAGGTCACTGCGGGCAACTCCTCGCAGATCACCGACGGGGCCTCCGCCGTGCTGATCATGAGCGAGGAGAAGGCGGCTGCGCTGGGGCTGACCCCCCGGGCCCGGTTCCACAGCTTCTCGGTCATCGGTTCCGACCCAATCACCATGCTGACCGGCCCCATCCCGGCCACCAAGATGGTGCTCGAGCGGGCCAAGCTGACCCTGGACGACATGGACCTGATCGAGATCAACGAGGCCTTCGCCTCCGTCGTGCTGGCCTGGGAGAAGGAGCTCGGTGCTGATTTGGACAAGGTCAACGTGAACGGCGGGGCCATCGCCCTCGGCCATCCCCTCGGCGCGTCGGGGGCCAAGCTGGCCTCGACCCTGCTCAACGAGCTGGAGCGCACCGGCGGCCGCTACGGGCTCCAGACCATGTGCGAGGGCGGCGGCATGGCCAACGCCACCATCATCGAGCGCCTGGGCTAACCCTCCCCCAGCCGGGTCAAGCCTCGCTCAGTGCGACGAGCCGGCCCTCGGGGGCCGGTTTGTCGCGTCCGGAGCCGGTCGACCTCAGTGGTAGCGGGTGGCGGTCATCAGGCCGGCGAAGATCGAGCCGATGGCTCCCACCAGCCACCAGTTGTTGACCCCTCCGGGCAGGACGTTGGCATAGTTCAGGATCACGATCAGCACACCGAGGACGAAGAGGCCGATGATGAGGATCCCCATCCACTTGGGGCTCCGCTTGACGCTCTTGGCGATCGGGGGTGTGTACCGGGTGCTCTGCCCCGGGTGGTGCGCCGTCGTTCGCCCCCCGGCCGAACGGCCCTTCTTCTGTGCATTGCCGGGGCCCGACTTGGCCTTGGTTGCCATGGCCGAAGGATAGCCAGAGGGCGGGCGGCGATGCCGGCAGGGGCCAGTACGATCAGTGGTCCATGGGGCTTCGGGTGCTAGTCATCGACAACTACGACTCGTTCGTCTACAACCTCGTCCAGGAGCTGGGTGAGCTGGGGGCCGAGCCGGTGGTCTACCGGAACGACGCCATCGACCTGGACGGGATCAGGGGCGCCTCTCCTGACGCCATCCTCATCTCACCGGGACCGGGACGACCCGACGATGCCGGGATCAGCCTGGAGGTCATCGAGCAACTGGGGGTCGATTACCCCATCCTGGGTGTGTGTCTCGGGCACCAGTCGATCGGCCAGGCCTACGGCGGCCAGGTGGTGGCCGCCCCCACCCTCATGCACGGGAAGACGTCGGCCATCCACCACACCGGAGCGGGAGTCTTCGCCGGGCTGCCCGAGCCCTTCATCGCCACCCGATACCACTCACTGGTGGTGGAGCCGGCCACGCTGCCCGACGTGCTCGAAGTGACCGCCACCGCCGACGACGGCGTCATCATGGGCTTTCGGCACCGGGAGCTCCCGGTGGAAGGCGTCCAGTTCCACCCGGAGTCGGTACTCACCCCGTCCGGTCCCTCACTGCTCGCCAACTTCCTGGCCTCGACGGGGCGCTAGCGCAGATCGGTTCCCACCATTGCCCCTGGCCTCGATCAGGGAATGGTCGTTGGCGGGAGGGTCGTGGGCGGGACGGTCGTGGGCGGGACGGTCGTGG
>DATMMO010000167.1:0-11733 GCA_035569695.1 Acidimicrobiales bacterium | reverse complement strand
CGCGTGCTGGGCATGCCCCGCGAGTTCGCCGCCGACAAGGACAAGCCCTTCGACGAGGTCCGCCACAACTCGTCACCCTCGCGGCCCGGGTGAGCCACCGTGCCCCTGTCGCCCATTGACCCCTCCGTGCTTCGCGTCGATGACGAGGGGATCACCTTGCTCGGGGGCTGGTCGCCCACCAGCAGGCAACGACACTTTCCCCGCTCGCCGGTCTGCCCCTACACCGGTGCCGACGATGTCGAGCCGATCGACCTGCCCCGAGGGGGCACCGTGTGGCTGCATACGTCGGTCAAACTCCCCCCGCCGGGTTACGGAGGTCCCGTGCCCTATCAATTCGGCGTCGTCGAGCTGGATGGCGAACCGTTGCTCCGGATCATTGCTCGCCTGGCCGGTGAGGGCGTGGCCCCGGGCACCCGGGTCGAGCTGATCGGAGAGGAGCTCCCCGGGCCCGACGGCGAGCCCGTAGTGACCTGGTCGTTCCAGCCATGAGCGACGGGCGGGCCTGGTCGTTCCAGCCATGAGCGACGTGAAGATCAGCGGCGTGGGTCTGCATCCGTTCGGTCGCTTCGAGGGCGTGACGGGCACGGACATGGGCGTGGTCGCGGTGCGAGCGGCACTGGCCGAGGCCGGAATCGGGATCCGCCAGGTCCAAGCGGCCTTCTGCGGGACGGCCTACGGCGGAGTGGCCGCGGGCCACCGGGTGGTGGGGGCCCTGGCCGGGACGGGCATCCCCATCTACGACGTCGAGGCGGGCTGTGCGTCGGGCGGTGCCGCGCTGCAACTCGGGGCCGCTTCGATTGCCTCGGGGCAACACGATCGGGTGCTGGTCTTCGGCATCGAGAAGATGCCCAAGGGCGTCATCCGCTCGTCCTTCTTCGCTCCCTGGCAGGAGGCGGCCGGCCTGAGCCCGGCTCCCGCCTACTTCGCCCTCCGGGCCCAGCGCCTGTTGCTGGAGACAGACCTCACCCCCGAGCACCTGGCCCAGGTGGTGGTCAAGAACCGGCGCCACGGCGTGGCCAATCCCGACGCCATGTTCCAAAAGGCGGTCACCGTCGAGGAGGTGCTCGCCGCCCGGATGATCTGCGAGCCGCTCACCTTGTTCATGCTGTGCTCGCCCAATGAGGGTGCCGCCGCCGTGGTGTTGGAGCGAGACGGTGACGGGATCACCTTGGCCGGTATCTCGCTGCGTTCGCACCTGCCCGGCAGCGTGCTGGGCGAGGACTCGCCGCTGTGCGGGATCGACGACACCACCATCACGCCGCCCACCACGTTGGCCGCCGAGGAGGCCTACGCGCAGGCCGGGCTGGGACCGAGCGACGTGGACGTGGTGGAGTGCCAGGACACCGACGCTGGTCGTGAAGTGCTGGCCTGGGCCGAGCTCGGCCTGTGCCCGGTCGGCGAGCAGGCTCGGATCCTCGAGGACGGAAGCGCCCTGGTGGGCGGAACACTGCCCATCAATCCGTCCGGGGGGCTGCTGTCCAAGGGCGAACCCCTCGGCGCATCGGCGCTGGGACAGGTGGTGGAGATCGTCCGCCAGCTCCGGGGGACCGCCGGTGCTCGCCAGGTGGAGGGGGCCACGGTCGGGCTGGCCCACGTGATCGGCCGGGGGGCCAACGCCTGTGTGACCGTGCTCGTGCGCTGAAGGGGCCCCAGGGGCCGGATTCAGTTGCGACAACGACCGTTTTGCCGTTCGGATTGCCTCCTGTAACCTCTCGGGGAAGGGTCACGCACGATCACATGGGGAGGACGAAGCATGGGGAAGCTCGACGGAAAGGTCGCATTCATCACGGGGGCGGCACGAGGCCAGGGTCGGAGCCATGCCGTCCGACTGGCCGAGGAAGGTGCGGACATCATCGCCGTCGACCTCTGCGCTCCGATCTCGAGCATGAACTACCCCAATGCTTCCCCCGAGGACCTCGATCAAACGGTCAAAGAAGTAGAGGCCACGGGACGCAAGATCATCGCCAGAATCGGCGATGTCCGGCTCCGGGAGCAGCTGAAGGAGATCCTGGACGAGGGGATTGCCGCATTCGGCCACGTGGACGTGATCGTGGCCAATGCCGGCATCTGCCCCGGCCGCGACGACACGCTGTGCGGCGGGTTCGTTGATGCCACCGACGTCGACCTGATCGGCGCCATGAACACCGTCGCCGTTGCCCTGCCCCACCTTCAGGCCGGCGCATCGGTCATCGTCACCGGCTCGACGGCCGGGATGATGAAGGGGACCACGGAGATGATGGGCAACAGCGGCGGCGTGGGCTACTCGTGGGCCAAGCAGACCGTGGCCCGCTACGTCGAGGTCCTGGCCCTGCAGTTGGCTTCGAGCATGATCCGGATGAACGGCATCCATCCCACCAACTGCGACACCGACCTCCTCCACAACGTCGACGTCTACCGGGCCTTCCGCCCTGACCTGGAGAACCCGAAGCGGGAAGACGTGATGGACTCCCTGCCGCTGATGCAGGCCATGCCCATCCCCTACATCGACCCGCAGGACGTCAGCCACCTTGTGGCCTTCCTGGCCAGTGACGAGTCTCGGTACATGACCGGGCTGAACATTCGCCTGGACGCCGGGGCGATGCTCAAGACTCCGCCAATCGGGTAACCCCACGGTGGGATGACAAGAGCCTTCGGCGGGACGAAGGCGGGCGGATGCCGGTCTGGGGAAGAGCCGGTCCATGGCTCACCGAGCCAGAGCTTGTCGGTGCGGCAGTAAGCACGTGGTGGTCGACCTCTCTGGTCGAAGCGTTGGGGGAGCAGGATGCAGGCAGTGGACGAGGGAGGGGCGAGGACAGCGACGTCCTACCCGCGGCTGTCACGGCGCCCTGGAGCGGGGAGGCGCTGATGCCCGCATCCAGGCCGCTGGGACTGATCCTCGAGGATGTCATCGCTGCGGATCCCGAACGCGCCGCCCTGATCATCGACGGCACCGTCACCACCTACGCCGAGCTGGCCGCAGCCGTGCGCCACTGTGCCGCCGGACTCCGTGCCGCCGGAGCGGTTCCCGGCTGGCGCCTTCCGTTGGTTGACGACACCAGCGTGCTGTCGGCCGCCGTCCTCATCGGTGCCACCCACGCCGGGGCAGCGGCAACGCTCATGAACCCCCGCCTGACCACCGGCGAGTTGGGCGTGCTGGTGGAGGCGGCGGAGGCGGCGCCGATCGGGGTGGCCGGGTCCCGCTCGGCCGACGCCCTTCGAGGGGTTGACGGCATGTCCGTCCTCGGCGCCGAGGAGCTGCTCGGCCACGATGGCGCCGAGGAGGCGCCCGGCCACGATGGCGCCGAGGAGCCGCCCGCTTGGGTCCCTGCTCCCAGCGACGAGGCTGTTGTGCTGTTCACCAGTGGCACCACCGGCACCCCCAAGGCAGTGGCTCTGACCCATGGGCTGTTGGGGCCAAAGGTCGCCGCATTTGCTCCCGCCGTCGAACCGGTGCCATCGGTGTCGCTCATGTGCGTACCCTTCGTGCACATCGGCGGCATGCTGGGGTTGCTGGTGCAACTGGCCAAGGGCAACACCACGGTCGTCCAGACCCGCTTCGACGCCGGCGAGTGGTTGGCCCTGGTGGCACAGCACGGAGTGCACACGTCGTTTCTGGTGCCGACCATGTTGCACCGGATACTCGACCACCCCGACTTTGACTCCACCAACCTGGGTTCGCTCACCAGCCTGACCTATGGGGCCGCACCGGCCTCGCCCGAGCTGATCCGACGGGCCATGGCCTCGCTTCCCGGTGTGGAGCTGACCAACACATTCGGGCAGACCGAGACCATGGGCTCGATCACCGCTCTGGGCCCGGGCGACCATGCCGCCGAGCGCCTGGCGTCGGTGGGTCGGCCCTTGCCCGGTGTCGAGGTGCGGGTCGTCGATCCGACCACCGGCGACGCCGTTCCTTCGGGCACAGTGGGCGAGCTGTGGGTCAAGAGCGAGGGCAGTGTGGTGCCGGGAGCCCAGGCCGAGGGAACGGGGGCGTTGGCCGGTTGGTTCCGGACCGGGGACATGATCTCAGCCGACGACGAGGGCTACCTCTATCCCGCCGGGCGTCTGACCGACACCATCAACCGGGGAGGCGAGAAGTTCGCTCCCTCAGAGGTGGAGGCGGTGGTGCGCACCCACCCCGCCATTCGCGACGTGGCCGTGGTGGGAGTGCCCGACCCCGAGATGGGCAACCGGGTGGGTTGTGCCATCGTCGGGCGGGAGCCGGTGACCGGCGAGGAGCTCCGGGACTTCTGCCGGGGACGTATCGCCAACTTCAAGATGCCCGAGAGGTTCCTGGTCCTAGACGAGATCCCCTACAACGATTTCGGCAAGGTGGACCGCAACGTGCTGCGGGCCCGGTTCGCGGCAGTGGACCGGTGATCAGCTTGGTCCGGCGTCTCCCGGTCCAGTGAAGGAGGAAGGGCGATGCAACCGTCAACCCCATCGATGACCCCCACCCACGAGCTCTCCGACGATGCCGCCCTGCGGATCTTTCGCACCATGACCACCATCCGGACGACCGAGGAGCGGATCATCCGCGGCCTGAGCTCGGGTGAGCTGACCATGACCTACTACACGGTGCGGGGACAAGAGGCCATTCCCGCCGCCATCTGTGAGCACCTTCGTCGGGACGACTACATGGTCACCACCTACCGGGGCACGCACGACTGCATCGCCAAGGGCGTCCCCCTCGATGAGCTGTTGGCCGAGATGTGCGGAAAGGCGACGGGCACGTCGAAGGGCAAGGGCGGCCCCATGCACCTCTCCGATCCCCGGTCCGGTTTGATGGTCACCACCGGCGTGGTGGGCGGCGGCCTGCCCATCGCCGCCGGCCTGGCCCTGTCCAGCCAGCTCCGAGGGACCGACCAGGTCACCGTGGTGAACTTCGGTGACGGCGCCACCAGCATCGGGGCGACGCACGAGGCCTGCAATCTGGCCGCACTGTGGCAGCTCCCAGTGGTGTTCGTGTGCCAGAACAACCGCTACGGGGAGCACACCAAGTTTGCCGACTACACCCGCACCACCAGCCTGGCCGATCGCTTCCGGGCCTACGGCATGGAAGCGCGCACGGTGGACGGGAACAGCATCCCGACCATGAGCGAGGCGGCCCACGAGGCGATCGGGCGGGCCCGGGCCGGGCAGGGACCGACCTTCCTCGAGTGCATGACGTATCGGCTGGGCGGCCACTCGTTCGGATCCACCACCGAGTACATGGACTCCGACGAGCTGGCGGCGGCCGAGGCCGACGAACCAGTGGGACGGAACCGGGCCTGGTTGGGCACCGAGCGCGGCATCGGCGAGGACGTACTGGTCCAGATGGAGACGGAGGTCCGCCAACAGGTCGAAACGGCCCTCGAGTCGGCCAAGGCCGGTCCTCCGCCCGCGGCCGATGAGCTGTTGACCGACGTCTTCTCGACCATGGAGGCATCGCCCCAATGAGCGCCACCGAGCCTGGGGCAGACCCGGTACACACCATGGCCGAAGCAGTGAACCAGGCCATCGATCTGGCCATGGAGGAGGACCCGGAGGTCTTCGCCCTGGGTGAGGACATCGAGGACCCCATCGGCGGCGTCATGAAGGGCACCAAGGGCCTGTCGACCAAGTACGGGCGGGAGCGGGTGCGCAACACCCCCATCTCCGAGCAGGCCATCGTGGGTGCGGCCATCGGGGCGTCGCTGGTGGGCATGCGCCCCGTCGCAGAGGTGATGTTGATGGACTTCTTCGCCGTGGCCATGGACCAGGTGGCCAACCACGCGGCCAAGCTCCGTTACATGTCCGGTGGCCGCACCAATGTTCCCATCACCATCCGCACCTCGGTGGGGGGCGGCCGTCAGTTCGGCGCCCAGCACTCCCAGTCGCTCGAGGCGTGGATGATGCACGTCCCCGGACTCAAGGTGGCCGTGCCCAGCACGCCGGCCGACGCAAAGGGACTGCTCTACTCGTGCATCTTCGACGACGATCCCTGCATCCACATGGAGACCTTGTCGCTGCTCTTCACCCGCGGGCCGGTGCCGCCCGGGCGGTTCCAGATTCCGCTGGGCGTGGCTGACATCAAGCGAGTAGGGGACGACGCCACCGTGGTCACCTGGGGCTGGCAGGTGCCCGAGGCGCTGGCCGCGGCCGAGGTCCTGGCTGGCGAGGGGATCAGCGTGGAGGTGGTCGATCTGCGGACCCTGGTCCCCTTGGACCGAGAAGCAGTGCTGGCCAGCGCGGCCAAGACCAAGCGGGTGGTGATCGTGCACGCGGCCACGCGGTTCGCCGGCCCCGGGGCCGAGATCGCCTCGATGGTCTCCCATGAGCTCTTTGGCGAGCTGGCGGCCCCGGTCGAGCGCCTGGGTGCGGCCTACTCGCCCGTTCCCTATGCCACCGAGCTCGAGACCCTGCACTACCCCGAGCGGGTGCGTATCGCCGAGACGATCAGGGGCTTGACCTAAGGCGATGAGCGAGAGCCGAACGTGGATCAAGATCCCCCAGGCCGGCGTGGCCATCACCGAGGGCACCATCGTCCAATGGCTGGTGGCTGACGGTGACCCGGTCACCGAGGGGCAGCCGCTGTACGTGCTCGAGACCGAGAAGGTCGAGATCGAGGTGGAGTGCCCGTCGTCGGGCGTGGTTCGCATCAGCGGGCAGACCGGTCAGGTCTACCCGGTGGGTGAGACGGTAGGGTACGTCGATGGCGGGTAGTCGGGCCTGTGGACCCCGTAGATCGACGGGTTCCCCGTTGCCGCGATCGGGTCTTCGTTGAACGGGCAGATCGGTTCCCATCGGCGCGGGGTGGCGGCCACCGCCGCCCTCGACGCCGACCGGGTGGCCATCGTCGACGGGGCGCGGGTGATGACGTTTGGCGAGCTCGATGCCTCCGCCAACGGGCTGGCCACCCGGCTGGCCGAGGTGGGCGTGGGCCCGGGCGACACCGTCGGGATCGGTATGCGGAACCGGGCCGAGTGGTTCACCGTCTCCCACGCCATCGCCCGACTGGGGGCCATGTTCGTGCCCATCTCGCCGCGCCTGACTCCCGGTGAGGCCGAGTACATCGTGCGCGACTCACGGATGAGCGCGTGCGTGTCCGAGGGTCCGGTCGACTTCGCCGTCGACGGCGTCCACGTGCTCGACGTCGACGGCCCCGACTTCCCCGGGCCGGTGGGCGAACCTCCCCGACAGGACTTCCTCAACACCGGTCCCACCTTGCTCGGCTACACCTCGGGCACTACCGGGAGGCCCAAAGCGGTGGAGCGACCGGCCCCCGCCCCCGCGCCGCTGGCCACCACGTCGGCCGTGGCCGCCTTTTGGGGCTATGGACCCGACACCGTCCAGCTCATCTGCGGTCCGCTGTACCACACGGCTCCCAGTGCCTACGCCGAGTACTCGCTCTGGGAGGGCGGCCAGGTGGTGGTGCAGGACAAGTTCATCGGCGAGCACTGCCTGGCCCTCATCGAACAGCACCGGGTCACCCGGACGCAGATGGTCCCCGCCCATTTCGTCCGGATCCTGGAAGCGGACTGGGCCGCCTACGACCGATCCAGCATCCGGCTGCTCATCCACGCTGCCGCCCCCTGTCCCGTGCCCCTCAAGTTGCGCACCATGGAGGTGTTCCCCCCGGGGACGATCTGGGAGCTCTATGGAGCCACCGAAGCAATGGGGACGGTCATCTCGCCCGGCGAGTGGCTGTTCAAGCCGGGCAGTGTGGGCCGGCCCTTCCCCGGGCTCGAGGTACGCGTCCTCGACGAGGACGGAGAGCGGGCCGCACCGGGAGAAGTGGGCACCATCTACATCAGCCCCTTTCCGGGGGCGGCCTTCGCCTATCGGGGCGATGCGGAGAAGACAGCGGCCGCCTACCGCGACGGCTTCGCCACCGTCGGGGACCTGGGCCATGTGGACGAGCACGGCTACCTGTTCATCGCCGATCGACGCACCGACCTGATCCTGAGCGGCGGCGCCAACATCTACCCGGCGGAGGTCGAGAACGCCCTGGCCGCCGATCCCGACGTGGTCGACTCGGCGGTGATCGGACTTCCCGACGAGCGGATGGGCCAGCGGGTCCACGCCCTGATCGAACTGCGCCCCGGCGTGGTTCCCGACGCATCGGTCATCCTCACCCGTCTGTCGGAGCGCCTGGCCGACTTCAAGCACCCGAGGACGATCGAGTTCGTCGACACCCTTCCCCGAGAGCCCAATGGGAAGGTGTTGAAGCGACAGCTCCAAGACGAGCGGGCGGCGACGTATCCATGACGTCGAGCCCAGCGCCCGCCGGGAGAACGAGTCCGTAACGCATTGTGGTCGGGGGAGCCGGGGCCTACGCCTCTGAGTCCGTTGATCGCCTTATCAGGAGGGAACCGAGGATGGACAGCACCGAGATGGAGACGATCATCTACGAGAAGGACGGGCCCATCGCCCGTATCGTCTTGAACATGCCCGAGAAGGCGAACATCCAGACGGCCCAGCAGGTGTGGGACTTCGAGGATGCGCTCAAGTGGGCCAATCGAGACGAGGAGGTGAAGGTCCTCATCGTGAAGGCCAACGGCAATGGCTTCTGCGCCGGGCACGCCATCGTCGAACCGGAGGAGATGGCCGATGTCTACCCCACCACCGGGCCCACACCCGAGCGCACCTGGAAGGCGCACAACTACGACCTCTTCCTCTGGCCGCCGTTGAACCTGTGGGAGTTCCCCAAGGCGACCATCTCCCAGATCCACGGCTACTGCGTCGGCGGCGGCACGGTCTATGGCTATTTGACCGACCTGACCATCGCCTCGGACGATGCCTACTTCCAGATGCCCCTGCCCCAGGGTTTCGGGTTGCCCGGCGCCCAGACCCTCATCGAGCCCTGGGCTCTCATGAACTGGAAGCGGGCCTACGAGTATCTCTATCTGGCCCCGACCCTGTCGGCCGAGCAGGCCCGAGAATGGGGTCTGGTCAATCAGGTGGTGAAGCGGGCTGACCTCGAGTCGACCGTCGAGGAGGCGGCATCGACCATCGCCCAGATGCCCTTGACCACCATCTTGACGGTCAAGGCCGGGGTCAAGCGGGCGTGGGAGACGATGGGCATGCGGGTCCATCTGCAGAACACGGCGGACTTCACCACCATCGCCAGTGGCGCAACCGACGTGCGGGAATTCATGGCCAAGCGAGGCGGGCGCCTCCCACGTCAAGTGGCCGAGAAGCAGTCGCAGGCGGTGAAGGATTCGGACGGCTCATAAGGCGTCCGAGGCCGGCTCGGGGCCGCGGCTGGCCGCGGTCCGCCCTCCCCGAACTGGTTCAGTCTGACGAGGGCAGCGGCTTGGCGCTCTTCAGCTCCAAGGCCCGACCTTCCACAGCCAAGGTGCCGTCACCGGGCTTGGTGCAGAGCACCTCGATATCGGAGGTGTCATCGACGTAGCGCTTCCCCAACAGCGATGAGCCGTCGTCGCCGGCCTGAATCTCGCCTCCGGATGGGTCCTCATCCCGCCCCACCATGGGCACCCCACCACAGGTCAGCGTGACCTGCTCCTTGGGGGCCCGGACCACCACCACCTCGGTGGTGCTCACCGCGCTCTTCAGCTGTACCCCGGCTTTCAACTCCATGACCTCCCCTTTCGTGCCCTTTACGCCTTTGACTCGGCGGCGACCGGTGCGAACCTGCACCACGCCAGTGAGTGGGGAACCGTACACGAAGACGTTCACGGCCAGCGCACATGACGCTTCGGGCCAGACCACCTAGGGTGTGGCGAGCACAGAATTGGGCGCCGTGGGCGCAGATCGATAGCATGAGGAAAAGCCTCGTTCTCTGGCTTCGGTGGTGCTGCCGTGTCGAGCGGTCGGGTGGCCGGATGGCCTCCTGCGGTCGGGTGCGGTTGCGGGCCGAAGCGGTCATTGGGGCTCATGGGTAGTGGCCGCTCGGCCGATAAGGGAGGGAACGCCATGACAACCAGTGACAGCGCGACGGCAGTGGCCGGTGAGCAGCGCATGCAGATCGACGGCAAGCTCGTCGAGGCCAAGTCGGGCAAGGTGTTCGACAACATCAACCCGGCGACCGAAGTGGTCCTGGGCCAGGTGGCCGACGCCGGTCACGAGGACATGGACGATGCGATCGCCGCCGCCCGTCGAGCCTTCGACCACTCGGGCTGGGCCACCGACAAGGAGCTGCGCCAGCGCTGCCTACGCCAATTGCAGACGGCGTTGGAGGAGGAGCAGGAGCTCCTGCGAGCCGAGCTCGTGGCCGAGGTGGGGGCGCCGGTTCTGCTCACCTACGGTCCGCAGCTGGATGCACCGCTGTCCGAGGGTCTGCTGTGGCCCGCCGACTTCATCGACAAGTTCGAATGGGAGCGGGACCTTCCTGAGGGCAACGCCTTCGGCATGCGGAGCTGGCGCAAGGTGTCCAAGGAGCCCGTCGGCGTGGTCGGCGCCATCGTCCCGTGGAACTTTCCCTTCGAAGTGGCGATCAACAAACTGGGCCAGGGACTGGCCACCGGCAATACCGTCATCTTGAAGGCCGCTCCCAACACCCCGTGGAACGCCACCCGTATCGGTCGCCTGGTGGCCGAGCGCACCGATTTCCCCCCGGGCGTGCTGCAAGTGGTGACGACTTCGGACAACGCGGTGGCCGAGGACCTGGTCACCGATCCCCGGGTCGACCTGATCTCCTTCACCGGCTCGACCGCCGTCGGTCGCCGGATCATGGCCCAGGGTGCACCCACCCTCAAGCGGCTCTTCTTGGAGCTGGGCGGCAAGTCGGCGGACATCGTGCTGGAGGACGCCGACTTCGAGGCCAAGCTGTCCATGGCCTGGACCGTGTGCACCCATGGCGGTCAGGGCTGTGTCATGTTGACCAGGATGTTGTTGCCCCGCTCACGGTACGACGAGGGCATCGCCATCATGGAAGAAGGATTCCGCAACGTCCCCTACGGTGACCCCACCGATCCGGGCAACATCCAGGGGCCCCAGATCAGCGCCCTGCAGCGCGAGCGGGTGCTCGACTACATCGAGAAGGGGAAGGCCGAGGGGGCCAGGGTCGTCGTCGGTGGCGGCCGGCCGCCCCAGTTCGACAAGGGCTTCTTCGTGGAGCCCACCCTGTTCGCCGATGTCGACAACACCATGGCCATCGCCCGTGAGGAGATCTTCGGCCCGGTGTTGGTCGTGGTCCCCTTCGACGACGACGCTGACGCCGTTCGGCTGGCCAACGAGAACCAGTACGGCCTCGGGGTGGGGGTCACCTCCGCGTCCGAAGAGCGGGCCATGGCTGTGGCCCGACAGGTCCGGGCGGGAACGGCCGGCGTCAACGGTGGTGTCTGGTACGGGCCCGATGCTCCCTTCGGCGGGTACAAGGCCAGTGGTGTCGGGCGCCAGAACGGGGTCGAGGGCTTCGAGCAGTACACGGAGACCAAGACCTACGCCGGCGGCCTCCCCCCGCTCTGAGCGGCTCCGCCGGGGGCGCGACCGGGCAGTTCGCTACCGGGCCCCCGCTCCGCCCAGGACGGCGGGGTCGATGGTGCCGGTCATGATCGACCCCATGGTCCCGCCGTCGGTGTTCACGTTCTCGCCGGTGATGTAGGAGGCGGCCCGGCTGTTGAGAAAGATCAACGGGTAGGCCTGCTCCTCGGGGCGAGCTCGCCGCTCCAGAGGGATGGGGAAGTTGTCCATGAACTCCTTGCCCACCTGGGCGATGAAGTCCGGCATCATGGGCGTGTCGGTCGGCCCCGGGCTGATGGCGTTCACCCGGATCCCCTTTTTGGCCAGCTCCAACGCAGCCCACTGGGTCCAGATGATGAGGGCCTCTTTGGA
>DATMMO010000166.1:0-8013 GCA_035569695.1 Acidimicrobiales bacterium | reverse complement strand
GTGAACGAGCCCTGGTCCACCACCAGCTGGTTGTCCCCTTCAGGGGCGTGCCCGCTGACCAACTGCAGGGGATTGAGCTGCGGCTGGGAGATCCAGGCGAAGGCGGAGGGCGAGCCGCCCGACAGCACCTTGCCGTCCGACCCGACGACCTGGGCGTAGCCGGTGACGAAGGGCGCCACTGCCGCGGCCTGGGGCACCGACTCGACCTTGGGGATGAGGTCCCTGCTGATCCGAGGTCGGATCTTGAACCCCTGGGCCTCGATGTAGGAGGAGGACTGGACGGCGGCATCGACGTGGCTGAACGCCTGGGTGACGCTGGAGTTCAAGGTCCGGCTGACCGAGGCGGTGAGCACACTGGTGGCCACGAAGAAGCCGATGCCGAGGACGATGGCCAGACCGGTGGCGACGAACCGGAACGGATTGTTCCGGACGCCGCGCACGGCGATGGTGAACATCGAGCCTTTCATTCGCCAAAACGCTTCATGCGGTCGATCACCCGATCGGCGTTGGGCTCGAGCATCTCGTCGACGATCTTCCCGTCAGCCAGGAAGACCACTCGATCGGCATAGCTGGCCGCGTTGGGATCGTGGGTGACCATCACGATGGTCTGGTTGAACCGGTTCACCGCCTCTCGCATGAAGGCCAGGATCTCCACTCCGGTCTTGCGATCGAGGTTCCCGGTCGGTTCGTCAGCAAAGACCAGCTCGGGCCGAGCCACCAACGCGCGGGCCACCGCCACTCGTTGCTGCTGTCCACCGGAGAGCTCGTTGGGACGGTGGTGGCGCCGGTTGGCCATGCCCACGGTGGTGACGATGAGCTCGAGCCACTCGGCGTCCGGCTCCCGGCCGGCCAGCCGGAGGGGCAACAGCATGTTCTCGATGGCGGTCAGGGTGGGCACCAGGTTGAACGATTGAAAGATGAAGCCGAGCTTGTCCCGGCGCAGCAACGTGAGGTTCTGATCGGACAGGCCGCTCAGCTCCGTCTCGCCGATGAAGGCTTGCCCCGAGGTCATGGGATCGAGCCCGGCCATGCAGTGCATCAGCGTCGACTTCCCCGAACCCGACGGGCCCATGATGGCGGTGAACTGGCCCTGGATGAACTCGACGTCCACGCCCCCGAGGGCATGGACCGCCGTCTCGCCCTTGCCGTAGATCTTGCGGGCCTCGATGGCCCGGGCGGCAACGGCCGGCGGGGCCACGGGGGCACCGACTACTACTCCGGCACTCTGGTCGGTCATCGTTCTGTCCCCCCGTCCTCGCAGCTGGGCGCGGGAATCGCGCCTGCTCGAGGTCATCGCTGGGCGACGAGCGTAACAGCGGGCCCTGCCGGGGCTGGGAATGCCCCACCGCCCGCGGCGGCGTCCCGATTGTTAACGTGCCGGGCATGAGAGGTGTCCCATGCAACTGGCCCTGACCGCGGAGCAGCAAGACCTGAAGGACGAGGTGCGCTCATACTTCGTCGACCTGGTGCGCGAAGTGGAAGGCTCGGGCGACCAGGAGACGACGTACACGCGCTACACCCGGCGGATGGGAGAGGACGGCTGGCTCGGGCTGGGCTGGCCCGTCGAGTACGGCGGCCAGGCTCGCGGCCCCATCGACCAGATGATCTTCGTGGAGGAATCCCACTGGGCCGGGGTCCCGCTGCCCCTCCTCACCCTCAACAGCGTCGGCCCGACGTTGATGGCCCTCGGCACCGAGGAGCAGAAGGCCCGCTTCCTGCCCGGCATCCTGCGAGGAGCGGTGCACTTTGCCATCGGCTACACCGAGCCCTCGGCCGGCACCGACCTGGCCTCCCTCAAGACGCGGGCGGTCCGGGATGGTGACGAGTACGTGATCAACGGGGAGAAGCTCTACACCAGCGCCATCGCCCAGGCCGGCTACGTCTGGCTGGCCACTCGGACCGACCCTGACGTGGCCAAGCACAAGGGCCTGTCGGTCTTCATCGTCCCCACCGATGCCGAAGGATTCCACTGGACTCCACTGCGCCTCATCGTCGGGGACATGACCAGTTCCACCTTCTACGAGGACGTGCGGGTGCCGGCCGAGAACCTGGTCGGTGCGGAGAACCAGGGCTGGAAGCTCATCACCAACCAGCTCAACCACGAACGGGTGGCCCTCTGCCCGGCTTCGGGTCTGCTGCGCAGCATCGACGAGGTCCGGACGTGGGCCCAAACCGAGAAGCTGGCCGACGGACGCCGGGTCATCGACCAGGAATGGGTGCGACTCCATCTGGCCCGGCTGCACGCCAAGGTCGAAGTGCTCAAGCTGCTCAACTGGAAGGTGGCGTGGGCGGCCGACAAGGGCCTGAACCCGGCCGACGCCTCGGCCACCAAGGTGTACGGCACCGAGTTGGCGCTGGAGACCTACCGGCTGCTCATCGAAATCGTGGGCCAGGCCGGCTACCTGCCGGAGGGCTCTCCGGGGGCCGTGCTCAAGGGCAAGCTGGAGCGCCAGTCCCGGGGCCAGATGATCTTCACCTTCGGCGGAGGCACCAACGAGGTCCAACGGGACATCATCGCCATGGTCGGGCTGGGAATGCCCCGCGCTCCCCGCTAGGCCGGCAAGGAGCGTCCTACCTCACCGGACTGGGCCGAAGAAGGCCCGTAGCTCTCCCACGAACAGGTCCGGCTGCTCCATGGCCGCGAAGTGCCCGCCCCGGTCGAGCTCGTTCCAGTACTGCAGGGTCGGGTAGAGCGCCTCCACCCAGCGTCGCTCGGGCCGGATCAGCTCTTTGGGAAAGCGGGAGTACCCGACGGGCACGGAGACGGGCTCAGGGGCCGTTCGGCGAAAGCTCTCCCAGTACAGCCGGGCGGAGGACGCCCCGGTGTTGGGCAGCCAATAGCACATGACATTGTCGAGCAACTCGTCCCGGTCGAACACGTTCTCGGGATGGCCGTCGCAGTCCGACCATGCCTGGAACTTCTCCAGGATCCAGGCCGCCTGTCCCGACGGGGAGTCGGCCAGGCCATATCCCAAGGTTTGCGGGCGAGTCGACTGCTGGGACGAATAGCCCCGACCCGTCCGGATGAACTGGTCGCGAGCGGACCATGACCGTCGCTCGGCCTCGGTCAACTCCTCGCCCGGCTGAGGCCCGGCCGTCAGGGCCAGGGTCAAGTGGATCCCGGCGCAGTGGTCCGGGTCGGCGTGGGGAATCAACGCGGTCACCGCCGCACCCCAGTCGCCGCCCTGTGCCCCGTAGCGGTCATATCCCAACCGCGCCATCAGCTCGCTCCACGCCTGGGCGATGCGATCGATGGTCCAGCCCGACGCCGACGGCTTATCGCTGAACCCGTAGCCGGGAAGGGACGGACACACCACGTGAAACGCGTCCTCTGCCTTCCCGCCGTGAGCCACCGGGTCGGTCAACGGGCCGATGACCTTGAGGAACTCGACCACCGACCCCGGCCATCCATGGGTCAAGAGGAGCGGGAAAGCGTCGGGTACGGGTGAGCGGGCGTGAAGAAAGTGGATGCCAAGACCGTCGATGGTGGTGCGGAACTGCCCGATCTGGTTGAGACGACCCTCGACGGCCCTCCAGTCATAGTCCTCGGCCCAGTAGTCGCACACCTCTCGGACGTAGGCCAGCGGAATGCCCTGGGACCAGTCCTCGACCGTCTCCGGCTCGGGCCACCGCGTGTCCCGGAGCCGAGAGCGCAGGTCCTCGAGGGCCTGCTCGGGGACGTCCAGTTCGAACGGTTCGATCGGATCAGCCATGTCCTCTCCTCTCCACGCGCCCCTTTTTCGGGAGCACCGACCCGTTTGCCACAATGGGTCATGAGCAATTCAGCCGCCGTCCGGTTCCCTGATGGGAGCGTGCGCTACGGAGTGTACGACCCGACCGAAGAGACCATGTGGCCTCCGCTTTTCGCCACCATCGACGAAGCACGGGTGGCGTGGACGCAGCGGGGAGCCGGCGGCGATTCGGCGGGCGGCGGCGATGGGACGGGCGGCGGCGATCAGCGCTCCTCGATGGAAGTCAAGATCTTCACCGACTTCGACGGCGGCTTCTGGTGGGTCGGTGAGGCCACCGAATCGCGGATCACCCTCGGGGCCACGTGGGCCGGGCTCATCGGCTCGGTCGAGGACGTCGAATGGGACGACGAGCCGCGGACGCGCCACCGCGAGATGCCCGAGTGGGCCCGTGAGGCACTCAGCTTGGAGGAGAAACCCACGTAAGCCCTAGGACGAAAGAGACAGGAACCGATCGGGCCGGACGGTCAGGAACCGATCGGCGAGGTCAGGGCCCGCCGGCCGGACTGAGGCAAGGGCCTCGGTAGTCAACTCGCCCTCGGTCTTAGCTTTTTCACACGAATCTCTTAGCTCTATCAAAGGACGGCCAGCGACAATGGAGCCTGAGATCCTCAGCGTGGAGGATGAGACGGAGAAACATGTCGTGAGCACCATTGGTTACATCATCATTCCTTTTTTCCTGAGCTTCGTCATCGGCGGACTGCTTCTGAGCGTGTCACCCGACGTGGCCCACGTCCGAGTGGACAACACGCTGAGACGGCCGACCGGCGATGACTGCCGTAGCAGTCGTAGCCCCAGCACTGCCCTTGGCCGTAGGCACAGCGCGAACGCGTGATTCCCCAGCCCTGATCGAGGAGAAGGCTCCGGCCCGGACATTGCTCTATCCCGGCTGGTCCGCCCGGATCGGTCCCGGCTGGTCCGCCCGGATCGGTTTGCCCAGAGGCCGGGCTATCGGGCTGGGATCCGTCCCGATGCCTGCACGATGCCGGCCAGGCTCATCATCGACCATCCGTCGTCGCCCAGGCGCCGGAGCTCGGTGCTAATGGCCAGGAGCTCGGACTGGTCGGCCAGCCCCAGCGCAACCAGGGATGGTTGGATCTGCACGAACGTGAGATAAGCGACGAGCTTTCCCTCCCCCTCGGTGAACCGGGGCACGAGTGCGGTGGACTCCACATCGACCAAACCGACCGAACGGAAGAGGTCCGGCAGACTGGGCCCGATGCATGGGTCGGCTCCATGGGCCCGAGCCGCCTGCTGATAGAGCTCGACGAAGCGGTCGAACGCCGACGACGGCGGGTCACAGACGTGGGCGGAGAAGTCGATGTCCTCGACGGCGATGATGGCGCCGGGAGCACACGCCGCGACGAGCGATCGGAGCACCGTGCGGGGATCACTGAGGTGGGTCAGGAGGAACCGGGCGTAGACGAAATCGAAATCGCCCACTTGAGGGAGGTCCTCGGCTGTGCCCACCTGGAAGCGGGGCCGCCGCCGGGTCCCGGCGTCCACGGGGTGGTCGGCGGCGATGGCGATAACCAGCGGATCGCGGTCGACGCCCACCACTTCGGCATCGCCAACCACGCCGGCGATCAGCCGGGTGACGTCACCGCCGCCGCACCCGAGATCGAGGGTGCGCATGCCCGGTTGCAGGCCTGCCCGCGAGAGGAACGCCTCGGTGGTGGGTTGGAGCACGCGACCGAGGATCGCCAACCTGGCCGCGCCGGCCTCTCCGGTTGAGAGGATGTAGCTCTCGTCCCTCCCCGGTTCCTTCTGGTCGGTCGTCATCGGGCTCCGAGTTCGCTCAAGTAGCCGAGGGGTGGGCATCAGCCGGTGTCACCTGAGGCAATACGGTCATGGTCCCCTCATCCATGAGGCCATTATCGCATTCGATCAGTCACCGGGCGGGCCTGAGAGTTGGCTACCTCTAAGCTCCGCCCGGTGACGCAACCACGGGGGGATTCGGAGATAGGACCGAAGGCGGGATTTGTGCTGCTGGTGCTGGCCTCGGCCCAATTCCTCATGACCCTCGACAGTTCGGTCATGAATGTCTCGATCCAGTACGTGGCCAAGGATCTGAACACAACGGTCACCGGGATTCAGACGGCCATCACCCTCTACACCCTGGTAATGGCGTCCTTCATGATCACCGGGGGCAAGATCGGAGCCCGGCTTGGTCGTCGTCGGACGCTGGCCCTCGGCCTCGTTGTCTACGGACTCGGATCGGCAGTGACCGCCACGACTCCGAACCTCGGATTTCTGTTGCTCGGGTGGTCGGTGCTCGAAGGTCTAGGGGCGGCTCTGATCTTGCCCGCCATCGTGGCTCTGGTCGCGGTCAACTTTGCCGAGGAACGACGCCCGTCGGCCTACGGCTTGATCGCGGCAGCCAGTGCGATTGCCATCGCTGCTGGTCCACTGATCGGCGGAGCGGTGACGACGTTTGCGTCGTGGCGCTACGTGTTCGTGGGTGAAGTGGTGATTGTTCTCGTCATACTGCTGGCGCTCCGCAAGGTGTCCGACCAACCTGTCGGCAGTATCGGTCGTTTCGATTTCATCGGTGCGGCCTTGTCGATCGTTGGCCTGGCGGCCACGGTCTTCGGCGTCTTGCGATCGTCGGAATGGGGCGTGGTCTCGCCCAAGGCTGGTGCTCCGAGCTGGCTGGGCGCGTCGCCGGTTGTCTGGCTCATCCTCGGGGGCTTGGTCCTGATATGGGTCTTCTTCGTCTATGAGGGACGCCTCGAAAAGAGTGGCGGCGATCCGCTCGTCCGCCCCTCGATGTTGGCCAACTCGCGTCTCATAGCTGGACTGTCGCTCTTCTTCTTCCAATTCCTCGTCCAGATGGGCGTCTTCTTCGTCGTCCCGCTGTACCTCTCGGTGGTACTGGCCCTGTCGGCGATCCAGACCGGGGCTCGCTTGCTCCCGCTCTCATTGGCCCTGCTGGTGTCGGCCATCGGCATTCCCAGGCTCCTGCCTGGCGTATCGACCAGGTTGATCCTTCGATCAGGATTCGGAGCGATGACCATCGGTATCGTGCTCTTGGTCACGAAGATCGACGTCGGTGCCGGTGCTGAGATCGTCCTGATTCCGATGGTGCTGATGGGGCTGGGCATCGGGGCGTTGGCATCACAACTCGGAGCCCTCACGGTGTCGTCGGTCCCCGACTCTGCCAGTGCTGAAGTCGGAGGGCTGCAGAACACCGTCACCAACTTCGGGGCTTCGCTGGGAACGGCTTTGGCCGGTGCCATCCTGATCGGCGTCCTGAGCACCACCCTCATCACCGGTGCCGAGTCGAATGCGGCGATCCCGAAATCCGTGACTCAATCGGCAACCATCAAACTGAGCAACGGCGTTCCCTTCATCTCGGATGCCGAGCTGTCGAGCAAACTGGCCAAGACTGACCTGACCCCAGCTGTGCAGGCGGCCGTGGTCAGCGAGAACGCGAAGGCTCGGCTGGCCGGATTGCGGGTGGCTCTATGGGTGCTGGCCATCTTCTCGATCGTCGCCCTCTTTTTTACTGGCTTGGCCCCGAAACGATCACTGGCAGCTCTGGCCGTGAAGAGCGGTCCCTGATTTGGGGTGTCGGGTATCGGCGAAGAGCTACCTTGTCGGCGGATTCTCCGGAGATACCCCTCTTACAGGCAATTCTGAGTGGACCGTGCGGGACTCGAACCGACGACCCTTGCTGTCATCTAATCCATACTCCCAGGTCAGTGACCTGGCGTGAGGGTCACCCGAAGGTCAAGGACGGCGCACAGAGACGAACGGCTACTCGCTGAGCCCTGATCCAACCGAATACTTGGCCAGCAGATCCTCGATGACCTGACGCACCAGGACGCTCCGGGTCCAGGCTCGCCCGCCCAGGACACCTACTGAGGTTTCCTCTGGTCATCTGCCTGCTCCCCGGCCCTCTCCCCGTACAGTCTTGGAGCGGCCTTCGTTCGTCCATGACGGGTGTCCGCCCGAACCAATCCCCTTGGTCGAGTTGATGCCAGGGGCAGTACCGGTCCCCACCTCTTGGGATGTTGGCGGCGGCCGTCGTAGTACCGGCCGAGGGTCTCGAAGGACTCACGCCGGGAGTAGCGCGTCGTTCCGTTGAGAAGACCGGGACGCCTCTCGCCTCACTTCCGGCTTGATGTGCTTGCCCAGGTGGCCCAGCCAGAGCGATGCTGCCGGGACGGGTGACGTGGTGCGCGTCACCCAGCACCACGGGGAGGCCGCTCGTTCGGGGCGGTCTTTCTCCTTTCCGGCATCCAGCCACGATCGAAGCCCA
>DATMMO010000165.1:0-8134 GCA_035569695.1 Acidimicrobiales bacterium | reverse complement strand
CGGCCCTCGTACTGAGCGTTCTCGGGGGCGAAGGTCTCGTCCAGCGTCAGCCGGGACCAGGTCACCAAGCCCCGGAGGACACCGGCCTCCTCCGAGTTGGCTCCCTCGTCCAGACGACGACGCACCTCGGGGTCCCGCAGGGCGGCCAGGCGCTGCTCGGTGGGGAGCGAGAGGACGGCGCTCCAGCCCGGGAGCCCCTCGAGGATGGGGCTTCCCTCGAACGAGAGGCGGATTCGCATGTTGTGGGGCAGGGTGAGGGCGACCACGGTGCCGCCATGTTCGGCTGCCGCGTCGGAGGCGCCCAGCTGCATGGCCGTGCGCTCGGTGTTGGCCGCCGAGGTGCCGAGCACATTCCAGTTCACCGGGCGGTTCGCCAGCCGGGAGACCGCGGTCATCAGGCTGGTCTCCTCATCGCTGAAACCGGTCAGACAGCCCTGGACGATCATCTCGACCGTGGTTCCCGGGTAGTCGGCCACCACGGCGGCCATGGCCTCGATCTCGGCGCGGGACGCCGCTCGCGACGGCACCGGCTGTCCCTCGCCGTCGTGATGGGTGTGCACCTGCGAAGTGGAGAATCCCAGGGCTCCGCTGCCCAGCGCGTCGTGGAGCGAGGAGACCATGGCCGCCACGTGGTCGTCGGTGGCCTGCTCGGTCACCGAGTCGTCGCCCATGACCGTGCGTCGCAGGGCGGAATGCCCGACCAGGAACCCGGCATTGACCCCGATCCGGTTCTCGAGCCGGTCCAGCCATTCGCCGTAGGAGGTCCAGGACCAGTCGAGCCCGGCTTCCAGTGCGGCCAGCGGCATCCCCTCGACCTTGGCCATCATCCGGGCCAGGTAACCGGCATGGTCCGGGCCGCTGGGGGCGAGTGAGAACCCGCAGTTGCCGCCGAGGACGGTGGTCACTCCGTGCAGTGGTGACGGACTGGCGGTGGGATCCCAGAAGAGCTGTGCGTCGTAGTGGGTGTGCAGGTCGACGAAACCCGGCGCCACCATGAGCCCGTCGGCCTCGACGACCTGGCGCGCCGGCTCGTCGACCAGGCCCACGCCCACCACCCGTCCGTCTCGCACTCCCACATCGGCCCGGCGTGGGGGTGAACCGGTCCCGTCGACCAGCGTGCCGCCTCGGATCACTATGTCGAGCACTCGAGTGCCTCCTTCATGAGCTGCACCGAACCGGCCGCCGCATGGTCGGGCGCCACGCCCGATATCCGAGCGTCGATCACCGGCCCGTGCGCTCCGCTCATGGTGCCCCCGATTGGTGCTGTCCCTGCTGGCTCTGCAGCTAAACCATTACAACGATAGTTTCGGGCGGAGAGAACAGCGAACGGGAAGGATCGAACAGTCGATGAGCCAGGTCGGTACCCGTTCCCACGCGCTCCTGCCCGATCCCGAGCCCCGGGCCATAGGCGTGCCCATCATCTCGGTCGACGACCACCTGATAGAGCCGCCCGATCTGTTCGAGGGGAGGATGCCGGGCCGGCTGGCCGGGGACGCCCCTCGGATCGTGGAGCTCGAGGGCGGTCGCCAGTCATGGATCTATGAGGGAAACCTCTATCCGAACGTGGGGCTCAACGCCGTCGTCGGCCGGCCGAGGGAAGACTGGAGCATGGAGCCGGCTCGCTTCGAGGACATGCGGCCGGGCTGTTACGACATCGGTGCCCGAATCGCCGACATGGATATCGCCGGCATTTGGGCGTCGCTGTGCTTCCCGTCACTGGTAGCCGGATTCTGCGGGGCTGTCTTTTCGCGCTCGGCCCGTGCCGAACTGGGGCTGGCCTGCATCAGGGCCTGGAACGACTGGCATCACGAGGTGTGGGCGGGCACCTATCCGGACCGGATCATCCCGCTGCAACTTCCCTGGCTGCCCGATGTCGAACTGGCGGCGGACGAGATCCGTCGCAATGCCGAGCGAGGCTTCGCTGCCGTCAGCTTTCCCGAGTTCCCGTCGCATCTGGGCTTCCCGTCCATCTTCACCGGTCACTGGGACCCTCTGTTCGCCGCCTGCGAGGAGACCGGGACGGTGGTGTGCCTCCACACCGGTTCGTCGTCCTGGGTCCCGGTGGCGTCGCCCGACCCTCCGTTCGAATTGTTCCCCACCCTCTTCCCGGTCAATGGTCTGGTGGCCACGGCCGAATGGCTGTGGTCGGGAGTGCCGCTCCGATTCCCCCGTCTCTCGATTGCCCTCTCGGAGGGCGGGATGGGCTGGGTGCCCATGCTGATCGATCGCGTCGACTTCGTGATGGCCCACTCGGCCTCGGGCATCAACAGCACGGCATGGCCGTCCCCGCTGGCACCCAGCGAGGTGCTCCGGCGCAACTTCTGGTTCTGCAGCATCGACGACCCCTCCCTTGTACCATTGCGACACGTGATCGGAGTCGACAACATCATGGTCGAGAGCGACTATCCCCACGCCGACTCGACGTGGCCCGACACCCAAGCGGTCGTGGCCGCCAGTATGGGCGACTTGCCCGACGAGGAGCTCCGGGCCATCGCCGCCGGCAATGCCGCCCGATTGTTCGGCCACCCGCTTCCCGCCAGTGACGACTGGCGTCGGCCATGAAGCCGCTGGGCGTGGACCACGTGGCCATCAATGTGACCGATGTCGCCGCCTCGGTGGCGTTCTACACCGAGGTGCTCGGGCTGGCCGAACGGACCGATCGACCCGACCTGGGCATCGAGGGGGCCTGGTTGGATGCCGGTGGTCAGCAGGTGCACCTGCTGGAGGCGCCGATTCCCCCCAACCTGGGCCAACATCTCTCGCTACTGGTTACCGACGTGGACGAGGTGGTGAGGGAGATCCGGGATCACGGTGTCGCCGTCAGCGACCCCATGGGCATCAATGACGACCGACAGGCTTTCCTCGTCGACCCGTCGGGCAATGCCATCGAGCTGCACCAGCACGGCCACTCGTAGGTCGGAACCGCCCGAACCGCTACCACTAGGCTGAGGCCGCAGGTCGGGCCACCGCCCGGCCGCGAGCTGAAAGCCAGGGGGATACCGAGCCCATGTCAGTGTCGCCTCCATCGATCCTCGAAGACGAGCCCCTGGAATTCGATCCCTTTGGTCCCGCCTTCTTCGGAGACCCGACCGAGGTCTACCGACGACTGCGGAACGAGTCCCCGGTCTACTTCAGCGAGAAGTACGGATTCTGGGCCCTGTCCCGGTGGGACGACGTCGCTGCCGCCCACAAGGACTACGCCGCCTTCTCGAGCAGCTACGGCACCGACCTCCATCTCCTCAGCGACCCCGAGAAGATCGCCCACAAGATGATCATCTTTATGGACCCGCCCGAGCACGACCGCATGCGGGCCCTGGTCACCAGGGTGTTCACTCCCCGCGCCGTGAGCCAGCTCGAGCCCATGGTCCGCCGGGTCATTGCCGGCTTCGCCGATGCCATCGGCGACGCCGACCGCTTCGACCTCGTCGAGCAGTGGTCCGCCCTCTTTCCGGTCGAGATCATCTCCGAGATGCTGGGCATCCCCGAGGGTGATCGTCAGGACATCCGGCTCAGGCTCGATGTCATGCTGCACCGGGACGAGGGCAGCATCAGCCCCTCGGCCCAAGCCGAGGCCGCCGGCCTCGAATCCGGCATCTACTTCTATCAATTGGTGCAGGAGCGCAGGAAGCATCCCGCCGACGACATGATCAGCCGCCTGATCGGGGCCGAGGTCGACCGGGGCGACGAGGGAATGAGCAGGCTGGGGGACGATGAGATTGCCGGGTTCCTCTCGCTGTTGGCCGGGGCCGGCGCCGAGACCGTGACCAAGCTGGTCGGCAACGCCGCCGTCCTCTTTGCCCGCCATCCCGACCAGTGGCGGCTGGTGCGGGACCAGCCCGAGCTCATCCCCGGCGCCGTCGAGGAGATCCTCCGCTATCTGCCCCCGAGTCAGTACAACGGCCGGTACCTGGTGGAGGAACGCACCATCGGCGAGGTGACCATTCCCGCCCACCGGCCGGTGCTGTTGCTCACCGGTTCGGCCACCCGCGACGAGCGCGCCTTCGAGGATCCCGACCACTTCGACATCACCCGTCCCCCCAGCCTCGCTCTGGGTTTCGGTTACGGCGTGCACAGCTGCCTCGGCGCCGCGCTGGCCCGCATGGAGAGCCGGATCGCCATCGCCGAGATGGCCCGGCGCTGGCCCCGGTACGGCATCGTCGAAGACGGGCTGCGCCGGGTGACGATGAGCAATGTCGCCGGATATTCACACGTGCCCGTGGTCGTTCATCGCTGAGCGCGCCGGCCGGTCGGGCTCCCGACGGGGGGTCCGTCAGCCCGGCGGGGCCAGCTTGGAGAAGAAGAACGACGAGATGTCCGATGTCACCGTGTCGATGTCCGGCTTCATGGGCGTGGCCCCGGTTTGGGTGAGTCCGTGCCCCGCGCCTAGGACCAAGATCAGTCGGGCTTCGTCGTGTGCTGCGGTCAAACGGTCAACCAAGGCGGACGACTGAGCTGGCGCCACCACCGCGTCATCGGCCCCCTGGACCACGAGGAACGGAGGGGCGCCGGGCCCGACGTAGGTCACAGGGCTGGCCGCGCTCAGGGCACCGGTATTGCCCCCCGGGGCCACGCCGAAGACGGTTTGGTTCACTTCGGGGGCGATGGCCGAGGACAGCCAATCGGGGGCGGCTAGGTCGGTCGGCCCGTACTCGTCCACCACGGCCTGCACCTTGCTCGATTGATCGACGTACTGCCCGGTGTCGAAGCCGGCACCGGCATCGGCCAGCGCCGCCAGCGCCGCCAGTTGGCCGCCGGCGCTCTCGCCGATGACGCCGATGCGCGACGGGTCGATGTGCAAGAAGGGAGCCGTTGCTCGCAGGTACCGGATGGCGCACTTGGCGTCGATGATCTGTGCCGGCCAGGACCACTGCGGCGCCAGCCGGTACTCGACGGTGGCGAAGGCCCAGCCGTGGTTGACGATGTTGGCCTCGACATCACCGATCTGGCTCCCCGGCGCAATGGACGGCGTTCCCAGTTGCCAAGCGCCACCGTGGAAGTAGACGACGACGGGAACCGGCTTGGTGAGCGCGGTGCTGGGCTGGTACAGCGTCAGGCTGAGGGCTTCGCCCCCGTTCGCGCAGTAGGTCAGGGTCGACGCCGTACCGGGCAGAGTGGGCGATCCCCCACAGGACGTGAGGGTCACGCCCAGTACCACCGCCGCCGTGATCAGCCCCAATGCTCGATGTCCTAACCGCGGTGGTGTCACCCCGTTGACCTCCCACCGCGTCTTACCCCTCCGGGTCTCTGCTGTAATCCCATCGGTGACATCTTGTCGGCTCCTTCCTGATTGCTCGGCCTACACTGCGGCAATGTCGCCTGACGTGCCGCGTGGTGAACGAGGAGCGGCACAGTGAGCGAGACGGCAACGGCGCCGGTGACACCCGAACCGGTTCGGGACTTGCCCCACCGCCGGGTGCTCATCATCATCGGTGCGCTCATGCTGGGGATGTTCCTGGCCGCCTTGGACCAGACGGTCGTGTCCACCGCCCTTCCCACCATCGTGGGGGACTTGCATGGCGCCTCCCATCTGAGCTGGGTGGTCACCGCCTATCTGCTGGCGTCCACGGTGTCCACGCCGCTGTGGGGAAAGCTCGGCGACATGTACGGGCGGAAGGTCTTCTTTCAGGCCGCCATCGTCATCTTCCTGGTCGGTTCGATCCTCTCCGGCCTGAGCCAATCGATGCTGGAGCTGATCTTGTTCCGGGCGATCCAGGGCCTGGGCGGCGGGGGCCTGATGATCGGCGCCCAGACCATCGTCGGTGACATCGTCTCTCCTCGAGCACGGGGGCGGTACATGGGCTTGTTCATGGCCATGTTCGGGGTGACCACCGTCATCGGACCCCTCATAGGTGGTTTCTTCGTCGACACCATCGGTTGGCGATGGATCTTCTACATCAACATTCCCATCGGTGCGATCGCCTTGGTGGTCACGACCTTCGCCCTACCCGGAGCCTTGAGCCGGGTGCGCCGGGTCATCGACTACCTGGGCACGGCTCTCGTGGCCCTGGCTGCCACCTGCCTGGTGCTCTTCACCAGCCTGGGAGGCACCTCCTATCCGTGGACGTCGCCGTTCATCATCGGCTTGGCCGTGGCTGGTGTGGTCTTCACCGTCCTCTTCTTGTGGGCGGAGCGCCGGGCGGTCGAACCAGTCATCCCGCTGGCATTGTTCCGGAACAGAGTATTCGCCGCTTCCAGCGCCATCGGCTTCGTCGTCGGTTTCGCCATGTTCGGCGCCCTGACCTTCATTCCCCTGTTCTTCCAGGACGTGAAGGGCATCAGCCCCGTCCTGTCAGGGGTGCGGCTCTTCCCGCTGATGGGCGGGCTCCTGGTCGCGTCGATCGGCTCCGGCCTGCTGGTCAGCCGGTGGGGGCGCTACAAGGCCTTTCCGGTGGTCGGCACCGGGCTGATGACGATCGGCCTCTACCTGATGTCGTTGATCGGTGTGACCACCGGTGCGTGGACCATGGCCGCCTACATGGTGGTGTTCGGCCTGGGCCTCGGGCTGGTGCTGCAGGTGTTGACCGTGGCCGTCCAGAATGCCGTCCCCTATGAGCAGCTGGGTACGGGCACCTCCGGCGTGACCTTCTTCCGCATGATCGGCGGCTCGTTCGGGACCGCGGTGTTCGGGGCCATCTTCGCCAACGTCGTGGTTCGCAACATCCTGAACGCGCTGCACCTGGCCAAGGCACCCGCCGGATTCAGTCTCAATGCCGACAACCCCTCAGCCATCCACAAGCTCCCCGCCGCCCTTCAGTCCGGTGTGATCCACGGCATCGCCCACACCATCTCGACCATGTTCCTCATCGGTGTCCCCATCGCCTTCGTGGCCTTCCTGTTGAGCTGGACCTTGCCCGAGATCGCCTTGCGCAAGTCCATCCGGTCCTCGGATCCGGGCGAGAACCTGGGACTGCCCGAGCCCCGGACCTCGCTGGGCGAGGTCCAGCTGATCCTGGAGCGGGCGGCCGGCCGAGAGAACCGCCGGGAGCTCTATGAGACCCTCTCGAAGCGAGCCGGAGTCGATCTCGAACCCGGGGCCGTGTGGCTCCTGTACCGTTTGGCCGATCGGCCGGGCTGCACCGTCGAAGAGGTGGCCGCCCAGCTGAAGGTCGACCCCGAACGCCTGCGCGACGGCGTGATCGAGTTGGTGACGGCGGGTCTGGTCGAGAATGTCGAATCGATCCCCGGGCGCCACAAGCTGGTCGTCACCGCCACCGGTCGTTACGTGATCGAGAAGCTCACCGTCGCTCGCCGCCAATCGCTGACCGACCTGCTGGAGGGGTGGGATCCCGAATCCCATCCTGAGGTGGTCGAGATGATCCGAAACCTGGCCGGCGCCTTGTTGGCCGATGACGACAAGCTGCTGGCCGAGGCCAAGGCGGCCGCCTCGGTCTGACCGGGCGAGGAACGGACCGAGGGCGGGCCGATGAGGGAGGTGGGATCGGACGACCGGTTCGACCTCGGGCGGTTCATTCGGGCCCAGGACGACGGCCGTACCTACGGCGGGGTCCTCGACGAACTGCGACGTGGTCGGAAGAGGAGCCATTGGATGTGGTGCGTGTTTCCCCAGATCGCCGGGCTCGGGCACAGCACCGTGTCGACAACGTTCGCCATCGCATCGTTGGAGGCCCCGTCCGCGGTTGGGAACCGTTGAGGCCGACCGCTAACGTGCCTGATCTGGTGGGGGACGCGGTTCGTGCATGGGGCCCGTCCGACCGAACGACTGGGCGAGCAAAGGGGTACAGCAATGACGGACCTGGCGCCGGTGGGGCGAGGAAAGCCGACGGCGGAGCTGACCGTGGACGACCTGCCCACGTACCCTCCGACGCTGTGGGGGCTGTTGGAGCAACGAGCGGCGGTCACCCCGGACCGGGTCCTCTTGGAGGACGACACCGGTCGCACCATGACCGCGGCCCAGTGGCGGGACACGGCCGAGCAGGTAGCCGCGGCCCTGTTCGCCCGGGGCATCACGGCCGACACCCCGGTCAGCTGGCAGCTCCCCACCACCCACGAGGCGGCCGTGCTGTTGTTGGCCCTGGCCCGTTTGGGGGCGGTGGAGAACCCCATCATCCCCATCCTGCGCCAGCGCGAGGTCGGGTTCATCGTGGGCCAGACCGGCGCCCGGCTGTTGATCACC
>DATMMO010000164.1:0-19424 GCA_035569695.1 Acidimicrobiales bacterium | reverse complement strand
GACGAGGATCATGGCGATGTCGTGGTCCGGGGGCGCTCGGCACCACCGGCCTCGTCGCCCCGGGTGCCGCCGCCCTCGGTGATCAACAGCCACAGGGCCTCGAGGTCCAGGTTCTCCTGGCACAGATCGGCCAACTGGTCGATCTGGCCCTGCCGGGCCAGCGCGAAGGACACCCCCGACGGCGCCCAGTGCTTGCCTCGGCGCTCGGCCACCGCGCCCAGCAGGGTGCCTCGGAACTCATCCCCCTCCAGCAGGCCGTGCAGGCTCGATCCGTACACCCCGTTCTTGTCGTCGATGATGCCCTCGGTCCGGTGCCCGCGGTCATCCCCCATCAGGAACCAGGGCACGGCAGACGGACCGGCATGGGTCCGTCCGTGGTGGATCTCGTACCCGGAGACGGCGATCGACGGCGTCTGCCGCGGCGATCCCTCCAGCTCCCAATCCGGTTGGAACGAGGTGCCGGCCCCGGTCGCACCCGGGACCCGCCCCGGACTGATCGGGTAGGGCCGCAGCAGGGACGACTGACGCCAGGTGGTCCGCCCTCGCCGCTGCCGGGTGCGCTTGTCCACCAGGTACACGGTGCGGAGATCCAACAGGCCGAGCCCGGTGACCACACCGGTACGGCTCTCGATGGCTCCGGGATCCTCGATGAGCTCGCCCAGCATCTGGTAGCCGCCACAGATGCCCAGGATCATGGGCGAATCGGCCCGGATGCCCCCGGCATCGTCTTGGCGCAGCTCGGTCAGCGCCTCTTCGAAACCCCTCGAGCGCAACCAGGCCAGGTCCTCGGCCGTCGACTTGGTCCCCGGCAGCACCACCAGGTCCGGCTGTCCCAGGGAGTCCGGCGAGTCCACGAACCGCACGGACGTCCCCGGCTCGACGGCCAACGCGTCGACGTCGGTGAAGTTGGAGATGTGGGGAAAGCGGATGACCACGACGTCGAGGGGATCGCGACCGGAGCTCTCCGCCGGCGGCGAGGACCCGGTTCCCTCTCGAGCCCCCCGGGTCATGACCAGGGCCAGCGAGTCTTCGGCATCGAGGGTCAATCCCTCGGCAAAGGGCAGCACCCCCAGGGTCGGGCGTCCCGTTCGCCGTTCCAGATCGGCCAGGGCATCGCCGAGCAGCGCGGGGTCGCCGCGGAACTTGTTGATGACGAACCCCCGAACCCACCGGCGAAGGTCGTCGGGCAACAGGGCGACGGTCCCATAGAGCGCAGCAAACACACCGCCCCGATCGATGTCGCCCACCACGATGGCGGGAATGCCCACCTTCGAGGCCAGCCCCAGGTTCACCAGGTCTCCCTCGAGCAGGTTGATCTCCGCCGGACTACCGGCACCCTCGCACAGGATGACGTCGTATCGGGAGCGCAGATCGGCCAGCGCTCCGGTCACCACCTCCATGAGCTCGGGCTTGGCTGCGTGGTACGCCACCGCATCCAGGTTCTTCCACGGCCGGCCCAGCACGACCACCTGGCTCGTCCGGTCGCTGGTCGGCTTGAGCAGGATCGGGTTCATGGCCACGTCGGGCTCCACCCCGGCCGCCATGGCCTGCATCGCTTGGGCCCGGCCGATCTCGTGGCCCTCGGGGGTCACGAACGAGTTCAGGGCCATGTTCTGGGCCTTGAACGGCGCCACCCGAACACCCTGGCGGGCCAGGAGCCGGCACAGCCCGGCCACGATCTGGCTCTTGCCGACATCGCTGGCCGTCCCGCACACCATGAGTGCGCCCCTCATACCTGTACCTCCTCGAGCGCTCGTGCCAATCGCTGGAGCCCGTCGGGCCCGGGGACGGCGATTCGTACCGAATGGGGCAGGCCGAAGCTGGTGCAGTCCCGGACCAACACCCCCCGGGTGGCCAGCCGATCACGCAGCCCCGCGGCCCCGTCGACCAGGATGAAATTGGCGGCACCGGGACGGGGCCGGAGCCCGTACCCGGCCACCAGGTCGGACAGTTCCCGGCGGGCGACGGCGATGGACGTGGCCCAACCGGGAAGGTCGGCCCGGGCCAGGAGGTCGGGCAGCACTGCCAGGGCCAGGGCATTGACGGACCACCGGGGCTGGCGGGCCTGCAATCGGCCGACGACGTCGCAGTTCCCGGCCGGGGCCAGGACATAGCCCAGCCGAAGACCGGGACAGGCGAACAGTTTGGTCAGGGAACCCACCACCAGTGATCCACCCTGGTCGGCATCGCCTCGCGTCCACCGCCCGGTGGCCAGCGGATAGAAGGCCTCGTCCCATACGTCGGCCCGGTCCCGGGGACCGGCCAGTGCCCCGGTGGGGTTGTGCGGATCGGAACGGAACCGGGCGGCGGCCGGATCGAGGTGGGCCAAGTGGCGCCGGTAGAGCGAGAAATCCGGTTCGTCGACCCAGCCGCAGGTGACCTCGGCCGCCACCAGGGCGATGGCCTCGGCTCCCCCGTTGGTCAACAGCACCCGGCCGGGCTCGACCCCCATGGCCTGGGCCAACGTCTCGGTGGCCAGGCCGACGTCCCCCTCGGCCGGATAGCGCGCCAGGGCCCCGAGGTGCGGTTCGGCCAGCTCGGCCACGCTGGGAGCGAACGGGTTCATGCTGGCGGCCAGATCGAAGAGGGAGGAGGCCTCCACCCCCAAGGCGGCAGCCACCGCACCGGCGTCGTCGCCGTGGGGGCCGGGGGCGGGAACGGGCGACACCGCCAAAGGGGCGTCGTCGGCGTCATCGGTGTCATCGGTCGGGGTCTGCGTCGCTGCAAGGGTCATGGCTTCCTTTGGCCGCGTCGGGTCGGCGCCGAACGACCAGTGTGCCCGGTGCGCTGGTGGAACACCTTGGCACCCACGGTCGGCGCCGCCAGCAACAGACCCAGGGCCACGGTCACGTCCCGGCTCAACCGAACCACCCGGGCGATGTCGTCCACCTCCGCCGGTCGGCCGGCCCCCAAGGACGGTCGCACCTCGACCTGTTCGCCGTACCGGTTCGGGCCGCCGAGCCGAAGGCCCAGGGCGGCGGCAAAGGCGGCTTCGGACACTCCGGCGTTAGGCGACGGATGGTGGGGCGCGTCCCGCCGTACGGCGCGCCAGATGTGGGGCGCTCGCATCGGACGCACCAGTGCGACCAGCAGCGCCGTGATCCGGGCCGCGGGCCAGGCCAGCACGTCGTCTGCCCGGGCGGACGCCCAGCCGAAGCGACCGTATCGCTCGTTGCGGTACCCGACCATGGCGTCGAGGGTGTTGGCCGCCCGATGGACCAGCACCCCGGTGGCGCCGCCGAGGCATGCCCACAGGGCGGGAGCCACGATGGCATCGGCGCTGTTCTCGGCCACCGACTCGACGACGGCCCGGACGATCTCCTTTTCCTCGAGTCCCTGCCGGTCTCGGGCCACCAGCGCCGACAACGCCTCTCGGGCGGCGGTGAGATCGTCCCGGGCGATAGCCGCGCCCACGGTCGACGCCGCGTCGCCCAGGGCCCGCCCGGCCACCGACGCGGCCGTGGCCACGGCCGTGGCCGGAACCGGCGGAAGGGCGCCATCGACCAGGATGCCGAGGCCGGCGGCGGAACCCATCCCGACGGCGGCGTAGGCCACCCCTCGGCCCCGGTCATCGCGCCACCACCGCCGGTCGAGCCAGGCCATGGCCTGTCCGAATCGGGCGACGGGGTGCACGACGGTCGGTGGCTCCCCGACCAGTCGGTCGACCAGCAAACCAGCTGCCGTTCCCAGCATGCGCTGCCGCACCGCCCTCACCATCGGGCCGACGCCACGACGAGGGCAAGGGTCTCGGCCACGATGCCCGCCGCGCCGAGGACGTCACCGGTGAAGCCGCCGATCCGGCGCCGGGCGAACCAGACCACCAGGATGGCCGCCACCACTTCAACCGCCACGGTCACCGCCCCGCCGACCCGGCGCCACGCCAAACAGAAACCGACCGCCACCACCGCCCCGAGTAGTCCGACGACCAGACGGTTCCTCTTGGCCCGGTTCGACCGGCGATTCCGCGGCCCGTTACCCGAGTCGGGCTCGATGAAGGCGGAGACCAGGCCGCCCTCGGGCCGGGCGTAGGGCACCGAGGTGGCCACCACGGCCATGATGGTCCTCGATCCCGCCCATATGCCGACGAGCAGCACGATCGACGGCTTGATGGCGACCAGCCCGACCCACCGGAGGAGGAGCACGGCGACGGCGGAGGCGATGCCGAAGGCGCCCGACGTCGACTCCTTCATGATGGCCAACCGACGGTCGCGGGCGAGGTGGGGTGGCAGCAGGCCGTCAGCCGAATCGACCAGGCCGTCGACGTGAAGCATCCCGGTGAGCCCGAGATCGGCCGCCACGACCAGGGCCGCCACCACGCCCGGAGGCCAGGCCTTGGCCAGGCCCCACCACAGCAGGCCCAACAGGGCGCCGATGGCCCCGCCGACCAGCGGGAACCACACCAGCGACGAGGGTTGTGGCACCCGAGCCTTGCCCAGAGGGGTCAGAAAGGCCACGGCCCCTCGCATGCTCAGCGCCCCCCGCCCAGGGCCAGGGTCCGCCCGGCCACCACCAACAGCACCTCGTCACACACGGCGGCCAGGCGCTGGTTGGCCGCGCCCAGGGCGTCGGCAAAGGCCACGCCGACCGACGTCGGTGGGTGCACGCCCAACCCGACCTCCTCGCTGACCACCACGGTGAGGTCGCAGCCGGCGTCGACCCGCCCTCGAAGGTCGGCGCACAATCGATCGTGGTCGACCCGGAAGCCGTCCAGGCCCGCCACCCACGCACCCAGGGAATCGATCAGCACGGTACCGGCGAGGGTCCCGGTGGCCGCGCCCAGGTCCCGTCCCGGACCGAGCTCCATGGTTTCCCATCGGGAGGGACGTCGGTTGCGGTGGGCCTGCACCCGGGCATCCCACAGCGGGTCCCCGGTACCGGTGGGGAAGGCGCCGGTGGCCACATAGGTGACGGACCCATCCGGGCCGGCGTGCTCGCCCACCAACCGCTCGGCCACCTCGGATTTGCCCGACCGGGTACCGCCGAGCACCAGTGTCAGCGTTCCCTGTGCTTCGGTCCTCGTCGCCACGTCCACGCGTCCTTCCTGCCCCCGAGAGGGCACGCACCCCTTGGGGGCGGGAAACAGGTCTCCTGGCTCTCGGATCATCACTTCCCTCGGCCTTCCCGCCCGTTTCCGGGCCGTGGCCAATGTGGTGAGGGTCGTTCCCCGATCACAGTTGCGGGACAGCCCCGGACTCTCACCGGGTTCCCTGTGCTCCGAGCGCCGAGCCTATACGGCGCGGCCCCGTTCCTGGCCTGGCCGTGATGATCGGGATGGCCCGGCCGTCGCTGGGGCCAGGGCGAGCGGCCTCATTCCGGGCGGTACCGTGGCGGCATGGCCCGTGCCGAATCCATCGTCCTGATCAATACCGGCTATGGCAAGGGCAAGTCGTCTGCCGCCTTTGGCGTCATGGGCCGAGGCTGGGCTCGGGGCTGGCGGGTGGGGGTGGTGCAGTTCATCAAAAGCGGCAAGTGGAAGACAGGCGAGCGGAAGCTGGCCGACCACTTGGATATCGAATGGCACACATTGGGGGATGGCTTCACATGGGAGTCCGACGATCTCGACGAGACGGCGGCCAAGGGGCGCCATGCGTGGGAAGTGACCCGCGAGAAGCTGGCCTCGGGCCACTATGACCTCTTGATCCTGGACGAGCTGACCTATGCGGTGAAGTACGGCTGGGTGGCCGTCGACGAGGTGGCCGAGGCAGTGGTGGGGCGGTCGCCGAAGACGAACGTGGTCATCACCGGACGGGATGCGCCTGACGAGCTCATCGAAGTGGCAGACACCGTGACCGAGATGCGCAAGGTCAAGCACGCCTTCGATCAGGGCATCAAGGCGAAGAAAGGGATCGAGTTCTGACCCCGACCGAAGCCCGGAGCCGGCACCGGTGAGCGCGGGCATGCCTTCCCGGCTGGTGGTGGCCGGTACCCATTCCGGCGTGGGCAAGACGACCATCGCCACCGGCCTCATGGCCGCGCTCTCGAAGCGGGGCCATCGGGTCGCCTCGGCCAAGGTGGGCCCCGACTTCATCGATCCCGGCTACCACTCGGTGGCCACCGGCCGACCGGGCCAGAACCTCGACAGTTGGATCTGCGGGGCCGACGCCATGGCCCCACTCCTGGCCCGGGCGGCCACCGACGCCGACATCGTGGTGGTGGAAGGAGTGATGGGGCTCTTCGATGGTGCGTCGTGGTCGCCGGGATCCGGGGCCGGCTCCGATGCGGCCGGCTCCACCCACGGGGGCACGGCCAGCACGGCAGAGATGGCGGTGCTGTTGCAGGCCCCGACGATCCTGGTCGTCGACGCAGCGGCCATGAGCACCTCGGTCGCCGCCCTGGTCCATGGTTTCCATACCTACGACCCCGACGTCCCCCTGTCCGGGATCATCCTCAACCGGGTGGGAAGCCCTCACCATGAGCTGTTGCTGCGCGAGGCCCTGGGGCCGATCATCGAGCAAGGGGTCCCAGTGCTCGGGGCCCTCCACCGCGACGACGCCCTCACCTGGCGAGACCGGCACCTGGGCTTGGTGCCGGTCGTCGAGCGCCCCGCCGAAGTGGCCGAGGCGGTGGACCGGCTGGCCCAGGCCATCGCGGGATCGGTGGACCTCGAGGCCATCGTCTCGTTGGCGCGGTCAGCCCCCAACCTGTCCGCCGACCGGATCGGGCCCCTGGCTGAGACGCGCCGGGTGGTGGCCACCGGTCAATCGGTCCGCATCGCCGTGCCCGGAGGCCGAGCGTTCAGCTTCGCCTATCCCGACAATGTGGGGCGGTTGGTCGAAGCGGGGGCCGAGATCGTTCGGTTCGACCCGCTGGAGGCTCCGTCGCTGCCCGAGGGAATCGGCGGCCTCTACGCCGGCGGCGGGTTCCCCGAGGTGTACACCCAGGCCTTGTCGGCCAACGGCCCGCTGCTGGCCGACGTCCGTCGCCGCATCGAGCGCGGCCTGGTCACGTGGGCCGAGTGCGGCGGGTTCCTGTGGTTATGCCGATCCCTCGACGGCCACCGGCTGTGTGGCGCCATCGAGGCCGACGCGGTCATGACGGACCGGCTCTCCCTCGGCTACCGCCAGGCCACAACCAGATCCGACACCCCGGTCGCCGGTCAGGGAGCCACCATGCGGGGGCACGAATTCCACTATTCGACGGTTGAGCCCTCCGGGTCGGCCCTGGAGCTCGAGGGGCGCACCGGCACCGCCACCGGCGGCTACTCGAGCCCGACGCTCCTGGCCTCCTACCTCCACCTCCACCTGGGGGCCGACCCCGGACCGGCCGAGCGCTTCGTGTCCACCGCTCATGGCCACGTCCCGAGCCACCATGAGTCGACCGGTAGCATGATCCGGCCATGACCGCCGACACCGCCCGTGCCAACCAGGGCCAACTCGTCGGGGTGGGGGTGGGTCCGGGCGACCCCGGTCTGGTCACCCGCTTGGCCGTGTCCACCCTGGAAGGGGCCGACCGGGTGACGGCCCCCACCACCTCGCCCGACTCGGTGGGCCGAGCCGAGGCCATCGTCCGGCAGATCCTGCCCGACCTCCGCATCGACCGGCTCCCCTTCGACATGACGGCCGATCGCGCCCCTGGTGGTCGCGACGCCCGGGTGGCGTCCCATGGCGCGGCGGCGGCGACGCTGGCCCCGTGGCTGGCCGAGGGGCAGGTGGTGGCGTTCGTGACCCTGGGCGATCCCAACGTCTACAGCACCTTTCCCTCCCTGGCCGACGAGGTGCGTCAGCTTCTCCCCCAGGTCTCTGTGTCCACCGTGCCCGGCATCACCGCGTTCCAGGCCCTGGCGGGACGATCGGGAACGGTGCTCCTCGACGGAACCGAGACCCTGTCCCTGGTGACCGCCCTCGATGGCGTGGGCCATGTGGCCGATGCCCTGGCTGACCCGGAACGCGCCGTGGTGATCTACAAGGGAGGTCGGTACCTGCCGGCCATCGCCGCCCTCCTGGCCGACCACGGGCGGCTCGACGGCGCCGTGTACGGCGAGCTCATGGGCCTACCGGGGGAGCAGATCGGTCAGGTGGCGTCAGCAGCCGATCGACCGGCCAGCTACCTGGCCACCGTGATCGTTCCCCCGGCCGGGTCCCCCCGTGGGGGTCAACGACCGTGAGCGGCCTGATCAGCTTTATCGGTGCCGGACCCGGTGCCGCCGACCTCATCACCATCCGGGGGGCCGACCGGCTTCGCACCGCCGACGTGGTCATCTGGGCCTCGTCCCTGGTGCCCGAAGAGGTGCTCAGCCACGCCGGCCCGGCGGCCTCGATCCACGATTCGGCCACCATGACCCTGGAGGACGTCCTCTCGGTCTACGAGGACCATCCCGACGCCGCCATCGTGCGCCTGCACTCGGGCGACCCGGCCATCTACGGCGCCATCCAAGAGCAGTTGGACTGGTGCATGGCCCACGAGCGCTCATTCGAGATCGTCCCCGGCGTGAGCTCGTTGGCTGCAGCGGCCGCCGCCATCGAGCGCGAGCTCACCATCCCCCAGGTGGCCCAGAGCGTGGTCATGACCCGTTTGGCCAGTCGCACCTCCACATCGATGCCCGAGCGGGAGACGTTGCAGGCCTTCGCCGCCACCGGGTGCACGTTGGCCGTGTTCTTGTCGGCCGCCCGTCCCTCTGCGCTGCAAGAGGAACTGCTCGGACCGTCCAGTGCCTACGGGCCCGAGACACCGGCGGCCATCGTCGTCCGGGCCAGCTGGCCGGACGAACAGGTCGTCCGCACCACCATCGGGAACCTGGCCGACGCCCTGGTCGACACCGGGGCCACCACGACCGTCCTGGTCCTCGTGGGTCCGGCCCTGGCCGGGGCCGCGCCCCGCAGCCACCTCTACTCGCCCACCTTCGCCCACAAGTTCCGCAAGCGTTCCCGCGTCGGCACGACCGCGGGGCGAGCGGCCGGGCAGCGCCGGTCGGTCCCGCCCCGCGACACCCGGTGATCGCTGGTGCCTGATCGGCCCGGAACGGTCACCGTGATCGGCATCGCCGGCTACGGGCTCGAGGGGATCGGCCCTGACGTGCAGGTCGCACTGGGCCGGGCCCAGCTGGTCATCGGGGGACGCCGACACCTCGAAGCCTTCGAGGACTGGCTCCGTAGGCGCGGAGTGGCGCCGGTCCCCTCGGTCATCATCGGCAGTGACGCCGATGATGCCTGCCGTCAGGCCGCCGCCGCCGCCGGCGACGGGATCCCGGTGTGCGTCCTGGCTTCGGGCGATCCCGGGTTCTTCGGCATCGTGCGGGCCCTCCTGCGCGTCGTCGACCGCAAGAACCTGGTCATCGTCCCCGCTCCGTCGTCGGTGTCGTTGGCCTTTGCCCGCATCGGCCTGCCCTGGGACGACGCCACGGTGATCTCGGCACACGGCCGGCCGCTGGCCGATGCCATCGGCGCCATCCGGGTCTCCCGGAAGGTGGCCGTGCTCACCTCTCCGGCCTCGCCACCCGAAGCAGTGGGGAAGGCCCTGGTGGAGGCCAGAGCGGCCGTGGACGTGGTGGCCGTCTGCAGCCGCCTCGGACATCCCGACGAATCGGTCACCATGGTCGGGCTGGATGATCTGGCCACGGGAGCATGGGATCCGCTGTCCGTGGTCATCCTCTTGGGCCCCGCCGGACGGCGCATCGCCGGCTGGGGTGGGGCGGCCCACGATGCCAAACCGCTGGCCTGGGGCATTCCCGACGATGCCTACGGCCACCGGGACGGGATGATCACCAAGGCCGAGGTGCGAGCCGTCGCCCTGGGCAAGCTGGCCCTCCCGCCCGCCGGCGTGCTGTGGGACGTGGGCGCGGGCAGCGGCAGCGTGGCCATCGAGTGTGCCTCCCTCTCCCCCGGCCTGGTCGTCTTTGCCATCGAAGAGCGGGACGACGACGTCGCCCGTATTTCGGAGAACGCCTCGCGGTTCGGCGTCGGTATCACCACCGTGCACGGCCATGTGCCCGAAGCGTGCGAGGGTCTTCCCGATCCGGACCGGGTCTTCGTCGGCGGTGGTGGGCTCGACGCCCTCGAGGTCGCCTTGACCCGGCTCCGTCCCGGCGGCTGCATCGTTGCCACCTTTGCCGCGCTCGACCGAGCGGCCGAGGCCGCCGGCCGGCTGGGGAACCTGGTGCAAGTGGGCGTCAGCCGAGCCAAGACGCTTCCTGACGGCGGCATCCGACTGGCGGCCGAGAACCCCGTCTTCGTTGCCTGGGGCCCCGAGGCCGGGAGCACCGAACCATGACTGTCGTCAGCGTGAGCATCACCGAAGCAGGCCGGCGACTCGCCGATCAGCTGCCCTTCGAGCACGTCCACGGCTCTCTCGGCACCGTCCTCCGGGAACGGTGGGCGGACGGCGAGGTGGACGGCTTCGTCCTGTTCGCGGCCACCGGAATCGCCGTGCGCATCGTTGCCCCCTTGTTGGCCGACAAGCACTCCGATCCGGCCGTGGTCTGTGTCGACGAGGCCGGTCGGTTTGCCGTCGCCCTGTGTGGGGGCCACGGCGGCGGGGCCAACGAGCTCGCCCGGCGGGTGGGAACGCTGCTCGACGCCACACCGGTGATCACCACCGCCACCGACGCCGCCGGGTTGGTGGCCCTCGACCAGCTCCCCGGTTTCGTCGCCTCCGGGGACATCGCCGGCGTCTCTGCCGCGCTCCTCGATGGCCGGGCGCCCGTCGTCCACAATCCACGGGCGTGGCCCCTTCCCGAGGGCCTCCCCGCCGACGGGTTGGGACCCGAGCGCATCCTCGTCACCGATGCCAGCATCGATCAGATTCCTGACGCCCACGGCGAGGGCGACGGGTCGGCGACGGTGATCCTGCGACCGCCTTCCCTCGTGGTCGGCGTGGGTTCCTCCACCGGCGCGGCGAGCGACGAGGTCCTCGCCTTGGTGGCGGCGACCCTGGCCCAGGCGGGACTGTCGGCCGACTCCGTCCGGACGGTGGCCACCATCGACCGACGACGGCACCATCCGGCCATCACCGGTCTGGGTCTGGCCGTCACCGCGTTCACGGCCGAGCGGTTGGCCGAGGTGGCGGTGCCCAACCCGAGCGACGCCGCCCGCCGGGCCGTCGGGACTGCCAGCGTGTGCGAGGCCGCTGCCCTCCTGGCCGCGGGAGATGGAGCCGAGCTGGTCGTCGAGAAGCGAACGTCGAAGAACGCCACGGTGGCCATCGCCCGCCGCCGCCGTCCCCTGGGACGGGTCGTGCTGGTGGGGCTGGGCCCCGGCGGCATCCTGCACCGGACACCGGCGGCCGAGCGGGCGGTTCGTCGTGCCGACGTGGTCATCGGCTATTCGGCCTACGTCGACCAGTGCCAGGACCTGTTGGCCTCCCACCATGGCGTCATCCGTTCACCGCTGGGCTCCGAGGTGGAGCGGGCGCGTGCGGCACTGGCCCTGGCCGCAGAGGGAAAGGCCGTCGCCATGGTGTGCTCCGGCGATGCCGGCGTCTACGCCATGGCCTCGCCCGTCCTGGAACTGACCAGCGAGCCGACCTTCGCCGGCATCGACGTGGACATCGTTCCCGGAGTCACCGCCGGACTGGCCTCCTCGGCGCTGGTGGGCGCACCACTCGGGCACGACCACGTGCTGATCAGCCTGTCCGATCTCCTCACGCCATGGGACCGCATCGAGTCTCGGCTACGCGCCGCCGCCGACTCCGATCTGGTCGTCGTGCTCTACAACCCCCGCTCGGAACGACGGACGTGGCAACTGGGCAAGGCCCTCGGCATCCTCGGTGGCGGACGGCCACCCACCACCCCGGTAGGCATCGTCACCGACGCCGGCCGGCCCGACCAACGGGTCCTGGTCACCAGCCTCGAGGAGCTCGACCCGGCCACGGTCACCATGACGACCTGCGTCATCGTCGGATCATCTACCACCGTGGTGGTCAACGACCGCATGGTCACCCCGAGGGGCTATCAGCCATGAGGGTGCATCCCATCGAGTCCGAGAGCTACCGGATCCTGCACCAGCGGATCGACCTGTCCGGATTGGCGCCCAGCGTGGCTGCGGTCACGGCCCGAGTCATCCATGCCTCGGCTGATCTCGACTTCGCCCAACTGATGGTCCTGGATGACGCCTCGGTGTCGGCCGGCATCGATGCCGTGCGCGCTGGTGCGCCGGTCGTCTGTGACGTCCAGATGGTGCGGTCGGGCATCACCTCGGTGGCCACCACCTGCCTCCTGGATGAGGCCACGGCGGGACCGAACGGCACCCCGACTCGGAGCGCCAACGCCATCGCCCGGGCCGCGGCCCGGTGGCCCGAGGGAGCGATCTTCGTCATCGGCTGCGCGCCCACCGCGCTGTTCGAGGTGGTGCGCCTGGTGGAGTCCGGTGCCCTGCACCCGGCACTGGTCATCGGCATGCCGGTGGGCTTCGTCGGCGCCGCCGAGGCCAAGGCCGCCCTACGCCGCCTAGCCGCCGACCGGCCCGGTGACCGCCCCCTCCATGCCATCTCCAACGTGGGCGAAAAGGGTGGTTCGGCCGTGGCCTCGGCCGCGTTCAACGCCATCGTCCGCCTGGCTGGCGCCCATGGCGATCCCGGGGACCGCCCAGCCCCTGAACGCCCCTGACGGCATGAACGCCCCTGACGGCATGAACGCTCGGGGGGGTTCGGCGCCCTCGCGGTGAGGGCGCCGCTACAGCTGCAGCGACTTCACCTCGAGGAACTCCTCGAACCCGAAGTTCCCGTACTCTCGACCGTTGCCCGACTGCTTGTAGCCCCCGAAGGGAGCATTCGGGTTGAAGCCGCCCCCGTTGACCTCCACCTGACCGGTGCGGAGCTTGCGAGCAACCCGGTTGGCGTGGTCGGCATCCTCGGCCCACACTCCCCCGGCCAGGCCGTAGTCGGTGTCGTTGGCGATATCGATGGCCTCTTCTTCGCTGTCGTAGGGAATGATGGAGAGCACGGGACCGAAGATCTCTTCCCGGGCGATGGTCATGTCCCGGGTCACGTCCGAGAACACCGTGGGCCGGACGAAGAAGCCGTGGTCCAGCCCGTCGGGTGCCTCTGCCCCTCCGGTCAGCAGTCGAGCTCCCTCGTCCTCACCACGCTGGATGTAGCCGCGTACCCGGTCCCGCTGCACGGCAGAGATGAGTGGCCCGAGCCGCGTCGCCTTGTCGAAGGGATCACCGGCCGTCCAGCCCTCGGCCGCTTCTGTGGCCAGCGCCTCGACTTCGGCCAGCTTGTCCCGGGGCACCAGCATCCGGGTCAGGGCGCTGCACGTCTGACCCGAGTTCATGTAGCACTTGTTGACGCCGTCAGGCACGGCCTTGTCCAGGTCGGCGCCGCTGAGGATCACGTTGGCCGATTTGCCACCGAGCTCCAGAGCCACCCGCTTGACCGTGGCCGCCGCCACCTCGGCCACCCTCCGCCCTGCCCGGGTGGAGCCGGTGAACGAGACCATGTCGACGTCGCGGTGGGCCGCGATCGCCTCGCCCACCACCGGCCCGAGCCCGGTCACCAGGTTGAACACGCCTGCGGGCAGCCCGACCTCGTCGAACACCTCGGCCAGGACGAAAGCATTGAGCGGCGCCACCTCGCTGGGCTTGAGCACCACCGTGCACCCGGCGGCCAGTGCCGGCGCCACCTTGGCCGCGATCTGGTGGAGCGGGTAGTTCCACGGGGTGATGGCGCCGACCACGCCGATCGGTTCCCGCACGATCAGCGAGTTCCCCACCTGTTGCTCCCAGGTGAAGTCGTTGGCCACCTGGGCCATGGAGCCGAACGTGTTCATCGGCAGTCCCACCTGGATCAGGCCAGACAGCGTCAGAGGCATGCCCACCTCGTGGGTGATCATGTCGGCCAGTTCGTCCATGCGCGTCCCCAGCGCCTCTTGCACCCGGGTGAGCAACTTCGCCCGCTCCTCCACCGAGGTCTCGGACCATGCCGGAAAGGCCCGGCGCGCCGCGGCCACGGCCCGATCGATGTCCTCGACCGTCCCTGCGGGCACCGTGGCCAGCACCTCTTCGGTGGTCGAATCGATCACGTCGAGCGTGCCCGTCCCCGTCGAGGCCACCCATGCCCCGTCGATGTAGAGCTTGTCCCGGTTGTCCATAACGACTCCTCCTCGGCAGTTCGTACCCTCCATCAACCCTAAACGCGAAGGACCCTGCCACGTACTGCCCCCTGAGCCATCGCCGCCGTCGCCTCTCGGCCGTCGGGCCCGTTGCACCTGCCGGCCCAGATATATAGACTTCCCTATGTAAGTCGGTCGCCCAGTGAGCGCCGGCAGGGGGCTGCAGGTGACGTTGACCCAAGAGGAGCGCAAGGCAGAGACACGGACGCGGCTCCTGGCTGCGGCGGCCGACCTGTTCGCCGAGCACGGCATCGATGCCGTTTCCGTCGATGCCGTGGCCGAGGCAGCGGGCCGGACCTCCGGCGCCGTCTACGCCCATTTCGGCTCCAAGCAGGGCCTGTTGCTCGCCCTCCTCGATTCCTGGCAGCAATCCTTCCTGGCCGTGCTCTTCGCCCAAGTGGCGGTGACCGATGAGCCCATCGATCAGCTGGCCGCGGTGTGGGGCAACATCGGCAACGGTACGGACGAACGGGTCCGACGCTGGATGCTGCTCGAGCACGAACTGTGGCTGCGGGCGGCCCGCGATCCCGACGTGGCCGCCATCCTCCGGGCCCGGAACCGGGAGACACAGCACCGCAGTGAGCGAGAGCTGGCCTGGTGGGCGGCCGAGGTCGGATCACAACCGGTGGCCGCGCCCGATCAGTTGGCCGTGTTGGTCAAGGCCCTCCTGAACGGTCTGGCCATGCAGCAGCGAGTCGACCCCGGTTCGGTCTGCGACGACACCGCCGTTGCCGGACTGGCCGCCCTGCTCGGGCTGGGCATCGAAGCGTCCGGCGATGTCACCGCTACCCGAGCACCACTGACGACGACCACAACCCCAACCAGACAGGAGCACACCCCATGAACACCGAGATCCGCCAACGGCTGGGCATCGAGTTCCCCATCTTCGCCTTCACCCACTGCCGCGACGTGGTCGCCGCGGTGTCCAACGCCGGCGGCATCGGCGTGCTCGGGGCCATCGCCTTCAACCCCGAGCAGCTCGAGGTGGAGCTCAACTGGATCGACGAGCACGTGGGCGACCACCCCTATGGCGTAGACATCGTCATTCCGGCCAAGTACGAGGGCATGGACGAGACGGACCCGGCCAAGCTCGAGGCTTCGATCCAAGGCATGGTCCCCGCCACCCATCGCGAATTCGCCAGGAAGATCCTCGCCGATCACGGGGTGCCCGAGATCCCCGAGAGCGAAGAGAAGAGCACCGGGATGATGGGGTGGACCGCGGCCCACGCCCAAGGCCTGATCGACGTGGCCCTCCGGCACCCCAAGGTCAAGCTCATCGCCAACGCCCTGGGAACGCCACCGGCCGATGTGGTCAAGCGGGTCCAGGACGCCGGTCTGATGATCGGCGCCCTGGCCGGCTCGGTGCGGCACGCCATGCACCACAAGGACGCCGGGCTCGACTTCGTCATCTGCCAGGGCTCCGAAGGCGGCGGCCACACCGGCGACGTGGGCAGCATCGTGTTGTGGCCCGAGGTCATCGATGCCGTCGCTCCGCTCCCGGTTCTGGCCGCCGGGGGCATCGGCAGCGGCCGCCAGATGGCCGCGGCCATGGCCATGGGGGCCCAGGGCGTGTGGACGGGAACGCTATGGCTCACCGTCGAGGAGTCGTCGTCCCCGCCGGCTCAGATGGAGACCTACCTGGCCGCCACCAGTCGGGACACCGTCCGGTCGCGGTCGTTCACCGGGAAGCCGGCCCGCATGCTGAAGAACGACTGGACCGAGGCCTGGGAGGCCGACGATACGCCCGACCCGCTGCCCATGCCCCTGCAGATGCTGGTGGCCATCGAGGCGGTCAGCCGCGGTTCCCGCTACCCGGTGCAGGCCAAGGACGTGAGCTTCAACCCGTGCGGCCAGGTCATCGGCCGGGCCACTCAAGTGCGCAAGGCCAAGGACGTGATCTACGAGATGGTCGAGGAGTACATCGAAGCGACCGAACGGCTGCAAGCCGGCGTCACTGTCTGAGGGTCCGGCCTGAGGCCGTCCGGCCTGAGCTCGGCTCGGCCTCTGACCGTCTGACCTCCCCATCTAACTGTGAGGCTCATCGTTATCTAACCCTGAGGTTCAGCGTTAGGCCTCTGGGTCGTAGCGATGGACCGAGACGGCGTACGTGTCGTCAGGGCTGAAGGGCGACCGATCCCAAGTACTCCAGCGCTCGACCAGGTGCAGGCCTGACTCCGTTGCCAGCCGGTCGTACTCGACCACTCCCAGCCCGCCCGATCGAAGCGAGAAGCCGGCTATGACCAGGCCGGGTCGACGAAGGTGCCGAACGGCGCTGGCCAAGACGGCGCCTTCGGTTCCGGGGGTGACAAAGATCATGACGTTGCCCGCCATCACCACGGCGTCGAACCTTCGGCCCAGGTCAAGGCGGGGATCGGACAGGTCGGCGCAATCCCACGACAGCTGTGGAGCCTTGAGTCGGGCTGAATCGAGCATGGACACATCCAGGTCGACGCCGGCCACGTCGAGTCCTCGACGGGCCAGCTCGATGGCCACCCGGCCGGTACCGCAGCCCGCATCGAGCACGGAACCCACTCCGAGAGAGGCTACGAACCCGGCTTCGCCGTGGACGTCATGGCCGGTGGAGGCCAGCGCGTCGAACCGCTGATCGTAATTGCCGCCCCGTTCCCCGTCGCCACTGAGCCATGGGTTGTCCGCTGTATCCCTCACCAACGAGGAGCGTACGCCGCATGACCGGGGCCGCGATCCGGGCCGAAACCTTGGAGAACGGCGGTTGACCGAGTAGCGTCTCGCGGCAATGTCCGCCGTGTACACAGCCCTGTCGCCCCGCCGGACCCGGCTGGCAGGCATCGCCCTGGCCGCCACCATGGTGCTCTCGGTGCTGATCGGTGGCGTCACCGCTTCTCCGGCTCATGCCGACGGCGCCACCGCTCCAACCAACTTCTGGCTGGCCCAGCCCGACGGTGGCGTCCTCCCAGTCAACGCGCCTGACCTGGGCTCGACGCCACCGCTCAATCAGCCCATCGTCGGGACGACCTCGACGCCTGACCGCGGGGGCTACTGGTTGGTCGCCTCCGACGGAGGCATCTTCACCTTCGGCGATGGCACGTTCTACGGCTCGGAGGGGGGCCACCCCTTGAACCAGCCCATCGTGGGCATGGCCTCGACGCCTGACGGCGGGGGCTACTGGTTGGTCGCCTCCGACGGCGGGGTCTTCACCTTCGGCGACGCCGGCTTCTACGGATCGGAGGGCGGCCAGCCCCTCAACCAGCCGGTCGTGGGCATCGCCCCGACCCCCGATGGCAGGGGCTATTGGCTGATCGCCTCGGACGGCGGCGTCTTCACCTTCGGCGACGGCAACTTCTTCGGATCGATGGGCGGCTCGCCGCTGAACCAGCCGATGGTGGGGTTGACGGCCACCCCCGACGGGGGCGGCTATTGGATGTTCGCCGGCGACGGCGGTGTCTTCACCTTCGGTGATGCCGGGTTCTACGGCTCCACCGGCAGCATCGCCACCGAACCAGCCCAACGGGTGGTCTCCACTCGCTCCGGTCGCGGGTACTGGGTGGTGGACCAGAACGGAACCTCCTACGGGTTCGGCGACGCCGGAAACGGCCCACCGCCCACCCAGGCCCTGTTGTTGAAGCCCATCACGACGGGTGACCGTGCCGCCCTGTTCGCCCTCCAGCAGCTGGGCAAGCCCTACCTCTACGGCGGGGCGGGCCCGAATGCCTACGACTGCTCGGGGCTGACCTTCAGCTCGTGGGCGTCGGCCGGCGTGGGCATCGCCCGGGTCGCCAACGACCAGTTCCAAACGACAGGAGGGCCCGTCGCCCTCAATGCCCTCGAGGCCGGCGACTTGGTCTTTTGGGGCAGCGATCCCAACGACCCGAGCAGCGTCTACCACGTGGCCATCTACATCGGGGCCGACCAGACCATCGACGCAACCAACCCCGACGCCGGCGTCGAGATCCTGCCGGTGAACCGACAGTACTGGCAGTGGCCCATGTCCTACGGCATGCGGCCGTAGACGCAGCCGAGCTCAGCGGGCCGGCCCACGTTGGCGGTGGTTTGCCGTCTGCTCGGGGATTCCCCGCCCCAACCGTCGCGCCCCCAGCTAGGGTACGGTCAGGAACAAGTACCCACTTCGAGTAGGGGGTCCACAGTGCAAATCTCGACGCTACTTGCAGGCAAGGGGACGGCCGTCGACACCATCCGCGGGGATGCCACCGTGGATCAAGCCGTGGCCGAGCTGTCCCGGCACCGGATCGGTGCGCTGGTCGTCTCCGCAGACGGTCAACACATCGAGGGGATCATCTCTGAGCGGGACGTCGTCCGGATGCTCCACGAGCTCGGTGACGACCTCGTGCACCAGTCGGTGTCCTCGATCATGTCGGCCAAGGTGTACTCCTGTTCGCCCGAGGACGACACCGACCTCCTGATGAACATCATGACCGATCGCCGGATCCGCCACGTCCCCGTGGTCCAAGACGGCGTCCTCTGCGGCATTGTGAGCATCGGTGATGTGGTCAAGAGTCGGATAGGCGATCTGGAGAAGGACCGGGCCGAGCTCTTCGACTACATCAACGCCCGCTGACGGGACCGCCAGTCACCGCTCCCACCTCGTCCAATCCGGAGCCGACGGCGCTCCGGTATCGCTCGGCCGCCGGTCGTTGGGTCATCGCTGCCTCGGTGCTGGGTTCTGGCATCGCGGCCTTGGACGCCACCGTGGTCGGCATCGCCCTCCCTACCATCGGAAGGGACTTCCACACCGGGCTCGGGGCGCTGCAGTGGGTCGTCACCGCCTACACGCTGACCCTGGCCGCCTTCTTGCTCCTGGGCGGGGCTCTGGGCGACCGTTTCGGCCGAAAGCGGATCTTCTCCATCGGCGTGGCCTGGTTCGCCGTCACCTCGATGGCCTGTGGTTTGGCCCCCAATGCCGGGTTCCTCATCGCCACCCGCGCCCTCCAGGGCATCGGGGCCGCACTCTTGACGCCGGGAAGCCTGGCCATCCTGCAGGCCTCGTTCGACCCCGACGACCGGGCCCAGGCCATCGGTGCCTGGTCCGGCCTCGGGGGCCTCACCACCGCGGCGGGGCCGCTGATCGGCGGCTACCTGATCGCCGTGGCCTCATGGCGCTGGGTGTTCTTCATCAACGTCCCCATCGTCGCCGTGGTCCTCTTCCTGACGGCCCGCCATGTCCCCGAGTCGAGGGACCCGACGACCACCGGAGCACTGGACACCACCGGAGCCGCCCTGGGGGTGATCTGGCTCACGGCCGTCACCTATGCGCTCATCGAGGGACCCTCCTTCGGGTGGTCCTCCCCGTTGATCTTGACCATGTTGGGCGTCGCCGTTATCGGACTCGGATCGTTCATCCTCGTCGAGATGCGCAAGCGAAATCCCATGCTTCCCCTGTCCC
>DATMMO010000163.1:0-8904 GCA_035569695.1 Acidimicrobiales bacterium | reverse complement strand
AGAGCGTAAGTCGACACAGGCAAATTCTCAGGGAGATTGCTACTCCAGCAAACGTAAAGACACGATTTCAGGCCGTCCGCTTCTGGTTCCGGCATCGATTGATGGCGATGTAAGCGTCAAGGTCATCAACGTCATAGCGGGTCGAGCCACCGATCTTTACGATTGGTAGGTCACCACGGTAGACGAGGCGTTCGACGGTCGCTCGAGACACGCCCAGATAATCAGCCGCGTCCCCAACCGGAAGCAATCGTTGGAGTCTCCCTTCTGTCATGGGTCCTCCGTGCTGAACCTGGCGTGTCGGCCGATCGGCAGCAGCCAGTGTTGGACGGATCCCGTTCTGCTCGACCGCGGACATCAGGCGCACGCTCGATTGATGGTTGCCTCTCCACCCTGACCGTCCCTCTGCAGGTTCTTGGCCCACGCAGCAAACGCAACGATCCGGGTGACCATCCGTCCTCATAGCCGCTACGCCAGTCCGATTCATCGAGCGGCCGTTGGATCTTCAGCTGTTCGAGGTCGAGATCCACGAGCGCTAGCCACAGATTGAGACGATGCTCTTCATATTCGTGATCGTCCGCGCCAGAACCCAACGCGCTGCGGATGATCGTCGCGGGCTGGGTGTCGAGCCAGGTTTCCATATCAATCCGAAGACTGGCTGACGGGTGATCCCGCGTACGCCGTGTCGAGGGATCCGACTGCCTCGACAGACATCCCATACCGAGCAGTGCTTCCTCAGTCCCGACGACATCCGACGCCTGGCCGATGCTATCGAAGACCGATATCGAGTGCTCATATACACCGCTGCCTATACAGGCATGCGCTGGGGTGAGCTGGCCGGCCTCAAGACTCCTAGGCTGAATCGTCTCCGAGGCACGATTGACGTCGTCGAAGCGCTGACCGAGGTGAACAGCCACGTCCGGATTGGCCCGACCAAGACTGGCAAGTCCCGCACCGTGTCGATCCCATCCTTCCTGACCGAATTGCTGGCCAAACATCTCGCGACGTTTCCTGCGGCCGACGGGTTCGTCTTCAGCTCGGCCCAGGGCGGCCCGCTCCGGCGTAGCTTCTACCCCCGCCACTACAAGCCAGCATTGGTTCGGGCCCACCTACCAAAGGCGGTCCGGTTCCATGACCTTCGCCACACGTGCGCTGCGCTGTTGATCGCTCAGGGAGCGCATCCAAAGGAAATCCAGGAGCGCCTCGGGCACTCGACTATCCAGCTCACCTTCGATCGATACGGGCATCTGCTGCCGAGTCTCGACGAACGCTTGCGTGATGGGCTTGACGCGACCTGGCGGACCGCCCAGGGGCCCGGGGCTCAAGGGGATGGCGAGGTGGTCGAACTACGGCGGTAGGAGGCCGGTGGTCCTAATTCTTGCAGGAAAGCACGGACCTACCTGATGAAACGAGTGAGCAGCCAAACTCTGATTGACGCATCCTCGGGCGAATCCTTCCCGCCCTCGTGCGATGTTTCGCGTGCTTAGTTACAGAATCATGGTGATCGGATCTCTGCCACTATCTCGTCTGGCATTGTTGGATGAAAGCCGACTCCAGGTGCGAATGCATCCCATCCACTTGGATCCGGGAGCGTCTTCGCGTACTCGACCATCTCGGGTAGAACCCCGGCAAGCTCTTCGAGCTTCGCCGTGACGAGGGTTCCGCGGCGCTGGTCTGCTTTCGCGCGCCGCAGCGCGTCAGCGGCCGCCTTGTCTGCCACGACGACAGAACAGTAGGGAACGGCGATCGACATCGCGTCAGTGTCGTAAACGTTGTTTTGGGCCCAGCCCCGCTGGTTGTTGCGGTGAACGGCGAGTTTCAGATCGACGGCCACCTGAACGCTCGGCATCAGGTCGAAGAATTCGCTGATGAAATGCCGGCGCCGTTCAGGATTTTCATCCCCGAAGCCACCGGAGTCGTCGGAGAGGAATCCCGTACTCCTGAAAGACCTCAACCAGTAGTTCGAGATTCTCGTGGGCGACCTCACGTGCCTGGATCCAGACCCGAAGTTCGGCTGGGTCCTTCGGCGGGGTGTCGACGAGCAAACCAACGAACTCCTGCTCCCACTCAAGTCGGTCTCGTCCTGCTTCAATGGCCACTTCGGGCTTATACGCGTAGCGCTCGCGTAGGAGCTGGATCTCGTCATTCCGAGGACCAGCAATCCCGTGGTACTCCAAGCCCTGGGTTGCCCGTATCCGCATCTCACGGGGAAAATGTTCAGAATCGACCACATCGCCATCGGCGTCGTGGACCTGGAGCACCTTCTCCACCCCTTCGAAGGCCCAATGCACACCCACGCCGAGCGGATCGAGCCTTTCGGAGCGAAAGGTCGGTCGGCCAAATCGCTCATGCATCGCGACGAGAAGCTGGTTACTGAGGAGGTCTCGACGAGACCGAAGAGTCCAAAAATGCGTGATAGGCGCCATCACGCTTGCAAGATCGTATCGGTGACGCTCGCTCGAGATCGACGACGTCTCGATGTAGTGGGTCGCTGAGAGAGGGAACGCAACACCCTCGTTGGCCGCATCGATGAGTGCTTGAAGCAGGGTGGGGTCGCCGGAAGCGTCCGGCTTTCCGGCGGCGGCGCGGGCAAGGCGTATCCAGACCCACTGGTCCAGATAAGCGCTTGGGCGATAGGACTGCAGTTGGCGACCCTCCGTCACGGTCCCACTATCTCACTATGTTGTGTCAACGGCCTAGGGCTCGGAATGAAGGGGTGGACCGGGTGGAAGAACAAGTGAGGCGCCGATCGGACGGTGGATCTTGACCGCGGTTCATCCCATCACGGCGCTGGCGCACAGTATTGCCTCGAGCCCGGGCGTCTACGTACCGCTGATCGGATCGGGGATGTCGGCAGCAGCTGGCGTGCCAACCGGAGAACGGCTTACCGAAATGCTCGCCCGAGCGGTCGTCCGATCGGAAGATGGAACGAGTCCCGAGGATGTCCGGCAGTGGTGGCAAGAGAACCGAGGGAGTCCGCTGACCTATCAGGCCATTGTTGAGGGAGCGGCACATGGCCCGGGAGACCGGCAAGCTCTTCTTCAGGGAATCATCGAACCCGCTAAGGACGAACTAGCCCAGGGACTGAAAGCGCCGACCCGAGCCCACGAGTCAATTGCTGATCTTGTCAAGCGTGGCTTCATCCGCGTAATGCTCACGACCAACTTTGATCGGCTTCTGGAAGCCGCTTTGGTGCAAGAGGCGATCGAACCACAAGTGATCACGGAACCGTCCGACATCGAGTCGATGGTTCCGCTGCAGCATGCGAGGTGCACCCTCATCAAGCTCCATGGTGACTACCTCCGCGCAAATCTTCTCAACACCGACGATGAACTGAGCGAATACTCGCATGCCTGGCGTCAATTGTTGACGAGAGTACTCGAAGAGTACGGGCTGTTTACTGTGGGGTGGTCCGGCAATAATGACCATGCGCTCCGCCGAGCCATCCTCGAGAGTAAGTACCAATATGGCCGCTACTTTGGAGTGGGGCTTGCTCAAATGCACGAGGAACTCCAGCAGTGTGCGACGGCTGGGCGGGCAGAGACGTTCGACCTTCATGACGCAGATCGGTTTTTTGACCAACTGGGAGGTGCAGTGGATGAGCTAGCAAGATGGGATCCTGCTCCCCTCGACATGGCAGCCCTTCTCGGGGCGACCAAGCGCCTGCTCGCCGCGGACCACGGCGCTATCTCGCTGCGCGACCTCCTGCTGCGAGAAGCGAATCTTCTCAGACAACGAATCACCGAGTGGTGGAGTAACGCTATATCCCAACCTCACGACTACCGACAAGCGATCGATGAAGTTGGCGCCATGGCTGAACCCATCGTCGCTGCGGTGGCTTGCGGGGCTTACCTCGGATCGCCTGAGAACTACCACCTGTGGATTGAAACTCTCAGAATTGTCGCAGATCAGCCGCTCTCCATGCAGGGTGGGGTCTGGAGTCCCGAACTCGCACTGCGAAGGCTCCCCGCTCATCTCTTATTTATGGGAGCGCTCCTTGGCTCGTGGAAACGGGGGGATCCTGAGCTACTACTCGCGCTCACCCGAGAGGAGATTTTCCACTCCTATTCACATGCTCTCAAGAGTGATCTACAGACCGTTGGGCCGCTTCCGGCCCCGCTCGCGGTCGCCCTGGTCGCTCCCGAGGTTGTAGATGCCGGGGCAGGCATGCAATTGGTCGCAGCGAACCTCACGTATCCGATACTCCAGAGGTCGATCAGAGACATCTACCCGGTCAACCTCGACATGGCCAGGGACTATGGGGATGTCGAGTATCTGCTTGCACTCCTTCAGTACGACTGGCATGCCCGGAACGAGCGGCCTACTCACGACCGGTGGGACTACGGCAGCTTTGACAGCGGATTACTCAAGCTGCCTGGCGGCTTCACCGCTGTTCGTGAGTCTGCCAGCGACCGGCTCAAACGGCGCTCCGGCGCACTCGGATTCGATGCACTGGCCATTTCAGGCTTATTTGGACATCTCCCAGACCACGCGATTGCAGCAAGGCGCAAAGTGGATGGGCAAATCTACCCCAGTGAATGACACGCGGCGCCTCTGTGGTGTGGAGCTCCAATTGCAAGCACCCTCTGCAACTCACCCATTGTCCGAGGAACAGGAGGGCAAAGTCAGTTCCCGGTACAGCACGACCGCCACGACAGCGTCTCGGGTTTGTAGCCGGCCTCATCACACGCCAGGGCGGGACTAGCGGGTCCAGTGACATCACTCTCAAGTACCCAGGCGCTGTGGTGACCCCAGTCGCCATCTTCCGGTAGGACTCTTAGGCTTGGCATGGGAACCGGGCGGTGGGGAGGGGAATGACGAGAGCGGCACTGGGGGGCCCGCAGCTATGCAATGTCGTACGTATCATCGAGTCATGAATCTGCTCCCGAGCCCGATTGAAGCGTCTGGTGGCGTCTTCCAGCTCGACCGGGAGCCTGGTCGGGTTCTCTCGCAGTCGCTCGCCGGCAGCTGGTCAGCCTCCGCGCGAACAGGCCAGAGGGACCTCGTGGTCTCTGGCCCTGCCGGTGTGACCGACTACGAGGATGCCCTCGAGAACGCGGTCGGCGCGGCCCAGGAAGCGCTCGACCTCATCGCTGTCCAGGGGGGTCCCGCGCTCAAAATCGAAGGTGGCGAGACGTCGCACATAGTTTGGTGGACCGATGGCAAGATAATCCTAAGAGACGTTGCCATCGAGGACTTTAAGGTCCACATCTCTGCGACCACCGGGGTGGAGGACGGACCCGGTAACCCTATTTCGCCGGCTGTCCCAGCGCTCCCGTGGCATGAGAGTTTCCGGTACTTCCGCATCTCGCAGACCACCGGCGATCTGTTCGATGCATATCGGAACCTGTACCTCGCCGTCGAGGCCCTCTTGAGCTATATCGTGCCGATGCACCTGAACGCGTCGAACGCGCCAGCGGAAGGTGAAGGAGCGTGGGTTCGCCGGGCGCTCACGCAGCTCCACCCGGTGACGGTCGACCTCCGGCATTACGCGACGCCGGGAGCGGCGAATCCCGTCGATGCCGTGTTCAATGATCTGTACGCGGGGACCAGAACCCGGATCTTCCACTCCAAGGCCGGCCGCCCGATCCTCCTCCCGCACACAACGACCGACCGGACTGGAGTCCTCGAAAGCCTCGAACGTATCGGAAGGCTCTACATCGACCTCGCTCGATCAGCACTTTCGCTTCCGCGAGGAATAGGTGTCATGACCAACGCAGGTTTCGTTATGTCCACCAATTTTTTGGGTCAGCTCGTGCTGAGCGATGACCCAGCGCGCGCCCACGACAGCGACACCGTCGTCAATTCGACGGGTGGAGCCACCGTCCCCATACCAACTGGTCCGCCGGACGCCTCGCATCCTGGGATCACGACGTGGGCTGGCGAGGCTTCGGTTCCCGACGTCCTATCCAACATCCCTGTCATCCGCCGGGTCGGCCTCACCACTCCCGGCGGACTGTTTATCGTCGGACACCATGATCCGGCTCTCAACATTGACGACGTCGCCATCCTCCAAATTCAGCGGTCAGTGCAGCTCGTAAATAGAAACACGGTGAGGTTCCGCTACGTAACTTGACGGAGCACCTTGATTCGCCCCCGCGTCTGCTAGCTGAGGGCTACAGCGAAGGCCCCACTCCGGGAGAGCTCAACGGCGGTGACTATTCCGCGCGGACCACGCCGGGCCACTAGGTTGCAGTTTGGTGCCATGCCCGACTGTGGCCCGATGCACAGGCTATCGAAGGGTGGGTCCAGCTTCCGATGGACCCACGAGAATCCATCCTCAACGAGATCGGCCGATGTTAATGATGACGGGCCGTGCCCCATGACGGACCACCATGACGATGAGGTTGAGGTCAACGTCGCCGGCGGTCGGTTCGCGCGCATCACCAACACGTCCCCCTCACCTCCGGCCGTGTATTTCGAGTACCTCGACGGAACGCCAGGCCATGCAACCAGCGACAGCGCCATCCCTTTCGAGAAGGGTACGGTTGTCTTCATCTCAGGCTCGTCGATGCGCCAGGCACCGGACGAGATGTGGAACCCGGACCCACAGATCGCCGTCGTTCGGCTCAAACTCGACGACATCACGATCGTGGATACGGGCGGACGGTGGATGAACGTCCCAACAGTGTCTGCGGTCGACTACGAGCGCGGGAACACCGTCCACGTTACCAAGGACGGTGTAGTGCGGAAACTCGACGACGAGCCGCTGCGGCTCGTTGAGTTCCCCGACTTGACCCCGTCGGTCGTCGCGAACTTCAAGAGCCCTGCGCCGACGGAGTCCTTCGACAGCCTCGGCGGCCTCGATGAGGTCATCGACCGTGCTAACGAACTGATCGAGGTCCCGTTAGAGCACGGTGACGTGTTGGCCAAGATCGGTGCTCGTCCAGTACGTGGGGTCCTGCTCACAGGACCGGCCGGCACGGGCAAGACGCTCTTCGCCCGGATCATGGCGGCCAAGAGCGGGGCTGAGTTCTACCTGATCAATGGGCCCGAGATAATGAGCAAGTGGTACGGGCAGAGCGAGGAGTTGCTCCGCATGATCTTCGCTGACGCACGCAAGCAAAGGTCGATCGTGTTCTTCGACGAGATCGATAGCATCGCCGGCCGGCGTACCGACACAGCTCACGAGGCCTCGAACCGCGTGGTCGCGACGTTGCTGACCGAACTAGACGGATTCTCCGCAAGCCAGCATCAGCTGATGGTCCTGGCTACGACAAACCGCCCCGAGGACGTCGATGACGCATTGCGGCGCCCCGGGCGGCTGGATTGGCAGATCGAGTTCCCACTGCCGGACCAGCCTGGCCGAAACGATATTCTCCGCAAGACCGCGATCGGTAAGCGGGTCGCAGACGACCTTCCATTGGAGGCGATTGCGAGCCGATCGGACGGGTGGAGCGGGGCGGAACTCACGAGCATCTGGACCGAAGCGGCACTGCTCGCCGTCCAGGACAAGCGCGACCAGATAGAGATCGAGGACTTCTTGGGTGGGTGGGAACGAGCCGCGGCACAACGAGCCGTCCGAGCGCAGACGTCACGACAAGAATCGGTGAAGCCATGAGGAAGTGGTTCCGAAAGCAGATACGACGCCGACGCTGGCGAAAGGATGCTAGGCGCTCAGCGGATCTAATTCGCGAGTTCGTTTACCTCGATGAGATCAGCGTCTTCAGCCTCCTCGCGTCCAAGGACGGGATGATCGCGACCGAAGTGACCGACACACATGCTTCCATGATGATGGCCGAGACGTCGGGGTCCTTTGGCGCATCCGGCGGGATCCTTCGCGCAGACGCGAACGTGAAGGCGCAGGCGTCAGATACCCGTACGACGCACGTGCTGCGCAAGGCGATTGTGCAGTCGACGTTCCGGGATCTGTACGACCGAGTGCGCGAGAACCTCGTGATCGTGGCCCCATCCGTGAATGATCTGGCGCCGCAGCTGGCAGTCGACGACGATTTGAAGCCTGACGGGTCACGCACGTGGATCCTCGATCCTTCGAACATCCGGCGTGGTGAGCTGATCGAGCTAACCGTCGAGCTCGAGGCAGAGCCCCTGTTCCAGGCGAGGACTGTCGTGAGCACATTTCTCGACATCTTCGAGCAGGATCAGGTGCAATTCGGTATCGCGAACGTCGCCGAACTCACAGATGCCGCCGTCTTGAGCCGCGTGATTGAGAAGCTCGGTGCTGGACTCGTGCCACTGCGCGCAAAGGCTCGAGACTACGTCGTCGTCACCAAGGCGGACGGCACCGACCTGATCGCGCACCGGGGCGTGGTCGGTAGCCTCGGGCGAACGGTCGAGACTGCTCCTCTGTACCTCGTGGGTGTCGCTACGGAGACACTGTTCTGGAAGGACATCCGCAGTGTCGTGTTCGCCCGTTCCGAGTTCCAAATCCTGGCGCGTGTCCTCCGCCCCGACCTGCAGAGCTCGTGGAGCCCGCTGAAGCTCGTCGATGTTCTCGCGCGAGTCGCTCCGCATCTGCATGACGCGATGGAGACGTTGAACAGCACGGTGCTTGAATCGATGGACCAGGGCCCGGCATCGAACGACGGATCGTCGCAGGCGCGGCTCGTCTTGAGCGAGTACGCAGACCTAGTCGCAGAAGCTCTCGGGGTGGAGCTCGACGCCGACGATCCAATGTTGCTCGCCCTGCTTGAGCCACCGGAGGGGTTGAAGCGGGGATTGTCGGTTAAGAATTGGCGCTTGGCGATGGCACCGGTTGCGAACCACGTCGCAGAGCTCGCCGGAAAATCGGTTGACCCTCAGGTAGCGGCAAAGCTCCGAGTGCTTGCTCAGATGAAACATGGGCTGAGCCCTATCGAGCGCCGCGAGGTTCCGCGTTCGAATTCGACGCCAGGGAAGACTGCGAGCAACGGACGGCTACTCGACACCGAGATCATCGCCATCTAC
>DATMMO010000162.1:0-8199 GCA_035569695.1 Acidimicrobiales bacterium | reverse complement strand
GTAGCCCAACTCGGACAGGACCCGTCCGAAGACGAAGAGGAAGAAGAAGGGCTGCAGGATGACCTGGGCCAAGAAGATGGGTAGCTCGCGACCGGTGACGAACAGGTCGCGGCCCAGAACGGCCAGGAACGCCCGTCCGGGACGAACCGCCGCTCGCCCCGCGAGGGCGTCGGCAGCAGGCTGTCGGTGAGCAGTGCCACCGGTTTCAGCGGCGGCAGAAGGAGTGACGGTCAACGGAGGGATCTCCCGGTCAGATGGATGAAAACGTCCTCGAGGCTCGGGCTTCCCAACCGGACGTCGGTGAGGGATGCCTGGCGGGAGTTGAGCAGTCGGGCGACTGGCGCCACCATCGACGCGGCGTCACCGGTCAGGTAGAGGCGCACTCGCACCTCGGGGAAGGATCCGGATCCCGGATCCCTGCCCGCTCCCGGTTGGTCGCCGCTGGCACTGTCGTCGACCGGGTCGGCGCGCTCGACGCCATCGAGGGATGCGAGTGCCTCGATCAACTGGGATGCGGACTCGGGCGGAACACCGGTCGCGGCCACGTCGAGGGTTGAGCTTCCCGGAAGGCTTCGCATGAGAGCTTCGGGGGTGTCCAGGGACAGAAGGTGCCCGTGGTCCATGATGCCCACCCGGTTGGAGAGCTGGCTGGCCTCATCCATGTCATGGGTGGTGAGGACCACAGTGACGTTTTGATCTTGGAGCTCCCGGATTCGGTCCCAGACGAACAGGCGGGCCGCCGGGTCCAATCCAGTGGATGGTTCGTCAAGGAACAACACCTCAGGGGCGTGCATGAGCGCTCGGGCGATCATGATGCGTTGGGTCTGTCCGCCCGAAAACATCTCGACCTTCTCGCTTGACCGATCGGCCAGGCCGAACTGCTCGAGCAGCTCGGTGGCCCGCTGGTCCCGAACCCGTTGCGAAACGCCGTGGTAGTTGGCATGGAAGAGCAGGTTCTGACGGATGGTGAGGGAGCGGTCGAGGTTGTTGACCTGGGGTACGACGGCCAGGGCGGCTCGAGCGCGTACGGGATCCTTCACGACGTCGATTCCAGCCACGAAGGCATGACCGCCCGTCGGCCTGACCCGCGTGGTCAGCACCCCGATCGTCGTCGTCTTCCCCGCACCGTTGGGCCCAAGGAGGCCGAACACCTCACCCCGCTCGACCGAGAAGCTCAGGTTGTCCACCGCGGCGACCCGGCCCTTGGCGTAGCGCTTGACGAGCCCGTCCACGACGACCGCGGCCGTGTCTGACGGGGCCAGCACTGGCGAATCGGTGGACTCTCGGGCGGCCACTCCATCGCCCTTCGAGGTCACGAAGTGCCCTCGTCGGAGGTCATTCTCGGTTGGATATCGCGTGGTTCCACGGGAGTACCGTACAGATTCGTCAGGTACGAGACCGACTGGAGCCGTCAATTCGGTCGAGCCGCAGTCGCCCATCCGGTCAACCGGTGTACGGTCTGGTGGCCCGATGGCGGCTGAGGCGATGGTCACGGAGGACGTATTTGATGGTCAAGGTGGAGGCCAGCACGAACGCCTACTATCCCGCCCGGAGCCGGCTCTACCGGAACGGTCGCGTGGCCCTCGAGGACTTTCCAGTCGCCGAGATCTCCGATCATCTGGATGCGAAGGACGGGGTGATCTGGCTCGACCTCTGCTGCCCGAACTCGGAGCAGCTCCAGGTGCTCGAGACAGAATTCCACCTGCACGCGCTGGCGATCGAGGATGCCCTCTCCGAGGGCCAGCGGACCAAGCTCGACCGCTACCGCACCCACTTGTTTCTCAGCGCCTATTCGGTGTCCCTGAACGAGGAAACAGGTCAGTTGAGCACTAACGAGCTCTCTGCCTTCGTCACCCCCCAGGCCCTCATCACGGTGCGCAAGAGCCCAGCAGTCGACATCGACGCGGTTGTCCGTCGCTGGGACGAATCACCCGACCTGGCCGTCAATGGGGTCGGCTTTCTCCTGCATGGGTTGCTCGACACCTTGGTGGACAGCCATTTCGATGCGGTGACGCTTCTCGACGAGGCGGTGGAGGGGGCCGAAGACCTCCTCTTCGACGACGACTTGAAGCACATCCAGGGGGTGCAGCGCAGAACGTTCGAACTGCGCAAAAGCCTGGTGCAACTCCGGCGGGTCACCCTTCCCATGCGCGAGGTGGTGAACACGCTCCTTCGTCAGGACCTCGGTGTTGTCACCGAGGCCATGCAGCCCTACTACCACGACATTTATGACCATGTGCTTCGAGCCACTGAATGGACGGAATCACTGCGCGATCTGGTCACCTCGATCGTGGAGACGAACCTCACCCAGCAGAGCAACCGCATGAACATGATCATGAAGAAGGTCACCAGTTGGGCGGCGATCATTGCGGTGCCCACCGCCATCACCGGGTTTTTCGGCCAGAACCTCCCCTATCCCGGCTTCGGGAAGCAGTCGGGCCTGTGGTTCTCGTCCCTGTCAATCGTGATCTTGGCCGGGCTCCTCTATGGCGTGTTCCGGTACAAGGACTGGCTCTGAGCGCTTCGCTCCATCTATCGGAAAACTGAGTAGGACATTTGTCGGGCGGCTGAGTCGGGCGGCCTCTGGTAGGGCGGCCCAAGTAGGGCGACCGCAGTAGGGCGGCTGCGACATGATCCCCAGGCCATCGCGGATGTGTCCCATTTGCCCCCTGAGAGCGGTTCCGCGAGCATGCCCGGATGCCCTGGCCCCGACGAACGCAGCGGGTCGTCCTCGCGGCGATCCTCTGCGTGTTGATGATCGCCGCGGCCGCGCCGTTGGCGGCAGCGGCAACGACCCGTGGTTCCAGACAGCCCTGGGCCGACAAGATCATCACTTTCGGTGCCGTCTTCTCGACCACCGGGACCGGTGTCGCCTACGGGCCCCAACAGGTGAAGGGGGCCCAGCTGGCCGTGAGCCAGATCAACGCGGCCGGCGGGATCAAGGGCGCGGACGTGCACCTGGTCATCGACAACGACGACTCGCAACCGGCACAGTCAGCCGTGGTCATGCGGTCGCTCATCACATCGCAGAACGTGCTGGCCGTGCTCGGCCCGACCTTCTCGAACTCCGCCGCTGCCGCCGACCCGGTGGCCAACAGCCTGTCCACTTCGGTGTTGGCCGTGAGCAACACGGGACCCGGCATCGTGGGCTCGTGCCCGTACCCGTGCTCGTGGATCTACCGGGACTCGATCGGGGATGCCACGACCATTCCGGCCAACATCGGCTACTACGTAAAGCGGTCCCACCCTCATACCGCGGTGGTCATGTTCCCGTCGGCCGATCCGTTCGGAGTCAGCACCGGCCAGATCGCGGCCAAGGCCTTTACGGCAGGCGGGGTGGCTCAGGTCTCATCGGTGACCGTTCCTGATCCGACCTCACTCAGTGGTCCCGTCCAGTCGGCCCTGGCCGCGCACCCGAACGTGGTGGCCATCACCGCCTCATCGGCCGCAGTGGCGGGAGCCCTCATCAAAGAGCTTCGCGCCCAGGGCTTCACCGGTCAGATCCTGGGGGGAAATGCCTTCAACAGCCCGACGGCAGCAACCGCAGCGGGGTCCTCCGGAAAGGGGGCCCGAAGCGGCGCCGCCTGGTACCTCGGCAATCCCTCTGTGGTGAACCGGACCTTCGTGGCCGACTTCAAGAAGCGGTACGGGTCCAGTCCCGACCAATTCGCGGCGTTGGCCTATACCGGCGTACAGCTGCTGGCCAAGGCGGCGCGCTCGGCCCCTCTGCATTTCTCGTCCACCGCCGATGATCGGCTGGCCTTCAACAACGCGCTGGCCGGCGTGCGGTTGAACACGCCGCTAGGGCCGTTCCATTTCACCGCCGACCACGACGTGGACCAGCCGATCTGGATCGTGGCCATGAACGGCAAGGGAGGGTACGGCCTGGTCCGGCAACTGCCGGCGACGCCGTCCTGACCGAAGGGTTGCGACCGGTACCGAAGGGTTGCGACCGGCACCGAGGGGGTTGCGACCGGCACCGCAGGGGTGTGACCGGCTGAGCTCGACGGCTGTCGCTCCCAACCGGGGTGGCAACCTGACCACGCGATACTGGGAAGATGCCCCCTGGGTCTCTGAGTGTTCGGCGTGGGTCCGATCCCAGCCGGCGCGCCTCGGACGCCGACCGCGATCGGACGGCGCAGCTCCTCAACGAGGGCTTAGCCAAGGGATTCCTGACCCCAGAGGAGCACTCCGAGCGCCTCGATGCGGCGCTGGCCGCTCGGTACGTGGGCGAGCTCGTTTCCCTCACCACCGACATCCCGGCGTCTCGGGATCTCGCCGCCCTGCAGTCGATTCCCGTCAGCCAGCGCGTCGACGCCCTGTGCTCGAAGGTGGTCCGACAAGTGCAGCTCGGACCGGCAACACACCTCCGGGCTTCGGCTCGCTTCGGAAAGATCGTGCTTGATTTCCGCCACCTTCCTCCCGACGGGGATCCGGTGGTGGTGACGGCCAACTGCTTCGCTGGTCAGATCAAACTCGTGCTTCCTGCCGGCGCCCAGGTCGTGGACGTCGGGTCCAGCCGCTTCGGGCAGCGGATCGTGCGAGGGGGGCGGTCGGGCAATGGGCAGTTGATCTTTGTGCGGGGCCGGACCCGATTCGGCCAACTCAAGTGCGTCTCTGCCGATCGCTTCTGGAAGTCGTGGAAGCGGAAAGGCGCTCTCGGAGCCTGACTGGGGCCCTTCCGGCGTCTGACTGCAGCTCGACCGGCAACCGCCCTCGAATAGGTCAGGACCCTGCTCCGGAGTAGATCAGGGCCCCGTCCCGGCCGCAGCCAGCCGACTGGGCACACGGCGGGCTCGACCGGTCTCCAGGTTCCGGAGCGGAAAATAGACGGCGGCGGCCACGACGAATCCCACGTAGAACGAGATGTCCGCCCCGGCTAGTGCGGTGGCCGCGGGTCCTTCAATGATTCCGGTGTTCATGAACGGCACCATGGCGGCAAACCCGACTATCAGAGCCACCAACGCGGGCCAACCCGACCCCAGGCTTCGGAAGTTCATGGTCTCGAGGAGGCGGGTTCGGGTCACCGACTGCCCGCGTCGATACCAGTCGATGAGTACCACGGCAAGGAACGGCGCGATCCAATAGGCGGTGAAGAGCAGCACGTTTTGGAATTTGGAGGCGGTGTCGCCGCCATGAATCCACAACACCAGAAAGAAGACCAGAACGGTCCCCAGGCCAGCCGAGATCGGCCGTCGTATTCTCACACCGCCGGCTTGTACAGCCAGCGAGCCCGAGTAGTCGTTCATGGCCGTCCCGGTGACCGAGCCGAAGAGGATGGCTACCAGGGCCAAGACCCCGAGGAAGCCTCCTCCCATGAGGTTCTGCACGCCGGCCACCGTCTGGTTGCTGAACGACTTGGCCCCGGCCAGGCCGATGGTGTACATCCAGGCCAGCGACGTGAACAGGCCGGCGAAGGTAGCCCAGAAGATGCCGCGGCCCGACGCGTCGGGCTTCATGTACCTGCTGTAGTCGGCCGCGTAGCTGGCCCAGCTGAAGCTGCCGGAAAAGGTGATGGTGGTGACCAGAACGAAGATGCCGACCGCGGCCGTGCCGTGCACGCTGGAGTGCATGGGGACATTGCCGTGTTGGATGATCTTGACGGTGAGAATGGCGAACAGCACCACCAAGATGGCTGATCCCCACGCCTCGAGTTGGTGGATGAACTCGTAACCCAGGATTCCGACGGCACCCTCGAGGCCCAACACGATGAGGACGCCGACGAAGAAGGGCACATGGAACAAGATCTGGACGGCCTCACCCCCAAAGAGACCCACCAACGCATCCCAGGCGATGGCCGAGAACCACTGGACGAGGGCCGGAAGGGCGATGGACCGGCCGAAGGGGAGGCGGGCCAGAGGTAGCTGCGCCATCCCGGTCTTGGGGCCCCAGAGGGCGAGCAGCGCTACTGGGAGGGCACCCAAGGCCACGCCGATGAGCATGGCGGCCAGGCCCGGCCAGAAGCCGAGGCCCAACGTGAAGACCAGGGTCCCGGTGAACACGCCCGAGAGCTCCATGTTGGGCCCGAACCAGACCGTGAAGTTGCGCCACGTCGCTCCGTACCGCCCCGACAGCGGGACCGGAGCCATCCCGGCCGTCTCTGGCGCCAGGTCACCCTGGTGATCGGGCCGAGCGCCGTCAAAGACGCCGAGGCTCGGCCGGTCTCCCCGTCGTGACCCGGATTCGCCGGATTCGCCAGGACTGTCCGGTCTCCCGGATCTGCGGGGGCTGCCCGGTTCGCCCGGTTCTCCGGACAGCGGGTCGGTGATCACCATGTCAGCAGACCGCCCAACGCCCGGAGATGTCGCCCGTCGGTCCCCCAGCAGCCACCGAGCGCCGGTATGCCGGCATCCCACCCCAGCCCGGCCCTGGAGTCAGCCCAGACTTCGGGATCTCCGGTGTCGACGTGATCGAGCCGTTGACGGCACGAGCGCCTACGTCCGGATGGACGTACGACAGGGCGAACCAGGTGGGAGGGGAGACCTCGTCCACCTGCCGGATGGCCACGTCCAGCGGCGTGCCGTCGAGCATGCCATCACGGTACTGCGGCTTCACCATCACGGTGGGCCTCGACCCGACCGGGGAGTTGTTTCGTCGCCCACTCGGCATCAGGCCGCACCGTGGATTGAACCCGCGCAGCGGTCGGTCCTTCGCCCTCCGTCTGCACGTCCTACGATGACGCTCATGACTGAGCACCAACGCATCGAACCAGCAGAGCAACCCCTGGAAGGGTTGAAGCCCCGCAGCCGCGAGGTGACTGACGGCCCCTCGAGGGCACCGGCACGGGCCATGCTTCGCGCCGTCGGCATGACCGACGACGACTGGGATAAGCCCCAGATTGGGGTGGCCTCCTCGTGGAACGAGGTGACCCCCTGCAACCTCCCCCTCGACCGGTTGGCCAAGCGGTCCAAGGAGGGGGTGCGGCACGCGGGCGGATTCCCACTCGAATTCGTCACTATCGCTGTGTCTGACGGCATCTCCATGGGTCACGAGGGTATGCGGGCCTCCCTGGTGAGTCGCGAGGTGATCGCCGACTCGGTGGAGACGGTGATGCACGCCGAGCGCTTCGACGGGATGGTGACGCTGGCCGGGTGCGACAAGTCGCTGCCAGGAATGCTCATGGCCGCCGCCCGCCTCAACCTTCCGACGGTCTTCCTGTACGGCGGGTCGATCCTCCCCGGACGGGCTGGGGATCGGGCGCTCGACATCGTCAGCGTGTTCGAGGCGGTGGGCGCTCACGCCGTGGATGCATTAACCGATGAGGAGCTCAGCCTCATCGAGCACAACGCCTGCCCCACGGAGGGATCGTGCGCCGGGATGTTCACGGCCAACACCATGGCCTCGGTGGCCGAGGCCCTGGGCATGTCGCTGCCCGGCAGCTCCACCGCCCCTGCCGTCGATCGGCGTCGTGACGACTCGGCCTTCGCCTCCGGCGTGGCCGTCGTGAACCTTCTGCAGGCGGGGATAAGGCCCCGGCACATTATGACCAAGGAGGCCTTCGAGAACGCCATCGCCGTGACCATGGCCCTGGGCGGTTCCACCAACGCCGTGCTGCACCTGCTGGCCATTGCCAACGAGGCCCGGGTGGAGCTGGAGCTCGACGACTTCAACAAGGTGGCCGCCCGGGTGCCCCATTTGGCCGATACCAAGCCGCACGGGAAGTACCACATGAGCGATCTCGATCGCATCGGTGGGGTGCAGGTTGTCCTGCAGGAGCTGCTCAGCGCCGGTTTGCTCCACGGCGACTGCATGACGGTGACGGGGAAGACGATGGCCGAGAACCTGGCTGCGCTCAACCCTCCGGCTCCTGATGGCGAAGTGGTCCACCCGATGACCGCTCCGATCCACGCCCAGGGGGGTATTGCCATCCTGACCGGGTCCTTGGCCCCGAAGGGGTCCGTGGTGAAGGTGGCCGGCATCGACGATCTGACCTTCGACGGCACCGCCCGCGTGTTCGACGGCGAGGACAAGGCTATGGAGGTCATCCTGGCCGGGTCCATCGAGCCGGGGACCGTGGTGGTCATCCGCTACGAGGGGCCCAAGGGCGGTCCGGGCATGCGCGAGATGCTGGCCATCACCGGAGCCATGAAGGGCGTGGGCCGGGGTAGTGACTGTGCGTTAGTCACCGACGGCCGCTTCTCGGGAGGTACCCACGGCTTCTGCATCGGGCACGTCGCTCCCGAGGCCGTGGACGGTGGC
>DATMMO010000161.1:0-3462 GCA_035569695.1 Acidimicrobiales bacterium | reverse complement strand
ATCGTGGGGGAGCTCCTCTCCGATGCGGGGATCCAGCGGGGACCCGAGAGCGACACTGAAGGCCAATCGGAGAGGGGAACCGAGAGCGGAGCCGGCATTGGTCAGGGCGCCACAACCGAAGGCGACGAGCTGCGATCCCTCTCTGCCGTGAGCCCGGTCCTGCTCACTCGGGCCGACCCCGAACAGGTAGCCCGCACGATGGCCGATCACCCCGGTGGATCGAGGACGATCACCGGGGTGGCCACGGGGGCGGATCGGGTTCGAGGTCAGCTCTCGACCGTGGTCTGGCGGCCGGCACCGGAACGAAGCGCCCGGGTGCTGGTCATCACGGCGGGAACCTCGGACCTGCCGGTGGCCCGGGAGTGCGAAGCGACGCTGGTGGCGCTGGGATTTCGACCCGACCTCCTTCCTGACTGCGGCGTGGCCGGAGTTCACCGGCTTCTGGCCTCGGCCGACACCTTGGCCGAAGCCGACGCCGTCGTTGTGGTGGCCGGAATGGAGGGTGCGCTGGCCAGCCTGGTCGGCGGGATCACGCCGGCACCGGTGGTGGCCGTACCCACCAGCACGGGGTACGGAGCCGCGCTCGAGGGCGTCACCGCCCTGTTGGCCATGCACGCCTCGTGCGCCGCCGGTGTTGCCGTGGTGGGCATCGACAACGGTTACGGCGCCGCCTGCGCCGTTGCCCGGATGCTGCCGTGAGCGAGACGGGTACGGGCTCGACGGCGTGGTTCCACTGTTTTGCCGGCATCGCCGGCGACATGGCTCTGGGCAGCTTGCTCGACGCCGGCGCCGATCTCGATGAGGTCCAGTCCATTCTGAAGCGCTTGCCCTTCGCCGGCTGGTCGCTCCGCACCGAGCCCGTCCTCCGTGGCGGCATCGCTGCCACCCGGGCCATGGTGTCGGTGACCGACAACGTCGTGGTCCGAACCCATGCTCACATCGTCGGGCTGGTCGAAGAGGCGGGCCTTCCCGACCGGGTGGCCCGTCGGTCGCTGGCCGTGTTTGCCGCCCTGGCCGAAGCCGAGGCCCGCCTGCACCGGCGGCCCGTTGACCAGGTCCATTTTCACGAGGTGGGAGGACACGACACCATCGTGGACGTGGTGGGCACCGTGGCCGCGCTCGAGGTACTGGGTGTCGATGTGGTGACGGCCAGCCCCGTGGCCACCGGCACCGGCATGGTGCGGGCCGCCCACGGCATGCTGCCCAACCCGGCTCCCGCAGTGGTGGCGCTGCTCGAAGGGGCCCCGACATGGGGTCGGGACGTGTCCGTGGAGCTGACCACGCCCACCGGGGCAGCCCTTTTGGCCGCATTGTCGTCCGGATTTGGGCCGATGCCTCCGATGCGCATCATGGCCAGCGGTTTCGGGGCCGGGACTCGCGAGCTCGACGAGCTGCCCAACTGCACCCAGGTCGTGGTGGGACAACCGGTCACGCTCCCCGGCACCTCACCCGATGCCGGAGTGGGGCAGCCGGTCGCGCTCCTGGAGGCCAACGTGGACGATGCCACCGGCGAACAGCTGGCCTACGCCGTGGCCGGCCTCCTGGACATGGGCGCGCACGATGCCTGGCTCAGTCCCATCCTGATGAAGAAGGGCCGCCCGGGCACCACTGTCCACGTCCTCTGCGATCCCTCGGACGCCGACCGGTTTCGGGCCTCGCTTCGAGCCGAGACGGGAACACTGGGTGTGCGGGGCACAACGCTCCAGCGGTGGCCGGTGCCCCGAACGATCGACACCGTCGAGGTCGACGGTCACGCCATTCGCATCAAGGTCTCACCGGGTCGCATCAAGGCTGAGTTCGATGACGTGGCCCGGGCCGCTCGGGGCACAGGGGTTCCGCTCCGGCAGATGGCCGGCCGGGCGGAGGCGGCTTGGCGCGTCCAGCAAGTCGAAGGGGACAGAGGGGCGGAAGGGGTCAGAGGAGCAGAAAGGCCGGAACCACCGGACCGCGACCGGGATGAGGACCCAACGGCGTAGCGGATCCGCCCCACTCGATGCCCGCTCGATGCCCGCTTGATGCCCCCGCTTGATGCCCCCGCTTGATGCCCCCGCTCGATGCCTCCGCTTGATTTGCCCCGCTCGATCGGCACGCGGTCATCCGACCGGGCATTCATTTCACCCAGGGATATCCCTTGATGCCGGGCAGAGTGGGGCCCGGGTCTGACTTGAAGTCATCGTCGTCAGTGACCTCGAAGATCAAGCGGATCTCCGTACTCTCGCAGACCTCAGCAATGCGGTCGTGACGATCGATCTCGGCCGCGGCCAGGCGATCTTCGAGATCGGCGAGGTCTTCGGCGTTGGCATCGACGAAGCCCACCGTCACGATCTCTCGCCGGTCGAGAATGCCCGCTCCCGAGAGCACACGGGCCGACGTCCCGTAGCCAATCTCGGGAACCCAGGCCGCCCGAAAGTCCTCGTAGGTCTTTCCCTCGCGCAGCTTCCGAGCCAGAACGATTCCCAGCATGTGGCCCCCTCGATTGACGTGTGCCGCCGGTAGCTATCGAATCTACCCGGCGCCCCGTTCAACCACGAGGGGAGCGCGAGGCAACGCAACAATCGGCGCCGGGCCCGGTTGGGTCCATGCTCATCGCCTGGTTCGTGGCCCCGGCCGGTGCTGGGGATCCTGGCCTATTCGATAGCCAATCGTGGCTGGCTTTCGGACTTCGGCACGTCCGGGTCCCCCGCGTCACTCCCGGACGCCGGCGCTTGGGGCGGTGGCCCCCACTTCCAGTGATCGCCCTGGTGCACGAGGAGATGGCCCTGATGGGTCTTGAGGTAGTGATGCCAGTGACAAAGCCGAGCGAGGTTGTCGAGCTTGGTGGGGCCCCGCTCGTTCACGGGTATCACGTGGTCGATCTCCAGGCCCTCGCTTATGTCACAGCCGGGAACCACACAGTGGGGATCGCGCTCGATGATCGCTCTACGAATGGACGCTGGGATCGTCCTTCCCGCGTGGGCCACAGTTGTCACATCGACACCCTTGGTCACCAACACGCTGAGGATCGAGTCCTCGGCCAGTCGCCGGGCTGCGGCCACGGGAATCGGTCCGATCCCAGGAATTTCGCAGATCTCACCCGGTTCGAGGTGGCCCCGCAGCAATGCCTGGTGATCGACTCGCACGTGGACCATGGTGCTCGGCGCCGACGAGCGATCGGCGGCCGAGGGTGCAGCGAGACCGACCAACGCGTCCGCGGCGTATGCCGCCATCGGCTCGTGACGCCCGCAGCGCCGACCCTCCGCCGCCAGTCTCGCGGTCTCCGATTTCACCACGGCCACGAGTTTCGCCCCCTCATCGGGCGTCAGCCTGGCGTCGAAGCGGACCGCACCCTCATTGTCGGTCCAGTGGCGAAGGTAGCGGCTCCGTCGGATCTTCTCGTAGCGGGAGGTGCCGTCATCGGCAGTGGCCCGAACTCGCCGGCATCGCAGCTTCAAGTTGTTCATCGTCTGCCGTCCGGCTGCCTCG
>DATMMO010000160.1:0-9458 GCA_035569695.1 Acidimicrobiales bacterium | reverse complement strand
GGTCCTGGTGGGCGAAGAGGCAATTGCGCAGCGAGCCGTCGGCGGTCAGCCGGAGCCGGTCGCAGGTACCACAGAACGGCCGGGTGACGCTGGCGATGACCCCGATCTCGCCACCGCCGTCGGTGAACCGGTAGCGCTCGGCCGGGGCCGACCGGTCCGAACCCAGAGCGGGCACCGCCTCCAGCGACCAGCGGGCGTGGATACGGGCCAGGACCTCGTCGGCCGGGACGACCTGGTCGCGCCGCCAGGCACCGGCACCGTCCAGGGGCATGAATTCGATGAACCGTACGATCCGGCCGGTGTGGCGGGCGAACTGGGCGAAAGACTCGATCTCGTCGTCGTTCACGCCGGCGATGGGCACGACGTTCACCTTCACCGGGCCGAGCCCCGCCGCCTCCGCCGCGTCCATGGCCGCCAGCACCGGGGCCAGCTGCCCACGTCGTCGGATGCGGGGGAACCGCTCCGGTCGCAGCGAGTCGCAGCTCACGTTGACCCGGTGCAGCCCGGCCCCGGCCAGCGAGGGGGCCAGACGGGCCAGCTCCGACCCGTTGGTGGTGAGCGACAGGTCATCGAACCCGACGGCGGCCAGGCGCCCCACCAGATCGGGCACTCCCCGGCGGACCAGCGGTTCCCCTCCGGTGATCCGCACCGCGGTGATGCCCAGTCGACGGGCGATGGTCGCGGCCCGGACGATCTCGTCGAAACCGAGGATCTCCGAACGGGGCAGGAAGGTCACCCCGTCTTCGGGCAGGCAGTGGACGCAGCGGAAGTTGCACCGATCGGTCACCGACAACCGCAGGTCCCGGTGCACCCGGCCAAACCGGTCGACCAGGGGCCCGGCCGCCGGCATCGTGGCCACAGACGGCTCCTCCGGGCGGGGGCGGATGGTGACCGGTACCGGGGCGACGGCGGTCATGCCGGTACCTCGGTGCCCGACAAGGCGTCGGGGTCGATGAGCAGGACCCGCACGGGCTGGCCGGCATCGACGCCCTCACCGTCGGGCAGGATGGCCAGGGCGTTGGCCTCGGCCATGGCCCGCAACTGGTGGGAACCCTGACCGCCCGAGGGCCGGACCCACAGGGTCCCGTCCCCATCGACCCGGGCCACCACCCGAAGGAAGTGCAGCTTGCCGTCGCGACGGCGGGTCAACGGCTCTTCCGCCCTGGCCGGCAGGGCGGGTCGATCCAGGACCCGGTGGCCCATCATGAACCGCAGGGCGGGGCGAGCCAGCAGCTCGAAGCTGACCATGGCCGAGACCGGATTGCCGGGCATGCACAGCACGGGCACGCCCGACGGCGCCAGCACGGCGAACCCGAACGGCTTCGCCGGCTTGATGGCCACCTCCATCCAGTGCACGGCGCCGCCCGACAGCCGGCCCAGGACCGTCTTCATATGGTCGGCCACCCCCACGCTCACACCCCCTGAGGTCAGGATGGCGTCGCAGCGGCCCACGCCGCCCTCGATGGCCCGCGCGATCACCGCTTCGTCGTCTCCCACCACCCCCAGGTTGACCACCTGGCAGCCGACACTCCGGGCCGCGGCGAGTAGGGCATGGCGATTCGAGTCGTGGATCTGTCCCACCTCGAGGGGCCCGGGTCCCTCGCGGAGCTCGTCGCCGGTGGATACCACGCCGACGCGCGCCGGGGGGTAGACGGTGACCTCGGCTACCCCCATGCTGGCCAGCACCCCGATGTGGGACGGCCCGATGACGGTGGACGCGTCGAAGACGGACGAGCCCACGGCGATGTCCTCACCCGGGTAGCGCACGTTCTCCCCCTGGTCGACCACGGCCTCGATGACCACCTCGGTTCCCTCCACCGTGGCCCGCTCGACCATGCACACGGCGTCAGACCCCAGAGGCAGTGGTGCACCGGTGGCGATGGCCATGGCCTGACCGGGGCCCAGCGGCTGGCCGGACACGGCTCCCGCGGTCACCGCACCGACCAGATGGAGCCGGGACGGCGCCGTGCCGGCATCCTCGGCCCGCAGGGCGAAGCCGTCCATGGCCGAATTGGCAAAGGGCGGGACGTCCTCGGCCGCCACCACCGGCTCGGCCAAACAGCAGCCCATGGCCTCATCGAGCGGAAGCGGGCGGGGCTTCAAGCGGGTCACCGCGGCCAGGAGCTGTTGACGCGCCTCGACCAGGGGGACGGTGGGGCCCGGACGCGCATGGTCGGCCATGGATCAGCTCCCGGTAGCCAGGTCGTCGACCTCCACCACATCGTGGGCGCACAGACCCCAGTCGGAACCGCCCTCCCACACCTCCCGCTTCCAGATGGGCACCGTGGCCTTCACCGTGTCTATGCACCAGCTGGCGGCGGCGAAGGCCTCCTGGCGGTGGGGCGTCGACACCGCCACCACCACCGAGGTCTCGCCCACGACCAACGTCCCCACCCGATGGAGGAGCGCCACCCGGCCCACCTCCGGCCACCGGCCCCGGGCTGCCTGGGCGATGGCCTCCAGGCGCGGCACCACGTGCTCCACGTAGGCGTCGTACTCCAGGCGCACCACCCCCGCTCTCCCCTCGGAGTGGTCGCGCACCGTCCCGCAGAAGATGGTCACCGCTCCGCACGAGGGCATCACCGTCCACGCCGCCACCTCGTCGGTGGGCAGCGGGTCGCCGGTCACCTCCACCCAGTCACCGGCCGTAGACAGTCTCGGCACAGGGCAATCGTAACGGCCCGATGGGCCCAGCTGACCTGGCCCCCGCCTCAGGTCGTGCCCTCGGCGCCGGCGGCCACCACGTGCACGCGGGCCGGCTCCAGCCGCACCACGATCGCCTTGGACGTGGGGGTATTGCTCCGTTCCGCCGTGCTGTCCAGAGGCACCAGCCCGTTGGCCTCGGGGAAGTAGGCTGCGGCACAGCCTCGGGCCGTGGGGAAGGCCACCACCCGGAACTGCTCGACCACCCGCTCGACCCCGTCGCTCCATTCGCTGTGGAGGTCGACGCAGTCACCGTCGGCCACGCCCAGGTCGCAGAGATCGTCGGGATTGACGAACACCACCCGCCGGCCGTTGTGGATGCCCCGGTAGCGATCGTCGAGCCCATAGATGGTGGTGTTGAACTGGTCGTGGCTCCGGATGGTCTGCAACAGGAGCCGACCGGGGGGGCACACCACCGGCTCGAGGGCGTTGACCGTGATCTGGGCCCGTCCCGACGGGGTGGGGAAGCGACGCTGGTCGCGGGGCAGGTGCTCCAGCAAAAAGCCGGCCCCGGTACGGACGCGGGTGTTGTAGTCCTCGTGGCCGGGAACGGTCCGGGCGATGTGGTCCCGGACGGTGTCGTAGTCGCGCTCGAAGGCGGGCCAGTCCACCGGCACCGTGTCCCCGAGGGTGGCTGAGGCCAACCGGCTGACGATGGCCACCTCGCTCAGCAGCTCGGGGCCGGCCGGGGGCAGCTGACCCCGCGACCGGTGGACCATGCACACCGTGTCCTCCACGCTCACGAACTGGGGGCCCGACGCCTGCACGTCGATCTCGGTGCGACCCAGGGTGGGCAGGATCAGGGCCTGCTCGCCGGTGATCACATGCGACCGGTTGAGCTTGGTCGAGACCTGTACCGACAGCCGCGTGCGCCGCACCGCCGCCTCGGTCACCGCACTGTCCGACACCGCGCTGACGAAATTCCCGCCCAGGGCGAAGAACACCTTGATGGCGCCGTCGCGCATCCGGCGCACCGACTCGACCACGTCGTAGCCGTGGTGGCGGGGCATGGCCACCCCGAACTCCTGCTCCAGCGCGTCGAGGAACGCCGGCGGGGGCTGCTCCCAGATGCCCATGGTGCGATCGCCCTGGACATTGGAGTGCCCGCGTACGGGGCAGGCCCCGGCACCGGGCTTGCCGATGTTGCCCCGCAGCAGCAACAGGTTGATGACCTCGGCGATGGTGTCCACCGCCTTCTTGTGCTGGGTGAGGCCCATGGCCCAGCACACGATGACCCGATCGGCGGCCAGGTAGCGCTGGGCCAAGGCGTCGATCTGGACGCCGGTCAGCCCGGTGGCCGTCAGCACCTCGGCCTCGTCCAGGTCGGCCAGGTGGTCCCGGAAAGCCTGGAGCCCCTCACAGCGCTGGTCCAAGAAGGCGTGATCGAGCACAGTGCCCGGGGCGGCGGCCTCGGCGGCCAGGACGCGGGCCGAGACCGCCTGGAGCAGGGCCATGTCACCGCCCAGCCGGATCTGGAGGAACTGGTCGGCCAGCTGGGTGCCCGACCCCACCACCCCGTTCGGTCGTTGGGGGTTCTTGAAGCGCAGGAGCCCGGCCTCGGGCAGGGGATTGACCGCCACGATCTGGGCCCCGGCCTTCTTGGCCTCCTCCAGGACGGTGAGCATCCGGGGATGGTTGGTCCCCGGGTTCTGGCCCATGATGACGATCAGATCGGCCTGGGCAAAGTCGGGGTACGTGACAGTTGCCTTTCCCACCCCGATGGTCTCGGCCATGGACACGCTGGTGGACTCGTGGCACATATTCGAGCAATCGGGGAGGTTGTTGGTGCCGAAGCAGCGGACGAACAGCTGGTAGGTGTAGGCCGCCTCGTTGCTGGTCCGTCCCGAGGTGTAGAAGGTGGCCTGGTCGGGGGAGTCCAGGGCGTTGAGCTCGGCGGCCACGATCGAGAACGCCTCGTCCCAGCCGATGGGTTGGTAGTGGTCGGAGCCGCCCGGCTTGTACACCGGCTCGACCAGCCGGCCCTGTTCTCCCATCCAGTACTCGCTGCGCTGGGCCAACGAGGTGAGGCTGTGCTCGGCCCAGAAGGAGGACGGGATGCGTCGGGTGTCCGCCTCCCAAGCCACCGCCTTGGCCCCGTTCTCGCAGAACTCGGCCTTCTTGCGATCGGGTGGATCGGGCCAGGCACAGGACATGCAGTCGAAGCCGTCCACCTGGTTCAAAGCTCGGAGGGTGATCAGGCTCCGGCGTACCCCCATCTCCTCGCGGGCCATCTCCAGCGAGTGGGCCACGGCGGGAACTCCCGCCGCCCACTCCTTGGGTTTCCCGACTGTGAGACCGTCCTCGGTGACGTCCTCGTCCAGTCGTTTCCGGGTCATGCCCTCACCTCCTCGGTCGTGAGGCGTTCGGTGCCGGCGTAGACGACCATCGACGGCCCCCGCAGGAAACCGACCAACGTCATCCCCGACTCCTCGGCCAGATCGGCGGCCAGCGTGGACGGTGCCGACACGGCGGCCAGAAGCGGGATCCCGGCCATGAGCGCCTTTTGCGCCAGCTCGAAGGAGGCCCGACCCGACACCATCAGCACCGTGCCCCACAGGGGCAGGCGCCCTTGGCGCAGCGCCCACCCCACCACCTTGTCCACCGCGTTGTGGCGGCCCACGTCCTCTCGCAGCACGAGGAGGTCACCCGTCACTCCGTCGAACAGGGCGGCGGCGTGAAGGCCGCCGGTCTTGTCGAACACCTTCTGCTCGGCCCGCAGTCGATCGGGGAAGGTAGCCAAGAGGGCCGGGTCGATACGCAAGGGGTCCGAGCGGACCTCGTAGGCCGAGCGGGTGCGCACGGCGTCGATGCTGGCCTTGCCGCACAGCCCGCACGAGCTGGACGTGAAGAAGGCCCGTTCCACACTGGGGTCGGGCGGGGCCACGTCGGCTCCGAGCGAGATGTCGAGCACGTTGAAACGGTTGGTCCCCTCATCGTCGACGCTGGTGCAGTAGCGCATGGCCGCGAGCTGATCCCGGTGTTGGATGACGGCTTCGCTGACCAGGAAACCGGCGGCCAGGTCGAAGTCGGCTCCCGGCGTCCGCATGGTGACGGCCAGCGAGTGGCCGCCCACCCGCAGCTCCAGCGGCTCCTCGACGGCCAGGTCGTCGGGCCGGCGCACCGGCTCCGTCCCCACCGTGAGCCGCGTCACCAATCGACCAGAGGGCACCAGTCCATATTGCCACCACGGTCGGCCGAACTCGTGGGTCAGCCGGCCCGCTCCGGCCTGGTCCCCACCACGGCCAAGGCGATGGCCACACCGTCCTCGGCCACAGCCACCACCGGGTCGGGCGCCGTTTGTGCCGCCCGGGCCCGGAGGTCGTGGCCCACCTTGGCCGCCAGCAGCGCCGCTGCCGACCCCAGGGCGGCGGCGGGGACGACCGGCCCTTTCTGGGCGTGGGCGAGCAGGCCGGCGGCGAGGCCACCCAGCACCAGCCGGCCGGCCAGGCCCGCGGGCTGGAGGCGGGAGGGGGTCCCGGGCAACTTGTCGGCCACCAGCTCGGCCCCGGCCGCCACCGTGACCGACCGGGCCGCAGCCGACGATCGCAACCAGGAGGGAAGTCCGGCCTTACTGGTTCGGACCACCACGGCAGCCAGCCCCATCTGCGAGCGAAGGCCGGTGGCCGATCCGACCAGGAACGACGACGACAGGGTGCGGAAGAGGTTCCTCATGCCCTCGATCTTTCCACCGCGGGTCATCTCCTGCCGGGGCGAACTTTCTTTGGTTTTGGGTCTTGACTAAGGGTGTATCGAGATATATCGTGACTTATTGAGAGCGGTCACCACGACCCTCACCACACGAGAACTGCCGAGGAGGCACCCATGCATGGACATCACCGATTTGAAGAGCCCTGGACCGACAACGACCGCCGGGGACCAGGGATACGACCCGAGCGACTGCTGTTCGAGGCGGCGCTGCGGGGTCGGGGCCGAGGACGGGGACGGGGTCACCCCGGAGCAGGATTCGGCCGCCACGGAGGCATGGGCGCCTTCGGCGGCCCCATGTTCGGCCGAGGCCCGAAGGTGGGCCGGGGCGACGTCCGGGCCGCCATCCTGGCCCTTCTGTCCGAAAAGCCGATGCACGGCTACCAGATCATCACCGAGCTCTCCGAGCGGAGCGGCGGGGTCTGGCGTCCCAGTCCCGGTTCGGTCTACCCCACCCTCCAGTCGCTGGAGGACGAGGGCCTCATCGTCGCCGACAAGGCCGAGGGACGCCGGGTCTTCGACCTGACCGTCGAGGGCCTGAAGGTGGCCAAAGAGGCCGGGGACGGGCCGGCCCCGTGGGAGGACGCGGCGCAGGACGCCGACCGGTCACTGGTCGACCTGCGCAACCTGACCTTCCAGGTCGGCGCGGCCATCATGCAGGTGGCCCAAGCCGGGAGCGCCGAGCAGATCGCCAAGGTGCACGGGATCCTGAACGACACCAGGCGGAAGATCTACCAGGTCCTGGCGGAAGACGCTCCCGACGAGGCCGCCGGCGATGGCGCCTGACCCCACCGGGTTGGACACGAAGCGACGGGCCGCCGCTCATCCCGATCGTCCGGGTGAGCGGTGCGCCGCGCCCGCCGGCCGCTGGGGGCCGGTGATCGACCACGCCCGGTGCGAGGGCCAGCGCGACTGCGTCGTGGTCTGTCCCCACGACGTGTTCGAGGTGCGTCGCATCGACGATGCCGATTTCGGCGCCCTCGGTTTCGTGTCCCGGCTCAAGGTTCGGGCCCACGGCCGCCAGACCGCCTACACCCCAAACGCCGACAACTGCCGGGCCTGCGGGCTGTGCGTGGTGGCCTGCCCCGAGAACGCCATCCGGCTCACGCCGCCCGCTCTCGGGTAGGACCAACCATCGGCAACGCCGGGGGTCGGCGTTGCTCAGGCGCCCTCGTAGTCGAAGCCGAGGTCCGGCGCAGTGAGCAGGGCCCGGAAGGGCAGGCCCTCGGCCGCGGCCATGGCCTCGACCGTGCCCCCCCGATCGACCACGGCCACCAACAACACGGGCTCGGCCCCGGCGTCCCGGACGGCATGGGCCGCCTCCAGTAGCGATGTGCCTCGGGTCACCGTGTCCTCGGTGATCACCACCCGATCGCCGGGGTCGAGGGCGCCGGCGATCCGGCCCCCTCCGCCATGGTCCTTGGCCTCCTTACGCACGCTGAAGGCGTTCAGCTTCACCCCCCGGGTGGCAGCCACCCCGGCGGCCACGAAGGCCACCGGGTCCGCCCCCATGGTCAGGCCGCCGATGGCGGTGGCGTCGGCGGGGATCACCGACAACACGGCGTCGGCCACCAACAGCATGGCCTCGGGGCGGCACACGGTCTGTTTCGAGTCGATGAACCAACTGCTCTTTCGACCCGACTTCAACACGAAATCACCCCGCTTCACCGAATGGGCCAACAGGTGGTCGCGCAGATCGGCGAACTCGCTGGCGGGCAGCGCCCCGTTCTGGTCAGTGCTCAACTGTTCTCCTTCCACCGGTTCGCTCCGATCAGCTCCACCCCTCGAGAGCCGTCCTCCACCCGGCCCACCACCGCAGCCGACCGACCGGCGCCTTCGAGGGCAGCGAGAGCGGGGCCGACCGAGTCGGGGGGCAGGACCAGGATCATGCCCAACCCGAGGTTGAAGACCCGGGCCATCTCCCCGTCGTCCACCGCACCCAGCCGGCGGATCTCGCCGAAGATGGGGGGGACGGCCCAGGTGCCCCGGTCGACCACGGCCCGGGTCCCCTCGGGCAGGACCCGGGGGAGGTTGCCCGGGATACCACCCCCGGTGATATGAGAGACGGCGTGCACCTCGGTGGCCGACAGCACGGCCAGGACGGCCGGGGAGTAGAGCACCGAGGGCACCAGCAGCTCGTCGGCCACGGTGGTGGACGCCCCCGCCCACGCCGGGTCGTCGAGGGACAGGCCGGCCCGCTCCAACAGGACGTGGCGGGCCAGCGTGTAGCCGTTGGAGCGGAGCCCGGGTGAGGTGAGACCGATCAGCACGTCGCCGGCGCCGACTCGTGAGGACCCCAGGATGTCGTCCCGCTCCACCACGCCGACGGCGAAGCCGGCCAGGTCGAACTCCCCGGGATCCATGACCCCGGGATGCTCGGCCATCTCCCCGCCCAGGAGGGCGGCGCCCACCTCCCGGCACCCGTCGGCCACCCCGGCCACCAGCTCGGCCATGTGCACCGGGTCGACGGCGCCGGTGGCGATGTAGTCCAGGAAGAACAGCGGCTCCGCCCCCGAGCAGACCAGGTCGTCGACGCACATGGCCACCAGGTCGATCCCCACCGAGTCGTATCGGCCGGTGGCTTGGGCCACCAGCGCCTTGGTCCCGATGCCGTCGGTCGCCGCCACCAGCACCGGTTGGCGGTAGCGACCGGTGTCGAGGGCGAAGAGACCGCCGAAGTCGCCGATGCCCCCGAGGACCTCGGGTCGGGCGGTGGACTCGACCAGCGATCGGATCCGGTCGACGGCCCGCTCACCGGCCTCGATGTCCACCCCGGCGGCGGCGTAGGTGGCGCCGGCGGCCGGCTGGGTCGATCCGTCGGCCACGCTGACTCAGGCGCCGGGAGGAACGGCGCCGGCCAGCGCCGGGCGAGCGGTGACCTCGACGGGCACCGGGACCGGGACCGGATAGTTGCCGGTCAGGCAGGCGTCGCAGAACCCGGCTCCGGGAGCGTCGACTGCCTCCACCAGGTTGTCGATGGTCAGGTACTCGAGCGAGTCCACGTCCAGGTACTCGGCGATCTCGTCGATCGACTTGATGGCGGCCAGCAG
>DATMMO010000159.1:0-5058 GCA_035569695.1 Acidimicrobiales bacterium | reverse complement strand
CTCGGAAACCGCCTGGTCGGCATTCTCCACGGTTGCCTCACCCACCACAGCGCCTATGACGAAACCATTGCCTGGGGACACCGCTCCGAGAACAATCTCACCGAAGCCGCTTGACATCTACAGCCGTGGGATATCTAGAGGTGGCTGAACCCTCCGGCCTCGTCCGAGGACATGGTGATGCTCACCGGGTGCTTTTCGAAATGGGCTACCGAATCAGCGAAGTCGGTGAGGAGTATCGAAATAAGGTCCCGGTCCACCCCTTGGCGAACCAGCACTCGCTGGACGGCGATGTCGGAGGCCGATCCCGTCAGCGGGTACGCCGGTACCTGCCAGCCTCGCACCCGGAGGCGGTCGGCCAGATCGAAGAGGGTGTAGCCGGGATCGATGCCATCGATGATCTTCCAGGTCACGGTGGGGATCCCGGTGGAGGGGTCGCTGTCGCACAACAACTCGAAAGGACCGAGCTTCACGATCTCCTGGGCCAGGTAGGCACCGGTGTCGTAACACGCCTGATGGGTTCGCCGGTAGCCGTCGTGCCCGAGTCGGACGAACTCGTAGTACTGGGCGATGATCTGGCCGGCCGGGCGAGAGAAGTTGATCTGGAAGTCCGGCATGTCCCCACCCAGATAGGTGACGTGGAAGATCAGGTCCTCGGGGAGCTCGGCCTTGTCCCGCCACACCACCCAACCGACGCCCAGGGGGGCGAGGCCGAACTTGTGACCGGATGTGCTGATGGACTTCACCCGCGGCAGGCGGAAATCGAACTCGATATCGGGGGCACAGAAGGGAGCCAGAAAGGCGCCACTGGCCCCGTCGACGTGGATGTCGACGTCGAATCCCTTCTCCTCCTGCAGGCGATCGAGGGCCTCGGCCAGTTCGGCCACGGGCTCGTAGGCGCCCGTGTAGGTCACACCGAACGTCGGCACGACCAGCATCGTATTCTCGTCGATACGGGCCACCATCTCCTCGGGGTCCATGTGGTACTTGCCCGGCGACATAGGGATCTCGCGCATCTCGATGTCCCAGTACCGGGCGAACTTGTGCCACACCACCTGCACGGGGCCGCAGACCATGTTGGGACTGTCGGTGGGCTTGCCCGCCGCCTTCTGCTTGGCCCGCCATCGCCATTTGGCCGCCAGACCGGCCAGCATGCAGGCCTCGGATGAACCCAGGGCGGAGGCACCCACCGTGTTGGCCGAATCCGGCGCGTTCCACAGGTCGGCCAGCATGTGGACGCACCGGCGCTCGACCTCCGCCGACTGCGGGTACTCGTCCTTGTCCATCAGGTTCTTGTTGATGGCCAGGTCCATCAACATGTGGACCTGAGGGTCCTCCCAGGTTTGGCAGAAGGTGGCCAGGTTCTGCCGCGAGTTGCCGTCGAGGAGCAACTCGTCCCGGATGGCCTGGCAGGCGAACTCCGGAATCGTCTCGTGCTCCGGGAACCGGTACTTGGGAAGGGCGTGGGCCAGGTCAGCCGAGGCAAACAACGCCTCTGCCGCCTCGTGCGACTCTTGGATACGTTCGTGGAGCGGCATCGTTCACCTCGATTGGTCGGTGGCTGGCGTGGGGAACCACTGGTACCGGCGCGATCGAACCGACGGCCCCTCACAAACCTAAATCCGGAGGGACTCCGCAACATCACCCGGAGAGGGTGAGATGCGCTACCCATCGATCGCCAATGGCGTCGAGACGCAAGTCTCTGTCGCCGTCCCACCGGATTCGTCCGACGGATTGCGTCAAGCAGCATCGGAATCACCCCAATTGGGGGATTCCCCTTCCGGGCGAGCGAGCGTACGGTGAAAACGCAAGTCATCGTCGGCCCTGCAGCCAGGACGGCCGTGCCTTGTCCATCCACCGGAGATCTGAGGAGACCGACCGTGGCACTACACGACAAGGTGGCGATCGTCACCGGGGGTAACTCTGGAATCGGCAAGGCCGTGGTGATTGCTCTCGCGGCCCAAGGTGCGAACGTCGTCATCGATTGGGTGTTCGACGAGCAGGCCACCGAGGACCTCGAAAAGCAGCTCATCGCCCTGGGCGACAAGGTGACAGCGGTCGAGGCCGATGTCAGCAAGGTTGCCGACCTCGAGCGACTCGTCCAGACCGCGGTGTCGACGTTCGGCCGCCTTGACATCATGGTCAACAACGCCGGCGTAGAGACCAGGACATCCATTCTCGACACGACAGAGGCCCAGTACGAGAAGGTGCTGGACATCAACCTCAAGAGCGCATTCTTCGGTACTCAGTTGGCGGCCAAGCAGATGATCGCCCAGGGTGACGGTGGGCGAATCATCAATATGACTTCCGTGCACGAGGACTGGCCCATGCCCAACAACACGGCCTATTGCCTCTCGAAAGGGGGCATGCGCATGTTGACCCGAACCGCCGGCGTGGAGCTCGCCCCCCACAACGTCCTCGTCGTGGGGGTGGGCCCTGGGGCGGTGGCCACGCCGATCAACACGGCCACCTTGAATGACCCGGTGGCCCTCAAGAAGCTGGACGACGCCATTCCGATCAAGCGCATGGCCAAGCCCGAAGAGATCGCCAGCGTGGTGGCCTTCCTTGCCGGAGAGGGTGCCAGCTACATGACCGCCACCACCGTCTTCGCCGACGGCGGGATCATGCAGAGCAGCCCCGGGCTGTAGCCCGGAAGGTGGTCGAGTCGCAGTGGTGAAGCAGCACTACCCGGGCACCTCGGCCGTGGTCGTCGGGGGCGGCTTTGCCGGGGTGGCCTGCGCCAAGGATCTCGCCCATCGGGGGGTGCAGGTCACGCTGATCGACAGGAACAATTATCACCAGTTCCAGCCACTCCTCTATCAGCTGGCCACCGCTCAACTCACCGAGAGCGACATAGCTCGCCCGCTCCGAGGCATCGTGGGTTCACTGCCATCGGTGAACGTCAAGAAGGCCGAGGTGACTGCGGTCGACGTCGACACGCTGGCGGTGACCACCGCCGATGGACAGACCTATCACGGGGACTACCTCGTGTTGGCCGTAGGCTCACAACCGAACTTCTTCGGCGTACCGGGAGCGGCCGAACACAGTTTCCCTCTGTACACGCTGGACGATGCCGTCGCCCTTCGCACCCGACTGATCGAGGTATTCGAGGATGCCGACCGCCGACCCGAGCTGATTGCCCGAGGCGCCCTCAATTTCGTCATCATCGGTGCCGGGGCCACCGGCGTCGAATCAGCAGGTGCTCTGGCTGACCTGGTCAATCACGTGGGACCGGCCGCATACCGTGACCTTCCCGTCGGCGTCGTCACGATCACGCTGGTCGACCTGGGCCATGCCGTACTCGGACCGTTCTCGGACAAGGCCCATGAGTACGCGCACAAGGTCCTGCAAAAAGACGGTGTCCACATCCGGTTGGGCGTGGGCGCCAAGGCGATCACCGCAGACCGGGTGATCTTCGACGATGGTAGTGAGATCCTCACCCGGACGGCCGTATGGGCCGGTGGGATCAAGGCCCCTGATTTGGCCAAGGCCAGTGGACTTCCGGCCGGGCGGGGCGGCAGGCTCGAGATCGAGCCCGATCTGTCGGTGAACGGTCACCCGAACCTCTTTGTCCTGGGCGATACGGCCAACGTCAAAGGTGGGGATGGCACGGCTCTACCCCAGCTCGGGTCGGTGGCCCAGCAGTCAGGCCAATGGGCGGCCCGGAACATGCTGGCCGATCTGGACCACGGACACCGCACCGCCTTCCACTACAAGGACAAGGGCATCATGGCCATGATCGGGCGGGGGGCGGCTGTGGCCGAGGTCGGAGAGCGACGCCACGAGTTGCATGGCACCTTGGCCTTTGCCGCCTGGCTTGGAGTCCACGCCATGTTGTTGAGTGGAGTACGCCAGAGGATCAATGCCTTCGTGGCCTGGGGCTGGGACTATTTTTCGAGGTCCCGGACCTCAGCGCTGCTCGGTGCGAACGCCGATCACCAGATCGACTGGGGGGACGAACCGAATCAATTGCCGCCACAATCACCCCGATAGGGTGACGATCCAACTGACTCGTGCCTGTCACTCTTGATGCATGCGGCGTTGGCCATACCTTGAAATGACGGAAGCCGGTTTGGGCCCTCGACTGGGGCTTCGCTGTCAACCCGGATCCACGACCGGCCCACTTGCCGTGGTTGCCTCTCCACTAGCTACTACGAATTGATTGGATGAACGATGACCGATCGCGCTGGACAAAACCGAGTCGAGATCAACACGACGGCCATCGCCGCCGGTGCGGTCATCGCCGTTGTCGGGGTGCTCCTGGTCAGCGTGGGCGGCTCGATCGCCGGTGCCACGCTGGTGGCGACCGCTCGGAAATGGGTCCGTCAACTGGAGACGCCGCCTAGCGAGACGGCCAAGGCGGTGTTTCGCCAGGTGGGGACGGCGGCGGCGGCGGGGGTGCGGGCAGGAGCGGGCTCCTGGAAGGGGCAAGTGGCTGACTCCTGATGTAAGGAGACATGAAAACGACGGGCGCGATCAGGGCTCCTGTCCCCTTCCGGCTACGTAGCCGACTCTGCCTCGATGAGCTGTGAGACGGCTTCGATCAGGGCCAGGTGGGTGAAGGCCTGCGGGAAGTTGCCAAGCGCCTCGCCCGAATGGCCGACCTGCTCGGCGAACAGCCCCAGGTGGTTGGCGTAGGTGAGCATCTTCTCGAAGATCATCCTTGCCTCGCGCACGCGGCCGGCCCGGGTGAGGGCCTCCACGTACCAGAACGAGCAGAGACTGAAGGTTCCCTCACCGTCGGCGATGCCGTCGACGCCGGTCAGCGCGTAGCGATTGACCAGGCTGTCGGATACGAGCTCGCCGGTGATCTTGTCCAGGGTCGCGATGAACCGCGGGTCGGTGGGACCGGCGAACTTCACCAGCGGCATGACGAGGACAGACGCGTCAAGGAGCTGGCTGCCCGGGTACATCACATAGGACTTGAGGTCTGGATCCCAGCACTGCTCCTGGACGAAGCGATGCGCCTGCGCTGCCAGCTTGCGCCAGCGCTCGACCGGCGCGGGCAGGCCGCGGTCGCGGGCCAGGCGCCCGGCCCGGTCGTAGGCGACCCAGGTCATC
>DATMMO010000158.1:0-10918 GCA_035569695.1 Acidimicrobiales bacterium | reverse complement strand
ATCGCCGGATATGTGGCGGGTGGGCCTGTCGGCCCTGCCCCGACTGGCTGTCGAGCTCGAGCGCCGAGAGCTCGAGGCGGTGACCCTCGACGAGCTGGTCTACGGCGGCCGGTTTGGTCTCTCCTCGGTTCAGGACAGGGTGGCCCCGTCGATGGGCAGGACCACGCCCGACAGGTAGTCCGACTCCGGGCCGGCGAGGAAGCCGATGACCCGGGCGCAGTCCTCGGTGGTGGCCGGGCGGCCCAGGGCGTTCATGGCGTTGATCGAGACCTTGGTGTCGGCTTCCATCGATTCGAAGGCCAGGGCCAGGCGCCCGGTGGCGACGTAGCCGGGGGCGATGCAGTTGACGGTGATGCCCGAGCCGCCCAGGTCCTGAGCCAGGTAGCGCGTGTACATGGCCACGCCGGCCTTGGCCACGCCGTAGTGGGCGTACGCCCCCTCCCTGCCCCCCCGCAGTCCCGAGATGCTGGCCACCGTCACGATCTTGCCCGAGCCCTGGCCCTTCAGGAGCGGGGCCACGGCCAAACAGGTGTTGACCGTGCCGTAGAGGTTCTTCTTCATCACCGCGTCGAAGTCGTCGGGATCGAGCTCGGACGCCCGCCCCTCGAAGGGCGACCCCAGGCCTCCCCCCGCGTTGCAGATGACCACGTCGAGCGTGGACCAAACCTGTTCGATGGTGGCCACGGCCTGGCGCATGGCCTCGAGGTCGGTGACGTCCACCTCCAGGGCCAGGGTCCGGCGCCCGAGAGCGAGGACCTCCTCAGCCGTGGTGTCCGCCGTCATCAGGGCCGCCTCGGCCTCGTACTCCCGATAGGAGTGGAGGTCGATGTCGAGCACGGCCACGTCGGCACCCAATCCGGCCAGGTGCAGGGCGTAGGCGCGACCCAGTCCCCGTGCCGCGCCGGTCACCAGCGCGTTCGTTCCCTCCAGCGTCATGGCTCTCCCCTCTCCGCCCTCTCCTCCGGCACCCGCCTGCACCCCCGGCCGATCGGCCCGGTTCAGACCCCGACCGGCGCCGCCTGGCCGAACAGGACCTCGCCGTCCTCGTCCAGGTCGTAGTACTCGACTCCCTCGGTGACATGGGCCTGGTCGGCGGCCAGAGCCACCGCCACCTTCTGGGCGCTGTTGCGCGAGATGTCGAAGACGATCTCCACCACCTCGGCCGGGTCGAAGTACCGGCGGACCTGGGTCACCAGCTCGGGGGTGATCTCGGTCGGCTGGGTGATGACTGCGTCGGTGAGCCGGAGGGCGACCTTGTGCCGCTCCGACAGGTCGGTCGTCTCGTACCAGTCGATCTTGTCGAACATCGACTCGTCGGCACCCCCGCTGATGGCCTGGACCGAGCGGGTCGACTGGCAGACGCGGCAGTTGTGCTGGCGAGCCCCTCGCAGCCGGACCAGCTCGGTGGTGACCGGGTCGAGCTCGTCGAGGCGGGCAATGGTCTTCATCACGTCGTTGAACACCTGGCCCACCTCGGCGTCGGCGGCACCACCACCGGGATCGGCCGGTGCCGCTTTGACATCGAAGAGGCGGGTGATGGCCAACTCGGTTCGGCGTTCGTAGTCGAACACGTAGAGGCCGATGACGAAGCCGCCGACCTGGTCCGCCGGGAGCGCGGCGATGAGGGACCCCCGGTCGGCGTCGCCGATGCCGGCCACATCGATCACGAACCGCTCGGTGAAAGCCAACGCCACCCGCTCGGTGTCGCTGAACAGTGGCGACGTCGGCCAGTCGGCCAACGACGCCATCTTGTCGTCGGACAACCGTGGCGCCCCCTGCGGCCGGCGCTCGACTGCCCCCGGGTCGCGCAGGAGCATGGCGATGCGCATGCGGGCCAGCTCGAGCAGCTCGGGAGCGGCCGCCCTCCACACGCTGGCGCTCAAGGCCGTCCAGGCCGCGGTGGCCCCCGGCGCCATGCGGGGTCGAGGGTCTTCACCCGTGGTCATGGTGATCCAGTCCATGGTCCTAGTTTTCCAGGATTGGCCGCGCCGGGCTGGACGGTCCGGCCGGGCGCCGGCGTGGGCGTCATTTGACCCCCAGCCGGGGTTTCAATACAATCTGTCTCGATTCTAGAACAGCCGGGATCCGGCGCCCATACCACGAGAACCCAGGAGATCACTGATGCCCAGGCTCGACCGGAAGTGGTGGACGTTGATCGCCGTGTGCACGGCCATCTTCATGTTGCTGTTGGACATCACCGTGGTCAACGTGGCCCTCCCTGACATCCAGCGGTCGCTGCACTCGTCGTTCAGCGATTTGCAGTGGGTCATCGACGCCTACGCGCTGACCCTGGCCGCCTTCCTCCTCACTGCCGGGGTCGTGGGTGACATGTTCGGGCGACGCGAGGTGTTCGCCATCGGCCTGGCCGTCTTCTCGGTGGCCTCGCTGGTGTGCGGCGTGTCGACGACCTCGTTGATGCTGAACCTGGCCCGGGCCGTGCAGGGGGTGGGTGGAGCGATCATGTTCGCCACGTCCCTGGCCCTCATCGCCCAGGCCTTCCAGGGGAAGGACCGAGGAACGGCGTTCGGGGTCTTCGGCGCAGTCAGCGGTGGGGCGGTGGCTGTGGGCCCCTTGGTCGGCGGGGCCATCACCAGCGCCATCGGATGGCGCTGGATCTTCTTCGTCAATGTCCCCATCGGGGTCATTGCCATCGTCATCACCCTGGCCTGCATGCAAGAGTCGCGGGACCCCAACAAGAAGCGGATCGACTGGATCGGGTTCATCACCTTCTCGGCCTCCCTCTTCATGTTGGTCTACGCCCTGGTCCGCGGGAACACCGCCGGGTGGGGCAGCCCCGAGATCGTGGGCCTGCTGGCCGGGGCGGCCGTCCTCATGGCCGCCTTCATCGTGGCCGAGGTGCGGCAGCGCGAACCGATGCTCGACCTGTCCCTGTTTCGGCGCCCGGCCATGATCGGTATCTCGGGCGCGGCGTTCACGCTGTCGGCGTCGATCTTCGCTCTCTTCTTGTACCTGACCTTGTTCATCCAAGACGACCTCGGCTACGGGCCATTGGCGGCCGGGATCAAATTTCTCCCCCTCACCCTCCTGGCCTTCTTGGTCGCCCCCATAGCCGGGAGGCTCACGGTCCGGTTCCCCTCCCGCTACATGCTCGGGGTCGGCCTCATGCTGGTGGCCGGGGGGTGCCTGTTCATGGCCACCGTTCAGCCCGACTCGCAGTGGACGGTGCTGCTGCCCGGATTCATCCTGTCCGGCGCAGGAATCGGGATCGTCAACCCGGTGCTCGCCTCGTCGGCCGTCGCCGTGGTCCCGCCGGAACGCAGCGGCATGGCCTCGGGGATCAACTCCACGTTCCGCCAGGTGGGCATCGCCACCGGCATCGCCGGCCTGGGCGCCATCTTCCAGAGCGACATCAAGTCCAAGGTCACCGCGTCCCTCCTGTCCACGCCGTCCGGGCAACAGGTGGCGGCTCAGCACGGGGCCCAGCTGGGCCCGGCGTTGGCCGCCGGACAGGTGCGGCAGGCCGTCGCCGGATTGCCGCCCGATCAGGCCCATGCCCTGACCACCGCGTACCACGTCGGCTTCGCCAGTTCGCTCAACCTGTTGATGGTGATCGGCGCCATCATCGCCTTCGTCGGCGCGCTCGGCTCGTTCTTCCTGATCCGACAGCGGGACTTCATCTCCGGGCACCAACCGCTGAAGAAGGGAGAGGCGCCGGAGGGCCGGCCCGCGCCGGCGGCGGTGTGAGCCCGCCGGCCACCGGGTCCGCAGCCGACCAGGAAACGCCCTCGGCCGGAGAGTCGGACGAGCTGATCAGGGCGCCCGGTCGTCCTCGCGACGAGCGGGCCAGCCGGGCCATCATGGAGGCGGCCATGCGCCAGCTGGATGACGTCGGCTATGCCGGCATCTCGATGGAGGGCGTGGCCAGCGAGGCGGGGGTGGCCCGGGCCACCATCTACCGTCGGTACCGGGACAAGGCCGACCTCATCACCAGTGCCATTGCCGAGTACGCGACGGAGATCCCGACGAGACCGTCCGAGGACCCCAAAGCCGACCTGTGTCGCTTCCTGGTCGACTTCGACCACCGATTCGGCGCCTCGGGGATGGGGGTGCTCGGGGCCCTCATGACCAATCGGGATGACCCCCGCGCCCTGGAGCTGCACCGAGAGCGGGTGGTCGCCCCCCGCGTGGACTACGGGCGGCGGCTCCTCGAGCAGGCCCGGGCCAACGGGGAGCTACGGCGCGACGCCGACCTCGATCTCGCTTTCCAGATGCTGAGCGGTTCGGTGTTCCACCGCCGGGTGGCGGGGGTGGCCGCCGACCCGGGCTGGGCCGAGCGAGCAGTGGACGCCATCTGGCAGGGTATGGGCCCACAGCCGACCCCGGATACGGGCGAAGGTGCTCGGCCCACCCGGGCTACGGGCGGAGGTGCTCGGCGAAGAAGTCCATGAGCCGCGTGCCGGCGTCAGCGGCGGCCGCCTCGTTGAAATTCTCCGAGCCGTCGCGGAAGAACCCGTGGCCGGCGTCGGGATAGACGACGGTGTCGGGGTGGTGGGCCTGGACCCGTTCGATCTGCTCGGTGGGGATGTAGTCGTCACTCCCCCCGAAGAAGAGCAGGGTGGGGCATGTGGGCTCGGCCAGCTCGTCGGCGATGCCGGCGCCGTAGAAACCCACGGCGGCGTCGAAGCCGTGGCCCCAGACGGCCGAGTGGTAGGTGAGGCGGCCACCCATGCAGAACCCGGTGACCCCGACCTTGTCGGCGCCCATGGCCCGCAGGATCGAGGCGGCCTGGTCGATGTCCCCTTGGGTCCGCTCGGGCTCCAACGATCCCATCAGCGTGGCGAAGTCGCCGGCCTCGGTGCCGCCGGCCCGGAAGAACAGGTCGGGGGCGATGGCCCCATAGCCCGCTGCGGCCAGGCGCTGGCAGAACCGGAGGAGCTGTGGGGATATGCCATTCCCCTCGTGGATCACGACAACCCCGGGCCAGGGGGGATCGGCGACAGGACGGGCGAGGAAGTAGGGCAGGGAGATATCGGGCATGGCCTCACTCTTGCACCGGCACCGGCAGCGGTGCATGGCCGCCCACCTTGACCACGGCCAAAGGTTGACAACTGGTTGCGGTTGACACTTGGTTGCGATATTATGGGCTCATGAACGACGTCGCGGCCCTCACCCAGCTGCCCCCGGCCGAGGCGGCCACCAGGATCCTGGCCGGAGCCGACGCATCCTGGGTCCGTCGCTTCGTGGCCGAGGTAGATCGGCGAGAGGCGGCCAGCCGACTTGACCGCCTGACCAACCGCTGGCAGATCTCCAACTCAGCGGCGGCCGAGATCTTCGGGGTGTCGCGCCAAGCGTTTTCGAAGTGGCTGGCCAATGGACCGCCGCCGGATCGGGAAGGCCCGATCGCCGATCTCGACGCGGCCACCGAGCTCCTGGAGCGCTATCTCCGCGTCGATCGCATCGCTGCCGTTGTCCGCCGCGAGTCTCCCGCTCTGGGCGGACTGTCTCTCTTGCAGCTGGCCCGAACGGGCAAGAGCGCCGAGGTCCTGTCGGCGGTGCGAACCATGTTCGATCTCCGCCGCGTCCAACCGTGACCGGAGCGATCGCCGTTCTCCGGATCCCCGACGACCACACCTGGTTGCGCGTGGCCGACACCACCTGGTCTGATCCGCTCGACCCCTCATGGGCAGCTCGGTTCGGGGGCCGCTGGAACGCCCCCGGCTCGTTTCCGGTCCTCTACGTGAACGAGGACCTTGCCACCGCCCGAGCCCAGATCCACGCCCTGTTGGGCGGGTGGCCGGTCAATCCCGAGGACTTGCGGGATGACGCCCCCTATGTGCTCGTCCTGGCCGGTCTGCCCCGTCGTCAGGATGTGGCCGATGCCCTGAGCGACGAGGGCCTGGAAGCGATGGGGCTGCCCCCCTCCTATCCCCTCGATGCCCGGGGGGACCGTGTCCCCCACCCGCCCTGCCACATGGTCGGGACCCAGGTCCACGCAGCGCGCCTTCGAGGGGTCTGGTGCCGGTCGGCGGCGACAGTTGACGGCAGCGGGCGCGAACTGGCCTGGTTCCCAAGCGGGCCCCGGGCGCGGGCCCGGTCGTTGGGCGATCCCATGCCCTTTGCCCGATGGTGGTCGGCCGAATCGGTGGCTGCTCTGGCCGACGACGTCGAGGCGGCGGTGTCCGATGCCGATCCATGATCCCTGCAGCCGACGCCATGACGGCGGGCGCGCTCTTCAGCCCGGGCGCGATGCGACCTGAGCCGCAAGCTTGTCGAACGCCATCGTCCATCCGGCCGCGCCCGGGGAGTCCTCGGGAACGCCGGCGTGGGTCATCACCATCTTTGTCCGACCGTCGACAGCTTCGAGTTCGACGCGGATCTCGGTCGTCACCGGGTGCCCCTCGGGCATGCCCATATCCGAGGGCGAAACCACGTTGCCGTGCTCGTCGGCCATGGACTCGGTGTACACGAGTCGTTCGTTCTCGACGATCTGGAGGTATTCACCGGTGAACCACATGTGCATCGGCCCGTTCGGCGTTTGCATTTCCATGCACACGAGGCGAGTTCCACCGACGCGCACGTCCATGGTCGCCACAGGGATTGTGGCGCCGTCCGGGCCATACCACGCTTTGAAGTGCTCCGGGTCCGTCCACATCAACCAGATGAAGTCGACCGGCGCATCGAAGGTGCGTTCGATCACCACTGCAACGGATCCCTTGTCGTCAGCCATCTTGTTCACTTGCCCTTCGTTGCTGTCGGAGTTGTGCGATGTAGTCGTCCATCCGATCGAAGCGGGCCTCCCAAACGGGGCGGTGCTGATCGGCCCACGTTGAGATTGCTTCGAGAGGTGCGCCGTCAAGGGCACACGGTCGGTACTGGGCTCGGTGAGCCCGTACGACCAATCCGGCCCGCTCGAGCACCTTGATGTGCTTCGAGATGGCAGGCAGCGTCATGTCGAATGGCTCGGCCAGCTCGTTGACCGTCGCCTCACCTTCGGCCAGACGGGCCACGATCGCCCGTCGCGTCGAGTTGGCCAGTGCGGCGAAGGTCTCGCTGAGCTGATCCTCGTCGGTCGCAGTCGGCATGGCTTCTCTCGCGTACTTTCTCATCTAGTTAATTAACTAATATAGAAAGTAACGCAGGATCCTCGGGCTGTCAATGGGTTCAAGGCCGTCCGATTGGCCGGGCCGTGCTCGACGCCGGCGGATGCCCCACACCTCACTCCGGCGAGGCGCAACACGCCCTGTTCGGTGGGCGAGAGCTCTTGCACCATGGCTCGGCGAGCGATCCGTGCTGGTGGCGGCCACCCCGGCCTGATCTCAGTGGCGGCTCAGACAGTCTCCAGTGGTGATCGTGCCCGGATCAGCCATTCCTCCCCGGCGAGTTCCCCGGTGGCGACGGTGACGTCTCCGGGAGCGGGGGCGCAGCCGTCGTGGTGTAGAACACCGGCCAACACACCTCGGTGCGATGCTCGGACTCGTACTCGGTGTGCATATAGGTCACGACGTAGTGCTCGCGAATGGGCCCGTCGACGCCCAGCTCCCGTTCGGCCACATAGCTGCCCAATGCTCCGTAGGCCTGGTCGAGATCGGCGAAGGAGCCCTCGTGCACGGTGACAGCCAACTCCGCCGCCGGGATCTGGAAGGGGGCGGCCCGGCCGGAGGGGGTGACGTCGTCGGCCACCGGCACGAACACCACGACCTCGCCCTTCTCGAGCTCGAAGATCTCATTGGGGTAGAGGGCGCCACCCGGTCCCGCCGGCTCCACGCCGGCCGCCGAGAGCACGGCGTAGAGCTCACCGAACGCCTCCACCCACCATTCCTCGAGATCGTCCGCCGTCACCACCTCGGTGATGGCCAACGTCGGCAGGGCCGGAACCGACCGGTACTCCACGACGATGGGCGTCGCCGGCCGCTCGAGCAGGGCTCGCAACGACGCCACTGTCGACTGCGTCTCCGACAGCTGAGACTCCATCCGTTCGAGGTAGGCCACGACCACTTGGTTGCGAGAGGCAACATCGGGGGCGTCGAGGACCGTCTTGACCTCCTCGAGGGGCATGCCCAGATCGCGGAAGCGCCGGATGACTTGGGCTACCGGCACTTGCGAGGTGTCATAGAGGCGGTAACCGCTGGCCGTGTCGACCTGGGCCGGCGTCAGCACCCCGACATCGTGGTAGTGCCGGAGCGCCTTGACGCTCAGGTGGGTCATCCGGGAGAAGTCACCGATGGTCACCAGTACGTCCATGTCGGCCATTCTTGACCATTCGGCCAACGGAGGATCAAGGGGCCAGGCCGCGCCGGCGCCGGGACCGCCGCTCATCGGTCTGCTCGGGTACGGGGCAGGAGCCGGGTCAGAGCGGCGACGGCCAGGAGCAGCGCCGCCAGTTCGACCAGGGCGAGCTCGAAGGCCCGCTGATACCCGCTGGACAGAGCCCCGAAGAAGATCACGCCGGTCACGGCCAGGCCCACGGCGTTGCCGACCTGCTGCATGGTGGCCAGAGCTCCGGACACGGCGCCCGCCCGCTCGCCGTCGGCGTGGGCCAGCACCGTAGTGGTGAGGGGCGTGATGCACAGGCCCATGCCCGCTCCCACCAGCACCAGCCCTGGAGCCAGGAGCCCGATCGATCCGGCCGCACCATGGGCGGCAGCCAGCAGGGCGATGTCCCCCACCGCCAACGTGATGGCGCCCATGGCGATGAGCGAGCGGCCGAAGCGGAGGGTGAGACCGGGCGCCCGCATCGAGGTGGCCAGGTAGGCCAGGGCCAGGATCGAGAACACCAGGCCCGCCTGCAGGGCATCGAGCCCCCGTCCCTTTTGCAGGTACAGAGCGAGCACCAAGAAGAACGAAGCCTGGCCGCACCAGAAGACCAGCTGGGTCCCGAGACCGGACAGGAGGGCCCGTTGCCGGAACAGCGCCGGATCGAGCAGCGGCGTTCCTCCCCGCTGGGACAAGCGCTGCTGATGGAGGGCGAAGGCGGTGAACACGGCCGGAGCGGCGGCCAGGCTCACCCAGGTCCACGCCGGCCAGTGGAGCTGGGTCCCCTCGACCAGGGGAAGGACCAGAGCGGTCATGCCCAGGACGGCCAGCACGTTCCCTCCGACGTCGATCCGTCCCGGGTGGTCGACCCGAGACTCGGGCACCAGTCGCCGGGTGAAGGCCAGAGCGACCAGGCCCACCGGGACATTGATCAGGAACACGGTCCGCCACCCCCAGCCGAACAGGTTGGCCTGAATGAGGATCCCGCCGATGAGCTGTCCCCCGGCGGCCGCCAGCCCCATCACCATGCCGTAGACGGTGATGGCCCGGACTCGAGCAGCTCCCGGGAACGCCACACCCATGATGGCCAACACGTTGGGACTGATGAAAGCGGCGGCCACCCCCTGGGCCAACCGGGCGACGACCAGGACGGTGGGATTCGGCGCCAGCCCACAGCCCGCCGAGGCCAGCACGAAAAGGGCGAGCCCGATGGCGAACGTGAGCCGACGGCCGATCATGTCCCCCAGCCGGCCGGCGGCGATCAGGAACACGGCAAAGGTCAGGCCGTAGCCGGCGATGACCCACTCGATGGCGCTGGCCCCGGCATGCAGGTCGGCCTGCATCGAGGGAAGGGCCACGTTCACCACGAAGAAGTCGAGGACGATGATGAACACCCCGCACATGAGCACGGGTAGGGACGAGAGGCGGCGGACCGGGGCGATACCCCGGAACCGGGCCGCGGGAACAGTGGGGGCTTCTGGTGCAGGGTCGAGTTTGGTCATGACTCGACTGTCCACCCTCCCGTCGCGGGAGGGTCAAGTTCGACTTGTATCAAGTGCCGAATTGGACCGTTGTGTCTCAGCCCGGTAGGTCGAGCCGCCGCGACGCTTTACTGCGAGCGAACACGACCGCGGCCACCAGGACGATCACGGCCACCAGGACCAGGGGCCAGGTGGCCCGCTGATGGAGGAAGAACGCCGCTCCACCCACGGCGCCGATCAGCATGGCCGCGACCGCGGACGTTCTGCGAGCCACTTTCGGATTGTCCCCGCCGGCCAACGACGAGTCGGCGGCCAACCCGGTCAGCGTCATGGTGAGCACCGTCGTGGTCACGTCGGGCACGGCCAGCCGACGAATGGTGGAGTTGCGCACACCCATGGCGAAGGCGAGAAAGACGATCACCGTGTAGCGGACCCAGCCCGATCCGATGACGCCGCTCGCAGTGGCCGCCACTGCCGCGGCCCCGCCGGCCAGGACGCCCTCGGTCACCATGGCTATGACCAGCCAGCGTCGTCGTGAAGCGATGTGGAGGCACATGCGCCCGGCACAAGCCGCCCCGACCATGAATGATCCCAACGAAGCCAGGCTGGCCGGGACCGAGAACCCGGGCGCACCGGCGGCGGCGAACCCGAGCAGGACCACGTTCCCGGTCATGTTGGCGGTGAAGACGTGCCCGAGGCCCAGATAGCTCACGGCGTCGACCAGCCCGCTGACCACGGTGAGCACCATCAGCGTGCCGAGCAGCATCGAAGATTGCTGGGGGTCTGTGGTCACCACCACCTCCTCGACTCCGCCGCGGGCCGTGGGGAATGCACGTTGTTCGCTCCGAAGTATTGCCGGTCCGGCCCCGATTCGACGGATCAGGCCAGAGACATCAGGCCGATGACGAGCAGGAGGAGAGCGAGGTGGTGTCGAGGAGAACCCGTCCCAGGGCCGTCCAGGCATCGCCGTAATAGGTATGGTGCGCGTCGGACTGCCGATCGGCCTGATCGAGAAGACAGTATGGCGACGCGTTCTGTGTGCCCTCTGGTGCCGCGCCGACTACGCAGTGGGGTCGAGGACGATCACAGGGATCTGACGGGTCGTCTTGCTCTCGTACTCGGCGAACCCGGGAGCGGCAGCCTTCTGCGCCGACCAGATCGTTTCGCGCTCGGCACCATCGGTGACCCGGCACACGACGGGAACGGTCTCGGTGCCCACTTCG
>DATMMO010000157.1:0-2947 GCA_035569695.1 Acidimicrobiales bacterium | reverse complement strand
TATCGACGACTCGCCCAACCTGACCATGATGGAGATTCGCGCCAAGGCGCGACGGCTGCGGCAGAAAGCCGACCTGAAGCTGATCGTGGTCGATTACATGCAGCTGATGACCTCGGGCAAGAAGGTCGAGTCGCGTCAGGTGGAAGTGTCGGAGTTCTCCAGGCATCTGAAGCTTTTGGCCAAGGAGCTTGAGGTGCCTGTGGTCGCGATCAGCCAGCTGAACCGTGGGCCGGAGCAGCGCACCGACAAGAAGCCGATGCTGTCTGACCTTCGCGAAAGCGGGAGCCTGGAACAGGATGCCGATATGGTCATCCTGCTGAACCGGCCGGACGCGTTCGACCGTGACGATCCGCGCGGGGGAGAGGCGGATTTCATTCTGGCCAAACACCGTAACGGCCCGACCAAGACGGTTACCGTCGCACACCAGCTGCACTTGTCGCGCTTCGCCAACATGGCTAGGTGAAACGCGAGGGCTGTAGGTTCCGGTTTTCCGTGGCGGATTCCGATTTGAAATGGCGGAGGATGGCGGACCGCCATAAAGACCCGAAGTTGGATAGGTCGGCGCGAGTGGCCGGGTTGTGCAAGGGCTAACGATGTCTCGAATAAGACGACATATGTGACTCGCGGAAGTTCGTCTCAAAACGCATGTATCCGGTGACGGGGGAATTCACGCAGCGCCGCGGGTTGGTCGAAGAAGTGAAATGTCGAGGTCGTCACGACGGCGTCGAGGGCGCCGTCGCCGAAAGGCAGTTGCTCGGCCGGGCATCTCAACCACTGCACCTTCGACGACCGCGCTTGAGCCTGGGCGAGCATGCCTTCGGACATGTCTACTCCGTAGACCTTGTCAGGATGTAATTCGCGCTCGATCCGGTCCGCGAGAATTCCTGTGCCACAGGCAATATCGGCGACCCTGCGAGATCCATCCGTTTGAAGCTGGGCGACAACCTCGTCCTGTGCCGGACGATAAACCCAGCGCTGAAGTACTTGAAGGTCGTACGCGGGGGCGGCGAATTCCGGAACCGAGTGACTGCGTTGTTGAAGCCTCTGCGTCGTACTGTCGTCACCGCACCAACCCTCAATGTTACTGAGCTTCAACACTACCGTGCAGCGGTCTGCGCGTTGGGGCCGTCAGTGCGAGGTCCCGGTGCCGTTCAGCCCGACCATCGCCTGGTACGCCTGCTCGCTGGTCATCGGCGGCTCCGGCAGGGGGTGGGCGCCCTCGGCGCGGAAGCCGTCGAGCAGCAGATACAGGTGGCGCCGCCAGGCGTGCGGGGCGACCTCGCGGGTGGCCTGGTTGATCCGGTTCTGTGACCAGATGACGAACGCGAGGTCCTCGAAAGTGAGGTCCGGCCGCAGGCTGCCCTGCTCTTGAGCGTGGCCGATGATGTGGGCCGCGATTTCACCAATGCGGTCCTGACTGGCAGGGAAACCAGCCGCTTCGGGCAGGCGCATTGAGATGAGGTCGTTGAAGCCCTGGTCGTTGGCTTGCAGCTGGCACATCGCCTCGATGAACGCGACAAACCCCGTCCATGCGTCGTCCAGGGCGTCGGCACGCTCGGCGGCCTGCAACCAGCGCTGGAGCTTCTCGGCGGACACCGCCTGGATCAGGTCGAGGCGGGTGGGGAAGTGCCGGTAGAGCGTTCCGATGGCCAGACCGGCGTCCTTGGCGATCTGGACCAGGGAGGCGTCGATGCCGTCGGCGGCGAAACGGGCTTGGGCAGCCGCGAGCAGCGCCTCCCGGTTGGCCTGCGCATCGCGCCGCAGTCGCGGGGAGCTGGATGGTTCGGCGTCGGCGACTGGTACGGCAGGCATGCCCCCATCCTAAACAATATGAGAGGGGACTCATATTCTGTGGTAGCCTAGAAACATGAGACCCCACTCGACTTAGGAGTATGAGACTGACATGAAAGTGAACACTGAATTGGGGGCTGGCCCGACGGCTGTTCGCCGCCACAGCCGCGCTGATCCTGCGAGCGATCTCCGTCTGAGCCACACACCACGAACACCGTTGTCGCCACCCGTCATGCCACCCCGGCACTGCACCCACCCGACAAGGAGATTGCCGTGAGCCCGTCGTACCCCAGCCCTGCAGGCCGAGGCCAAGTGTTCGACAACCCGGTCACAGGGGAACACGTCGTCGTCCTCACCGACCCTTACACCAACCCCGACCGGGCACTAGTCAGCAACCTCTCCGCCCGGCCCGGAGCCCGGGTCTCGGGGCCCCATATCCACCCCGAGTCCACCGAGCGCTTCCACGTCGTGCGCGGCACCGTCGCATTCACCATCGGTGGCACGGAGCGACTACTGGGACCAGGCGAGTACGCCGAAGTACCCAACGGCGTGGTCCATGACTGGTGGCAGGTGGGCGACGAGGAGGCACGGGTCGTCGTCGAGGTGACACCGGGTGACCGGTTCGCGGAGATCGCGAGAACCATGATCGGGCTCGCCCGCGACGGCAAGGTCACCCGACGGGGTGCGCCGTTCCTCCTTCAGTTGGCCGTCATCATGCAGGAGTACCAAGACGTCTTCGTCATGGCCTCGCCACCACCGTGGGTCCAGCGGCCGCTGTTCGCGGCGCTCGCTCCGGCAGGACGCCTGATGGGGCTGCGCGCCTCATACCCGAAATACCTCGAGTCCGCCGACATTGAGGAACCCGCAGCCGAGGCGCTCGCCCTGCTCGAGCACGGCCGACTCCGCTGGAACGCAGACGCCCGCCCCCTCGACTTGGAGTTATGAGACTGACATGAAAGTGCACACTGACTTGGACACTGGCGAGTGGACCCTGGACACCGCGGCGACGTCAATCGGCTTCCGGGCCAAGGCGATCTTCGGCATGAAGGTGAAAGGCCGGTTCGAACGCTACGAGTCGACGATCATGGTGGGCGCCTCGGCGGCCGAATCCGCGATCTCGACCATCGTGTGGACCGACAGCGTCGAGACCGGCATC
>DATMMO010000156.1:0-4435 GCA_035569695.1 Acidimicrobiales bacterium | reverse complement strand
CCCACCGTGGCCGGGAAGAAGGGTCCCCATGTCCTTGATATGGAGGTCCCGCTTGAGCAGCGACTCGGCCAGATCACCGATGGGGGCGACAACCGCCACCATGAGGCCGAGGACGGCGGCCTTGCCCGGTGTCCAGGGGTGGATGGCGCCGACCAGCGCGCCCGAGACCACCACCGAGAGGACCAGGCCGCCCAGCCACCCTTCCCACGTCTTGTTGGGGCTGATGGACGGGGCCATGGGGTGGCGCCCCAGCCAACCACCGACGACCAACCCACCGATGTCGTTGGCCACGGTGGCGATGATCGCCCCGAGGAGAAAGGCGATGCCGTGCCGGTGGGGGAAATTCGAGGGGGCGAGCAGGAGGGCGGCGAACGATCCCAGCAGCGAGATCCAGCCCACGGTGAGCAGCGTGGCCGCCGATCCCGCCACCGGTGCCCCGCGTTCCACCCCGAACAGGTACCAGAGGAAGGTGAACACGACGATGAGGACCAAGACCAACGGGATGGCCGACGCCCCCTTGGTATAGGCGCCGATCATGAGGGCCACCGTTCCCACCAGCCCCAGCAGGGTGGCCGGGTGGTAGCCGGCGCGTCGCAGCACCCCGAAACACTCGCCGGCGGCGAAGGTGACCACCACGATGCACAGGATCAGGGCCGGGACCGTGCCCAGGGAGAAGAGCACGAGGGCAACGACGGCGGCGGCGACTCCGGTGGCGATGCGCACACCGGCATTGGCCCCTTCACCGGGAGCCCCCTGGTCCGGTGGCTCCATCCTTGTCCCGGGAAACCCCGATCGGTCCTGGCTTCGCCCCAGCCGGAAACCCCGTCGCTCCGGGGGCCCACCATCGGGGTCCTCGTCGAGCCACTGGTCGGCCCGCGGCGGCACCTGGCGCCCTTCGGGCTCGAAGTCCTGGATCACAGGACCGACGCTCCGTGCCGGGGGCAGGTCCGCTTCCGGCCCGACGGGCGCCCCGGTGGTCGATGCGGTCGGGGTGGCGGCCGATCGATCGGCCGCGGCCAGGCCGGCGATCCCGCCCCGGCGCAGGCCCACGCCGGGGACGTCGGTCACCGATGCTCCCGGCGGCTCGGCGGCCAGTGCATCGGCGCCGGGGTCCCCCACCGCGCCTTCGGGTCGCCGAGCACGCAGGCGACTGCCACGTCCCCACAGACGGCCGGATCGAGCGGGGGCCGGCGGATCCTCCTGCGGCCCGAATCGGTCGAAACCCCCGTCGTCCTCGGCATTGGGGTCGTGCCCGACCTCCTGGGTGGCCCCCCGGCCCACGGCCTCGACCACTTCGGTGACCGGGTCGATGGTGGAATAGGACGACGGGCTGTCCTGGCCCGGGTAGCCCGGGCCTTGCCGGTCGGGGTCCCCGACCTCGAAGGCACCCTGGGCGGGAGCCCCGCTGTCGCGTAGGTCGGACACCGGTTCGCCGCTCAACCTGACGGGAGGGATCCGTCCCGTGTCGGAGGGGAGGTCGAACTCCCAGGGGCGCCGGACCGGATCAGGAGCATCGTTCTCGTCCAAGGAGCCGAGGGCGGTCTCCTCGTTGGCGTACAGGTCGGGGTCGAACTGATCGTCGTGCGCCGTCCAGTCGCTGTGCTCCTCCCGCCAGGTCGGTCCCGTCCGGCTTCGCCAGTCGTCGCCGTCCTCGGCGTCCCGGGCCAGGACGGCGGGGACCTGGCCGGTCGGCGGCTCGGTCCAATGGGGCAGGGCCGAGACATCGGGGGCGGGCGGCTCCTCACTGGGGACGTACGACTCCACCGGGGCGTACGGGTCGTAGGGCTCCTCACCGGCGGGTGTCTCGGGCTCGTCGAAGAGGGGCGGAGGCGGCTGCGACGACCACGGCACCGACCACGGGGCCGAATCCGTCCCCGCGGGCTCCTCGGGCTCGACCGGGTCCTGTCGCCAGTCGGTCCCCAGCGGCTGCACGGCGCTGGGCGGTTCGCCCGAGCCCGCGGGCCGGACCTCGCCTCCGGGCTGGACGGTGTCCCCCGGGTTGATGGGATCGGCCCGGACCGCCGGGACCTGGCCCGTGGCTTCGCCGGCCGTCTCGGCCCCCATGATCCGCACGCGGTCGCTCTTGGGGCCGGTCGCCGGAAGCGATTCGGTCTCGTTTGTGTCGTCTTGCCGGTCGTCGCGGTCGTCCACGTCGGTTATGCCTCCCGAGCAGCGGCCGGAGCCGCCGTTCGTGTCAGATCTCGAGGAGCTCTTGCTCCTTGTGGGCCAGTAGCCGGTCAATTGCAGCTACCTGGTCGTGCGTGACCTTGTCGAGGTCCTTTTCTACCCGCTCGATCTCGTCGCTCGAGATGTCGCCGTCCTTTTCCAGCGCGTCGAGCTCATGGCGGGCTGCTCGACGAAGGTTGCGGACGGTCACCCGCCCGTCTTCTGCCTTCTGCTTCACCACCTTGACCAGGTCCTTGCGCCGCTCTTCGGTGGGCACGGGAAAGCCCAGCCGGATCACGTTCCCGTCGTTGGAGGGCTGGATGCCGAGGTCAGAGCCCTGGAGGGCCTTCTCGATGGCACCCAAGGAGCCCTTGTCGTAGGGCGAGATGATGAGCAGGCGGGCCTCGGGGACACTGAAACCGGCCAGTTGGCGCAGCTCGGTCTCGGTGCCGTAGTAGTCGATCTTCAGATGCTCGACCAGGGCGGGCGTGGCCCGTCCGGTACGCACCGAGCCGAAGTCGGCCTGCGTGTGGTCGACCGCCTTTTCCATGCGCTCTCGCGCCTCGGCCACCACCAGGGCCGTGAGGTCGTCATCCATTAACGAACCAGCGTAGCGATGATGGTCGCCCTGTACCTTTTCGCCCCCTCCAACTGGGAATTCGGGCCGATTGGGCTGGGCTCATCTGACCAGGGTCCCGATGCTCTCGCCCCCCAGGGCCTTGCCGATGTTTCCCGGCCCCATCAGGTCGAAGACCCGGATGGGAAGCCCGTTGTCCTTGCAGAAGGTGATGGCGGTCAGGTCCATGACCCGCAGGTCCTTCGAGACGACCTCCATGAACGACACCTCGTCGTACCGGGTGGCGGTCGGGTCGAGCTTGGGATCGGCGGTATAGACCCCGTCCACCCCGCCGTGGGTGCCCTTGCACAGCAGTTCGGCCTCGATCTCCGCGGCCCGAAGGGCAGCCGAGGTGTCGGTGGTGAAAAAGGGATTGCCCATCCCGGCGGCGAAGACGACGATCCGTCCCTTCTCCAGGTGCCGAATGGCCCGGCGGCGGATGTAGGGCTCGGCCACCTCGGCCATCTGGACCGCGGACAGCACCCGGGTCGGCTGACCGTGGTGCTCCAACGCGTCTTGAAGGGCGAGGGCGTTGATCACCGTGCCCAACATGCCCATGGTGTCCGACGTGGCCCGGTCCATGCCCGCGCCGGCGCCCGTGGTCCCCCGCCAAATGTTGCCGCCCCCGACCATCACGGCCAGCTCCAGGTCGAGCTCGGCTCGGGCCCGGGCGATCTCGGCGGCGATGCGCTCCACCACCGAGGCGTCGATGGTCTCGTCAGAAGCGGACGAGGCCAACGCCTCCCCCGACATCTTCAAGACGATGCGCCGCTGGTCCCCCACGCGTGGTCCCTCAGTCGCCGATGACGACCTGGGCGAACCGGGTCACCTCGGCCGAGCCCAGGAGTTTGGCAATGGTCTGCTTCTCGTCCTTGATGTAGGCCTGGTCGACCAGGACACGGTTCTTGTACCAGCCATTGAGCCGGCCCTCCACGATCTTGGGCAGGGCGGCGTCGGGCTTGCCCTCGTTGCGGGCGATCTCCTCGACGGTGGCCCGCTCGGCGTCGACCTCGGCCGCCGGCACCTCGTCCCGGGTGATGTAGCTCGGCCGGGTGAAGGCGATGTGGGCGGCGATGTCGTGGGCCAGCGCCTGGTCGCCTCCCCGAAGGGCAACGACCACTGCGTTCACCCCGCGACCGGCCTGGAGGTGGAGGTAGGAGTCCACGGCACCGTCGGGCTCGGCCTCGATGCGGACGACCTCACCCACCGAGATGTTCTCTTGGAGGGTGGACCGGAGCCGGTCGATCTCGTCCTGACGCTCGGACAGTGCGTCCTCGCCTTTGGACGCCACCAGGCGGGCCAGCTCGTCGGCCAGCGAGACGAACTCGTCGGACTTGGCCACGAAATCGGTCTCGCTCTTCAGCTCCACGATGGCGGCGGCGTTCCCCTCCCGGGCCACGGCCACAGCCCCCTGGGTCGCCTCGCGGCCGGCTCGTTTGTCGGCGCTGCCCAGGCCCTTGACCCGGAGCCACTTCGTGGCCTCGTCCATGTCCCCCGCCGACTCTTCCAGCGCCTTTTTGGCGTCGAGCATGCCGGCGCCGGTGGCGCGGCGGAGGGCTTGAACGTCTTTGGCGGTGAATTCGGGCACGGTCAGGCCTCCTCGGTGGCCACAGGGGTCTCAGTCGGTGCCGGGGCCGGCTCGGTGGGAGCAGC
>DATMMO010000155.1:0-2415 GCA_035569695.1 Acidimicrobiales bacterium | reverse complement strand
GACGGAGCTCCGCTCGGCCCCGGGGGGACGAACCGACCGTCCAGGGCGCCCAGGACGGCGTCGATCTCACCGGTCGTGGCGGCCAGGGCGGGTACCAATCGCCGGCCCACCCAGGCCAGGACGGGCGAGGACCGGATCACGCCGTCGGGATCGTCGAGCTTCGGAACGGCTTCGGGCCGCCAGCCGGCGCGTTGGCACGCCTCCACCCGGCGGCGGCATTCCGCTTCGATCCGATCGAGGGAACGGGAATCGTCCCCCTCGCCGAGCTGCTCGCCCACCTCGGAGCGCAGTGACCCCACCCGGTTCTGGGGGAGCCGGGTGATGGCCAGCACCATGTCGACCAGCGGATCATCGACGGGCGGGGTGCCCAGGACGTGCAGCCCTCCCCTGATCTGCGCGTCCTTCAGTTCGCACAGGTAGCCGTCGACGTCGAAGAGCAGGTCGTCGAAGGCGGGGTCGTCGAAAGCCGGGGCACCGTGCTGGCCCTCGAGAGGCCCCTCGGGTCCGCCGGCGGGGTTGTGGAGCCCCAGGTCCCGGTGGATCTCGGCGGCCACCATGACCTCCCACACCTGACGACGAACCTCGGGGAGCTTGGACGGGTCGAGCGAGGCCACTTGGGCGTGGGTATCCAATAGCGCCTCGAGCTTGGCCAGGTCGTCGTAGAGGTCGGCCCGGGTCAACGGCGGAACCAGGTGGTCCACGATGACGGCGTGGGTGCGCCGCTTGGCCTGGGTGCCCTCACCGGGATCGTTGACCACGAAGGGATAGATGAAGGGCAGGTCGCCCAAGGCGGCGTCGGGAAAACAGGAGGCCGACAGGCCCACCGACTTGCCCGGCAGCCACTCCAAGGTGCCGTGCTTGCCCACGTGGACGACGGCGTCGGCACCCCAGCCCTGGTCGAGCCAGCGATAGAAGCCGAGGTAATGGTGGGTGGGAGGCAGGTCGGGTGAGTGGTACACGGCGATCGGGTTCTCGCCGAAGCCCCTGGGCGGCTGCACGGTGACCAGCACCCCACCCAGATCGATCCCGGTGAAGACCAGTTCGACCTCGGACTCACCGGACACGCCGGGAACCGCGGGCACCGCGGCCCCCGCGGGAACAGCGGGTGCGCCCCGTCGTTGGGGGTCGGCCGGCTCGACGTAGACGGTGCCCGGAGCCGGGCCCCATGCCTCGTCCATGGTGGCCCGCAGATCAGCAGGGAGACCGGCGAACCAGGATCGATAGGCCTTCCCGGACCACCGGCCCACCGCTCGGGCCGACTGGGCCGGCGACAGGGTGTCCCGCTCGTAGGTCAGGGCATCGGCCAGCTCCGCCATCAGGTCGTCACCTGACGCCGGGATGCGGTCGACCTGGTAGCCGGCGTCTCGCAGCGCGTGCAGGAGGTCGATCACCGAGGCCGGGGTGTCCAGGCCCACGGCGTTGCCCAGGCGACTTCGCTTGGTCGGGTAGGCCGAGAGGACCAGGGCGATCCGCTTGTCCGATGGAGGGGTCCGGCGCAATCGAGCCAGCCGCACCGCCAATCCGGCCACCCGGGCCACCCGGTCCGGTCGGGTCCGATAGGCGGTGACCGGCGAGCCCAGGACATCGTCGGCATCGACGGTCTCTTTGAACGAGAAGGGCACGGTGACGATCCGCCCATCGAACTCGGGGATGGCGACAGCCATGGCCACATCCATGGGCGACAGCCCGGTCGACGAGGACTCCCACAGGCTCGAGGGCACGGTGGCGCAGATGGCCTGGACGACGGGAACCTCCAGCCCCGCCAACGCGCCGGCATCCCAGCATTCGGCCTCCTCGTCGAGGCTGCCGGCGGCGAGCACGGTGGTGATGACGGCGTCAACCTGGTGGGCGGCCAGCAGCTCCACCACCGGCGACCGGGGCGAGGAGCCGTCATCAACGGCGCCATCGGCCCGCAACGAGTAGCCGTAGACCGGTAGGGCATTGGCTCCCTTGGCCCTGATGCCGTCGCACAGCTCGTCCACGAAGCGGGTGTTGCCCGATACCACGTGGGCCCGATAGAAGAACACGGCGACAGTCGGTCTGTCCGGCCGGTGATCGGCCCCGGCCGTGGCCAGAATCCCGAAGGCCGGGATCTCCACGGGCGCCTCGAAACCGAATCCCTCCATGAGCACGGTGTCGGCCACGAACCGGAGCATGTTGGCCAGGTTCTCGACACCGCCCTGGGTCAGGTAGCGGAAGGCCTCGGTGACAGTGGCGCTGGGCACGGTCGACAGGGCGGCGAGCTCGGCGTCGGGCACCGCCTCGCCGCTGAAGGCCAGCAGGGGCACTCCCCGGCTCAGACAGTCGGCCCGCAGATCGTCGAAGGCTGCCTCCCACGACTGGCGACCCCCGAGCAGGCGGACGATCACCGCAGTCACTCCGTCGAGATCGGGCGCATGATCGAGGTGGGCGGGA
>DATMMO010000154.1:0-5000 GCA_035569695.1 Acidimicrobiales bacterium | reverse complement strand
GGGTGGCTGCTGCGACGCCAGATAATTCGTCGACGTCAAGGCAAAGTGGACGTTGGCCAGAAAGCCAGCGGCCCACTGGCCGTCAACGGCAGTCGAACGCCCGATATTCGGACCGAGGAGCCAGTAGGAGACGACGACAGTGACGACGAGTACCACACTGGCCGCCGGGAGGATCCTTCGGGCTCGGCGCCCGTAGAAGGCCAGGAGCGAGGTCCGCCTGGTCGCGGCGCGTTCGCGCAGCAGTACGCCGGTGATCACGAAGCCGGAGATGACGAAGAAGACGTCCACACCCACATAACCGCCCTGCAGGCCCGGAATATCGGCGTGGAACAGGACCACCAGCAGGATCGCCACTGCTCTGAGACCCTGGACGTCGGGGCGAAACTTGCGATCGCCGGGCGAGGAGCCGGCCTCGTCCCCGCTGGCCATGAACCGGTCATCGACGGCAACCGTGCTCGCCGGACTCAGTAGATCAGGTCCGTTACGCGCCGATTCGAGCCACCGCTCAGGGCGACCCGTTCCATCGCTCATCTCATGCCGGACCCACGCCAAATCGAAAATATCACCCTTGGCGTCCCGTCGGAGCTGCCGGCGCTTCTCTCCCCGTGACCGGATGATCCCTAGTCGAGACGTTGTCCATCATCGGTCGCCATCGGCCGGCACCTGTGCCACGTTCTCGGCCGAAACAGCTTCGACGCTCTCGGCCGATGAATCCTCAGCCCTCGGGCGAGCCACAGCGTCGCTATAGTTTGCGGCGTGTGTCTTGCGCAAGCGCGAGGCATGACGTCAAACGGGGGGGCGATCGTGCGGTGACGCGATCCACGTTGGTGCGCGTGATGAGACGGCCATTCCGGCGTCACCACGTACTTGGCGTCACCTGGGTCGTGCTGTCAGCCCTGGCCATGCTGTTGCCGGCCCTCCGTCATGGTTTGTCTCTCGGCCCCTACGACATTTTGACCAATTCGGGGGTCTTGTCACACTCTCGGACCGCGATCTCAACTCACAGTGCACACAGCGGCGACCTCGTCGACGAGATAATCCCGTGGTCGACCCTGGCCTGGACTCAGGTCCATCACGGTCACCTACCCCTCTGGAATCCGTATAGCGGGCTTGGAACACCGCTGGCGTTCAATTGGCAGTCGGCCCCTTTTGGTTTGCCGGCGTTGGTCGGTTACCTGGTGCCCCTGCGAATGGCCTACTCGATTGGTGTCCTGACGACCATCTTGAGCGCTGGATTGGGTACGTACGTGCTCGGTCGCGTGCTTGGGCTGGGCGCCATTGCCTGCGCGATGGCCGGGACGATCTTCGAGCTCAGCGGTCCACTGACTGGTTGGCTGGGATATCCGCTCGGTTCGGTGATGGCCTTGGCGGGCTGGATGTTCGCCGCAGCCGTGCTGGTCGTGCGGGGACGAAACCGAGTCCGCAGCATCACCTTTTTCGCCGTGACCATTGCTCTTGCTGTGTATGCAGGCAATCCCGAGAGCCTCTTCGTCCTCGCCCTGGCTCTGATCGTCTTCGTCTTCGTGTTGCTGGTGCCACGCTTCCATCTTCCCCTGAGAGACCTGACCGCCCTGCGCCCCGTGATCGACCTGGCCATTGCGGCTGTGGCCGGACTGTTGCTCGCGGCTCCGCTGGCGTTGCCGGGCGCTCAACTGGCGAGCGGCACGACGCGGGCCAATCTGGGCGGAAGTCAAGGCCTATCAGCCGGCCAGGCATTGCTGTCCATTTTCCCTCCTGGATTCCGTGCTCAACCGTTGACGCTCACCATTGGGGGCGTTCCCTTTCCGGTGGGCGATCACGTATCCCTTACCATCGGAGTCATCGCCCTGTCCTTGGGCTTTGCCTCTTGGGTCCGGACACGGACGCGAATCGAAGTTATGGCGTTCGCCGCCACTGCCGCAGTCTCCGCTGGTCTTGTCTTCCTCCGTCCCCTGCAGGTCATCTTCGATGTGGTGCCGTTGGCGAAGACGATCTACTGGAGCCGGATGTTGATGCCTCTGGGATTCTGCGTGGCTCTGCTGGCCGGATTCGGAACAGATGCGCTCATCCGGTCTCATCGACAGTTGGCCGTTCGCCGATGGTTCGGGACCGGACTGGCGATCATCGGCTTGGTCGTCCTCGGAGTGTGGCTCTTTGATCGCCAAGGACTGCTTCCGGCCGCGGCGGCAAATCGGACACGCAGCTTCGTCTGGCCCGTCGTCGGGATCGCCGTGGGTGTGGTGGCCCTCGGAGTGTTACATCGATTCGGCCGTTCTACTCCAGCAACGCACACGCCTCCCGCATCCACAACCGTGCCTCTGGGTGGACTCGGAGTGCGTCAATGGGTCGCTTTCGCCCTCTTGGCCTTCGAAACAGCATTTCTGGTGTCAATGGCTGCTCCCGAATGGTCTGCCACCAACACCTTTCCTCCTTCAACCTCTGCCGAGGCCGCTCTGCAGAGGTCAGTAGGAACAGCGACGGTGGGGTTCGGCGAAAAGACGACTGACAATCTCTGTCCGGACCTCGGAGTACCGCCCGAGAGCAATGTTCTCTACGGGATCCATGAGATCAATATCTACGACCCGGTCATTCCCCGCTCCTATTTCACATCGTGGCTGGCGGCGACGGGCAATGACGGGGGGACCCCACTACTGGCCACATTTTGTCCCGATGTCGCGTCGGCCACTGTGGCCCGATTGTTCGGTGTCGGCTATGTCCTCGTGCCCCATGGCCATCCCGGTCCGACCGGCGGTGTTTTCGTCAACTCGATTGGGGCCGAGGAGCTCTACCGGATACCGGGAGCCGCGCCAGCCACCCTTGCCCCGGTGCCAACCGGTGCCCCCTGGCCGGGACCCAATGCCCCGGGCCACCCGGTCACTGTCACCCATCCCTCCCCGGCCACCTGGAAGATCACCACGCAGGCCACAACCCCTCAAGTGCTCCGGCTTAGGCTCACAGATGTGCCGGGCTGGCACGCCACCATCGACGGTCAGCCCTTGGCCTTGTCTCGCTTTGCGGGGGTGATGCTTCAGGCCCGCATCCCGGCCGGCCGCCATGTCATCGAGGCGAGCTACTGGCCCTCGACCTTCACCCTTGGCCTGATACTGGCCTTGATCAGCGCAACCGGCCTGACGTTGGGACTGGTGGTGGCGGGGCGGAATCACCGGCGCGATCCGCGCTCACCCTCGATGGGACGCAGACAGGCGACGCGCCTCTACGCCGAGCGCCACACGAGTGATGGGAGAGCATAACTTGTCGATTTCACGGCTCGCTCAAGTCGGTCTTGTCCTCCTCGCCAGTACCGCGTTGGCGACGGGGACAGGGCGAGCCACGGCAAGGAGAGATGTTCAGCCCCCGAGCAGGACACTCGTAGTGGTCGCACACGCCGATGACAGCATCTTGTTCATGAATCCCGATCTCCTCGAACTCATTCGGCACGGCGGTGCCGTCGAGTCCGTGTTCACCACAACCGGAGACGATGGGCTCGGTATGGCCTATGCCCTCGATCGCGAACAGGCAGCTCTGGCCGCCATCGCCTCTATGGCCGGGGCTGCGAATGCGTGGTCGAAGCAAACGGTCACCGCCGATGGCCATCGCCTGACGACCGAAACCCTCACGACCAATCCGCAGATGACCGTCGTCTTCATGCGCCTGCCCGACGGCAGCACCAACGGGTCGGGCTCCGCCGATACCAGCCATCAGAGCCTGGAAAAGCTCTGGACCGGTTCCATCCCCACCATTGGAACACTGGACAGGACGAATGCCTACACGAAACAGAGCCTGACCAGCACGTTGGCCGCCATGATCAACAACTACCACCCCAATGTGATCTGGACCCAGAACTACCTCGGCACGTACGGAAACGGAGACCACAGTGATCACACGACTACGGGGTACTTCACCGTAGCGGCACGAGCTCAGTATCGGGGAACGCCTCCACCCTTGGTCGCATTCATGGGATACCCAATCAGCAAACTGCCCGCCAACGTCTCAGGAGCTTTGGAACGAGCAAAAGAAGACGCCTTCTTTGTCTACTCTCAGCACGATTCGCATGGGTGCACCACCCTTTCCGTGTGCACTCGTGGATTGTTGGGGGCGACCGTGAGTAAGTGGTTCGCCCGCCAGTACATTGCCGGGGTCATACCAAGCACCATTCGGTCGCCGTAGGCCCATTCGGGATCGACCGGTCGACATCACCGCAAGCCTGGCTCCGGTGATGGACCCTCCGGGGACCCACGAATGTCGGCTTTCTTTCCGAGTTGCTCGTTCGTCTGGTCCCCTCCGTTGGAGTGAGCAGTGGGTGTCGGTGAACCTTGCGGCGGTCCTGTCGGCATTTCGAACGCAGCGGTAGGCGCCTGAACAGTGCGAGATCTCTGTTTCTCCATCCGAGCGCCCCACTTCATCAGTGGTTGCTCCACGAAGAACCACGACAAGAGCGTGAGGGTAAGGGTGGCGACGACGGCAACGACTACCCGCACGACATCATCCCAGTGGGGATCGAAATATCGGATGGCGAAGAACACCGGCAAGTGCCACAGATAGAACGAATAGGACACCATCCCGAGCGCGACCAGTGGTTTGAACTCGAAGAATCGGCGGGCTCCCCATTTTTCGTCCAGGATGGCCAACACCAAGACGGCGCAGGCCAGGTCGATGGCCACGAAGCCTTCTCGGTATACGAATGGGCCGTTCTCCGTGGCGAACGGAAGGCAAGCTAGGAGAAACGCGGCCGCCACCCAACCGGCGATCCGTATTCCTCGCTTCGGTTCCTTGTGCCGCATCCAGATATGGGCAAGGAGTGCTCCCCACAGAATCGAGTCAGCCCGGGTATCCGTCCTGGTGAAGATGGACCACCAGCGACCGGTGTCCTCGAACAGCAGGTATCGGTGGATGGCAATGAGCACGATGAGCGACAACAGGATGATCACGACGGTCCTGAGTCGTATGCGAATCGTCAGCAGCGCAATCGTGACCCACGGCCACACGAAATAGAACTGCTCCTCGAACGACAACGACCAGAG
>DATMMO010000153.1:0-3849 GCA_035569695.1 Acidimicrobiales bacterium | reverse complement strand
GGTCCCGCGTGTCGCTCGACGTCAGACCGGAGGCATTTCGCCGCGACAGCCAGCGGACCCAGCGCCTCATGACCACCACGGCCTGGGCCGGCAGTTGCCGAAGTTGGTACAAGACGGCGACCGGGCGGATCACCAACAACTGGCCGACCTGGACCCTGCGCTACTGGCTCGACACCATCCGCCTGCGCCGCGACGACGTGGTCCTCCACCCCGTCGGTGTCCCCGGGCCGGACCAAGGCGTTGCCTCGGGCGCTGAGCACCACGGCGCGGGCCCGGCGTCGTAGACCGGACCCGCTGACCACATCGTCGACGGCGTCGGCCACGGTATAGAAGGCCCCATGCCCGTGAGCACCGTGGGTCCCGACCTCGTTCATTCCCTCAGCCAGACGTGGCCGCCCTTCGTGCTCATCGCCGGTCTGTTGCTGATCGGCACGGTCGCCGCCTCCGATGGGCTGTTCGAAGCGGCCGGCGCGGCCATCGCCCGACTGCCCGGCGGTGGGTTAGTGCTCTTCGCCTCGATGATGGCCTTGGTCGCCTCGGTCACCGTCGTCTTGAACCTGGACACCTCGGTGGTGTTCCTCACGCCCATCCTCCTCCACGCTGCTCGCCACCGAAGGATCGACGAGACCGGTTTTCTCTACGGCGCCGTGTTCATGTCCAACGCCGCGTCGCTGCTCCTTCCCGGCTCGAACCTCACCAATCTCCTGGTCCTGGCGGACACCCACACCAGTGGGGGCGAGTTCGCCGCCCACATGCTGCCGGCGTGGATCGCGGCCGTGGTGGTCACGGCCACCGTGGTCGGGATCTGGCGCCACCGGGACTGGGGGGACCCCGGGTCCCGCGGTGACTGGGAGCATCCCGGCGTCCGCCGGGGATTCGGACTGGTCGGGCTGGTGGCAGCGCTGGTGCTCGTGCTGGTACTGCCCAATCCGGCTATCCCCATCGTGGTGACCGGGCTCCTCGTGGCCGGCGCCCAGGTCGTCACCGGACGGGTCTCGCTCCCGTCGGCGGCGAGAGCGGTGAACGTTCCCGTCCTCACCGGCCTGTTCGTGCTGGCCACTGGGTTGGGCACCGTCGCCCGGCTCTGGGATGGACCGGGCCGGCTCATGGCCTCCCTCGGACCGTGGGCCACGGCCTGGGTCGGGGTGGGCACGGCATCGCTCATCAACAACCTCCCCGCCGCGGTACTGCTCTCCGCCCGGCCCCCGGCTAACCCCCGGGCTCTGCTCATCGGGCTCGACCTCGGCCCCAATCTGGTCATCACCGGGTCGTTGTCCGCCATCTTCTGGATGCGGGTGGCCCGCTCGGAGCAAGCCACGCCGTCGGCCCGCACCTATACCAAGGTGGGTCTGGTCCTGGTTCCCCTCTCGGTTGCCGCCTCGCTGCTGGCTCTCAGTGTGTTCTCAGGTGGCTGAGCCGGTTCCAGGAGGGTCGTGGGAGGATCGGATCCGTGCACACAGCGCTCCTCGTCATCTCGACGTTCCTGGCCTCGTCGGTCGAGATGGTCGAAGCGCTCACCATCGTGCTGGCCGTCGGCCTCACCCGGGGTTGGCGCTCAGCCCTGCTCGGCTCCGGGGCGGCGCTGGTGGTCCTGGCCGCCGTGGTCGCCGTTCTGGGACCGGCGGTGGGACATGTCCCGTTGGCCCCCCTTCGCCTCTTCGTCGGCGCCCTGTTGTTGATCTTCGGGCTCCAATGGTTGCGGAAGGCCATCCTTCGTGCCGGGGGGCTGAAAGCACTCCACGACGAGGACGCCATCTACCGAACCGCGGTCGAACAGGCCCGGAACACCTCGTCGACCGGCCGGGAGATGGACTGGTACTCGTTCACCGTGGCCTTCAAGGGGGTCTTTCTGGAAGGGTTCGAGGTGGCGTTCATCGTCGTCACCTTCGGAGCCAGTGCTCACCAGCTCGGACCGGCCGCTGCCGGGGCCTTCGCTGCGGTGATCATCGTCGGCACGATCGGGGTCGTCCTCCGGGTCCCGCTGGGCCGGGTGCCCGAGAACACCATGAAATTCGTGGTGGGCATCATGCTGACCAGCTTTGGCACCTTCTGGGGGTCCGAGGGGGCCGGCATCCGGTGGCCAGGCGGTGACACCGCCATCCTGGGCGTGGTCTCCCTGGTCGCCCTGTCCTCGATCGGCTTGGTCCTGGTGCTCCGGCGTCGACAGACCCTTTCGGAGGCCCGATGAGGCGCGCCCTCCGCTCGTTCGCCCATTTCTGGTACGACTTCGTCATCGGCGATGATTGGCGCATGGCTGCGGCCGCCGTGGTCATCCTGGCCGTGACCGGGCTTGCCGCCCATCACGGGTTCAACCTGTGGTGGTTCGCTCCCCTGGCCGTGGTGGCCACCGTGGGCGGCTCCGTCCTCATGGCCCTTCGCTCCTCCGGCGAACGGCGAAGAGATCGGTAGTCCAGGCTCAGCTCGGGTCGTAGTAGCGCAACTCGATCACGTTGCCGTCGGGATCCCGGATGTACAACGCGGTGCCCTCGCCGCGGGCACCGAACCGTCGGGCCGGGCCATCGATGACGACGAAACGCCCGCTGGCCTTGATGGCCTCGAAGTCGACCGGGGCCACCACCAGGCAGACGTGGTCCACGTTCTCCCCGGTCCGGGGGGCACCCAGCAGGTCGATGATGGTGGTGGCGTCCACTCGGACCGATGGAAACGGTGCCTCATGGCGGCGCCACTGGTCGACCCGGAGCGGTTCGAGGCCCAGTTCCCCGCAGTAAAAGGCGAGCGACCGCTCCTCATCCTCCACCGTGAGGACAACGTGGTCCAGGCCCACGACGATGACGGTCCCTCCACTGGAGAACTCGGGCACGGGACCGATCGTCTCACACCCCCTGCCTCCAGGGGGCGCCTCCTGCCTTGCTACCGTGGTCGGCCATGTCCAGCAGCGGTCCACCGGGACCCGCTACCGACCCGTCCCGTCGATCCCGACGCGGTTCTTCTCCAAGCGAGACGGGTCGACGCGCGCCCGAGTCCATGACCCGAGGGCATTCGAGAGCAGGTCAGCGGCGAGATCCAGCCGTCAGTCGACCGCGGCACCGGCCCCCTTCAACCAGGCCGCGTCCCACATTCGACCAGTCCGGGCTGAGCGCTCTGGGCCGGCAGATGCGCCAGGTGTCCCGCAACGAGCGGAAGGCCCGACGGCGCCAGCACCGCGTCCGGCGCATCCTGGTCTCGGTGACCACCGTCATCGTGCTCCTCGCCGCCGTGACCTTCGGCTACGGCTGGTACCTCAACCACCAGATCCACCGGATCAAGGTCAAGGGCCTCTCCGCCAGCCTGGTCAGCGGGGCGGACGCCAATACCGAGAACATCCTCATGGTCGGGTCCACCACCCGGTGCGGCCTGGCCCAGCAGAACGCGGCGTACGGCCTGTGCTCGCAGGGTGTGACCGGAGTCAACAGCGACGTGGTGATGATTCTCCACCTCAACCCGGCCAACCGCACGGTATCCATCCTCTCGATACCCCGCGACCTCTTCGTCCCCAACGCCCGCACCACAGGAGCCAACAAGATCGATGCCGCCCTCTATCAAGGCCCCACCCAGTTGGTGGCGGCCATCCAGGAGGACTTCGGCATCCCCATCCAGCACTACGTCGAGCTCAATTTCGACACCTTCGCCAACGTGGTCGACGCCCTGGGCGGCATCAACATGTACTTTCCCGAGGCGGTCTATGACGCCTATTCGGGGCTGAACGTCCAAGCCCCCGGCTGCATCCACCTCACCGGGGTCCAGGCCCTCCAGGTGGTTCGGGCCCGGCACCTGCAATACAAGGGCCCCGGGGTCACCTCCACCGACCCCACCCAGTGGCCGGTCGAGAACCAGAGTGACCTGGCCCGC
>DATMMO010000152.1:0-5925 GCA_035569695.1 Acidimicrobiales bacterium | reverse complement strand
GGCGCCGGGCTGGCCGGCCGCATGGACCACCACGACCCTGGCATCGCACCGGCCGCCCGCGAGGCCGTTCAGGCCCTGCTCGACCGCGCATCTTTGACCGCCGTCAGCCCCCGAGAAACCTCGACAGGGCGTCGGCGTCCTCGAACAGGACCGTGACCCGGTCGATTTGATCGACGTCGTCGAACCTCAGCAAGTAGATAACGCGTCCCGAAAATCGTCGGCTCTTTGCGTGAAACGTGACCTGTACGACGCATCCTACGTAGTGCTCGCCGGTCAACCAATCTTCGAACTTCGTTGTGTCCAGGGTCCCCGCCGTCCGCTGGATCAGCGCATGGAGATGGTCCTCGACCTCGCCGGCGGAAAAGGTCCCGGCCAGCGAGTGGACGCCCTCCACCCGATACGTGGCACTCGAAGAAAGCAGTTTGACCACTCCGTCAATATCAAGGCGGCCTACGCAAGCCAAGAATTGTTGAGCAAGCTGCAGCCGTTTCCGAGATGTTTCTGACATCACTTTCTCCTGCAGCCGACCATCCGTGATTTCGTCGGACCTGACCATAGTCCTGGGACCGGGCGAGATGAGGCGAGCACCGTCGGCCAGTCGTGGCTGGGGAGCGGAATCTGGTCCAAATGTGTCGATCCGGCGGGACGCCGTTCGTATAGAGAGGGAACGGTCAAGCTGGCCGACGGAAATCAGGAGGAATCGCCATGAGCACCACCACGAAGCAGTACCTGCTCAGCATCTACCAGCCCGACGGACCACCCCCTCCCTCGGTGGACCTTGAGCGGATCAGGCGCGACCTGGACGTGCTCAACCAGGAACTGCGGCAGGCCGACGCGTGGGTCTTTTCCAACGGCCTGTTCCCCCCTTCCACGGCCACGGTGGTGCGCATCCACGATGGCGACGTGCTCATGACCGATGGGCCCTACGTCGAGGGTAAGGAGCACCTGGGCGGATTGACCATCATCAACGTGGCCGACCTCGACGCAGCCCTCGAATGGGGCCGCAAGATGTCAGAGGCGACCACACTGCCGGTCGAGGTGCGGCCCTTCCAGAGCGGCGCCCAATCTCACCACGGGGAGCCGGGCCGAGGATGACAGACCTCCTGCTCAGGGTGCACCAGTCCGGCACCGAGCCCGTCCTCGGTGCCGGACTTGAGGGGGCCGGCAGTCGGCCACATCCACCACGGTGCCGGTCCAGGTGCGACCATTCCTGGATGGGCGATCCCTCCGATGAGCTGGCGGTGCCCGATCCCAGGGCGGGGACCGTCGAGCAGGTCTTCCGCCAGGAACACGGCCGCGCCGTGGCCGTGTTGGTCCGAATGTTCGGTGACATCGACGTGGCCGAGGAGGCAGTGCAGGACGCCTTTGCCATCGCAGCGGAGCGATGGCCGGTGTCGGGTACACCACCGCGGCCATCGGGGTGGATCATCACCACAGCCCGTAACCGAGCAATCGACCGTCTCCGCCGCGAGGCATCGCGCGACGCCCGCCATATCCAAGCGGCGCTGCTGGTGGATGAGGAACCAGACGAGGATGAGCGCGCCGGCGACGAACGTTTGCGCCTGATCTTCACCTGTTGCCACCCCTCGCTCGGATCCGGCGCCAGGGTTGCGCTCACGCTCCGCTTGCTCGGCGGCCTCACCACGCCGGAGATCGCCCGCGCCTTCTTGGTGCCCGAGGCGACCATGGCCCAACGACTGACCAGGGCCAAGAACAAGATCCGCGACGCCGGGATCCCGTTCCGACTGCCCTCGGAAGCAGATCTTCCGGACCGTCTGGGCTCGGTCCTCGCGGTGATCTATCTCGTGTTCAACGAGGGCCACACGGCCAGCGCCGGCGACCGACTCGCTCGTGAGGACCTCTGTGCCGAGGCCATCCGCCTGGGAAGGCTCCTGGCCGAGCTGGTGCCCGATGAAGCTGAAGTGCAGGGCCTGGTCGCGCTCATGCTCCTCGTCGAGTCTCGTCGGGCCGCCCGGACCGACCCCGGAGGCGGCCTCGTCGTGCTGGCCGATCAGGACCGGGGTCTTTGGGACCGCGGCCTGATCACCGAAGGCCAGGCCATCGTCCGGCGTTGCCTGAGGAACAACCAGCCCGGTCGTTATCAGATCCAGGCCGCCATCAATGCGGTCCATGCCGACGCGCCAGCAGCGGCGGCCACCGACTGGCCACAGATCCTCCGCCTCTACGACCAGCTGGTCGTCTTCGACTCGAGTCCCATCGTCTTGCTCAACCGGGCGGTGGCGGTGGCAGAGGTCGACGGACCGGGCGCCGGACTGAGCCTCGTGGATCACCTGGATCTCGAGCGTTATTACCTGTTCCACGCGATCCGCGCCGACCTCCTCCACCGCCTGGGCCGCCCGAATGAGGCCGCTGCCGCCTACGACGCGGCCATGATCCGCACCGACAACAGCACCGAACGGGAATTTCTCCTGCATCGCCGCCGAGCCATGGCGGAAATCACCATCCCAAAATGAAGGGAACCATGTTGTACTAGAGGGATGGCACAAACCTGGTTCGTCACCGGCTCTTCCCGCGGTCTCGGCCGCGCCCTTGTCCACGCGGCCATGGAGGCCGGCGATCTCGTGGCCGCCACCGCTCGCCAGCCCTCACAACTCGACGATCTCGTCGCCGACTACGGCGAGCGCGTCCACCCCATCGCCCTCGACGTCACCGACGCCCGAGCCGCGGGCTCGGCCATCGCAGAGGCCGAGCGCCACTTCGGGCGCCTCGACGTCATCGTGAACAATGCCGGCTACGCCAATGTCTCTCCCATCGAGACCGGCGATGACGAGGACTTCCGAGCCCAGTTCGAGACCAACTTCTGGGGCGTCTACAACGTGTCTAAGGCGGCAATCCCGATCCTGCGCCAGCAGCAAAGCGGGATCGTCATGCAGATCTCATCGGTGGGTGGACGAGTCGGCGGCTCCCCCGGGATCGCCTCCTATCAAGCGGCCAAGTTCGCCATCGACGGGTTCAGCCGAGTGCTGCAGGCCGAGACCGCCCCGTTCGGCGTGAAGGTCGTGGTCGTCGAGCCGAGCGGCTTTCGGACCGACTGGGCCGGCACCTCCATGACCGTCCACGACATACCCGAGGCCTACGCCCCCACGGTTGGAGTCATGAACAGCCGGGTCCGCCAGAGCACCGACGGTCCCGCCGGTGACCCGGCACGCGCCGCGGCCATCCTGGTGAAGGTGGCCAAGCGGAACGACATCCCCTACCACCTGCCCCTGGGCGCCAACGCGGCCGACGGATCGATCCGCCTCGACCAACAGCTCCTCGCTGACGACCGAAAGTGGCGAGACGTGAGCCGCTCGGCCGACTTCAGCGAACCCTATCCAGTGGCGTTTCCGGCCGAAACCCCTCGGTAGACCCCCGCCGACCCACACGGGCGGAGGTTTCCCGCATCGGTGCGGAGTCGCCGGTGGCGACGTCATTGGGGAGCGGGAGCGCCCCTCTGCTGGCTACTCCCGACTGAGCTGGCGGAGATTGGTCTTGGCCAGCTCGAGGATCTCATCGGCGCCGCCCGACAGGATCGTTCTCAGCGCGAAGAGGCTGAACCCTTTGGCCTGCTCCAGGGTGATCTTGGGCGGTATCGACAGTTCCTGTCGGGCAACATCATCGCGACTGCTCCTGATGACCCAGCACCAGCCGGTAACGCTTGCTCGTTCAGCCCTGAGAGTGGGCTGGGTCGGCCTCACAGCCCTCTCGTCTTACTCGATCGCCTGGTGCGCCAGTGCCGCAGGCTCGCGACCGGCAAAGAGCCACCCAACCACAGCGGCGAAGGCCGGCATGCCCAGGAGAATGAGGAGGAGGTCACCAACGGGAACGTTGCCAAGTGTGGCGATCCCACCGTTCAGCGAATTACTCCGCAACCAACCGATCATGCCGATATAACCGCCCATCACCCCAAGGAGGGCCCCGAGAAAACCGAGGGCGCCAGCCGTCACGGCAGTCAGCGTACGCCGGGTGTAGCTGGACGCACCTGCCGCGGCAAGGGTACGGAGGTCGCCCGCCGTCTCACTTCGGACGAGCCCCACCGACATCCCGAGCACACCCAGGGCGACGACGATGCCAAAGATCGTCGTCCACGTGATGACAGTGGACGAGCTCGGCTGGTCGTTCTTCGACTCGACCGAGAGCTGCCCCGTCGACGCGGCGAGCTCGGCGTTGCTGATCTGGGAGGCACTGAACGGCTGCGTCCCCTGAACCAGCCAGTTGGTGGTGTTCGACTGGATGTGGAACTCCCTCATCGCGTGCTCGGTGATCACCGTGTTCGGCGCCGATGTCCCGCTTGGTAGTGCGGCGACCTCCTGGATGACGGGATGGGCCAGGCAGTCGGTTGCGGCACTGCACGTCGACGAGGACGGCGGGCCTGAACCGGGATTGCTCGAGGCGTTGTTCGCTCCGTAGGAGAAGGTCATCCCGGAGACCCCGGACAGACCCGGACGCGAACTGAGGACGTCGGCGTTTGGATCGATCTGGGACGGGTTGATCCCGAAAGCACGCAGCAGCTGCGGGGTGGCGACGTAGATCTGTCCGTTCCAGTTCCGGCCGCCCTGGCTGGCGTTCAGATTCGCACTGGGAGACTCGAGCGCAATGAGCTGGGCCCCGAGCCCCCTGGCTATCGTTTCGGCGTGCGTTGCCAGCTGCTGTGGGTTCGCCGTTGCCACCGGCGAGGCTTTTTGGATATGGACCTTGCCGCTGGGGGTGCGGATGAGCGTACCTGCCGGTGGCGGCGCGTTGACCTGAAGGGCGATCTGGTTGGAGGCGAGGTTCGGACCGGCGTAGTCGAGGACGTTTCCGTAACGGGACGAGGCGGCCAGCATCACGATGACGGCGACGAGCACACCAAGGCTGATGGCGGCGAGGGCCGAGCCTGACCGGGCCCGATACCGGGCGAGATCGCGCAGCGCCAGCCGTGTCGCGATCGGCGCTCGACTGCTGAGCCGTGCCGTCAACGAGAGGAAGAATGGAGCAAGGAGGATCAATCCGGGGACAAGGAGGACAATGCCGAAGAGGAGCTCGGGTGCACCGCCGCTCCCCTGGCCGTGGTGCGTGCCCCCGGAGTAACCGAGCAACAAGAAGGCGAGGACGAGGAAGACGATGCCAGGGAGGGCGGAACGATGGATCTGACGAGGGGGTGCCGGTCGGCCCGATAGGGCCTGGACGATCGGCACCTTGGCGATCGCCCGCGCCGGCCGGGACGCGGCGAAGTAGGCGGCGACGACGGCAAGCACCATGGCGGCCACCACTACGGTCCACGACAGCGCGAGTACCCCGATGACATGGTGGGCGTTCTGTTCGAGGCGCGGGCGGTAGGCGAGCCAGGCGCCGAGCCCGAGGAGGAAGCCGAGGATCGCACCGACGACACCGACGACCGTGCCGTTCGCACTGACCACGAGGCGGACGTGTCGGTCCGTGGCGCCGGTCGACTCGAGCATCCCGATGGACCGCAGGCGGCGCTGGGCCAGAACGGTGAAGCCACCGACCGAGACAAGCGCGATGAGCAGCATGCCGAGAGTCAGCGCGGCGAGCGAGATCGTCTCAGGATTGAGCGGGTTCGACTGTGCCACGGAGGCCGGGGTCTGCACCTGACTGCCCAGCGAGCTCAGCTTCACGCCTTGCAGGTTGAACAGCGCAGTGATTCCCGTGGGGCTTTTCACCTGCCCGGGCGCCACGAGCGCAAATTCGTCGAGGAGGCTTTGGGGGTTCTCCACGATGCCCACCACCTGGCGTTCGACGCCGCCGACTCGCCAGGTGGCGCCCACACTCAGGTGGAATGCCGAGGCCAGGCCGCTCGTCACCGCCACCTGGTCGGCGCCCGAGGGATAGTGCCCGGAGACGAGCGAGAGCATCGGTCCACTGAAGGGTCCGTGGGCGTCTTGCGCACGAATCTGATACGTGTTGATCGATCCTGGGATCGAA
>DATMMO010000151.1:0-12118 GCA_035569695.1 Acidimicrobiales bacterium | reverse complement strand
CGTGGTGGTGTAGGCGTAGGTGTGGACACCGGTCGGGGCGAACAGGGCGAAGTCCGACGTCTGGGCGGTGCCCCCCGAGACCTGCACCGCGGCCGACCCGTTCTGGAACTGGCTGAAACACGAGGTGAAGTTGGGCTTGGTGAAGGGCACGGCATCGGCGGTGGCGTCGGCCGCCGTCTTCACCACCGTGGTGTGGGACCCGGCAATGGTGGCGGGGCTGGATGCAGTGGCGAAGGAGGGCGAATCGCCCGCCGCCACCTGGTCGGTCTGCGGCAAGCTGCCGAACAGGCCCCCGATGAACGCGTCGGGCATGCCCAGACAGCCGGCCAGCCGGGCCACCACCTTGGCCTGCGCCCGTTTCTGGGCCGGCGTGAGGCTGGAGCCGGCCGGCGGAACCTTGGCCCAGCCCGCCGGCAGATCGGTCAAGCGCAAGTTGATGGAATTGACCAACTGCTGATCAGCAGACGGCGGCGCGGCCGTGCTCGGGGTGGTCGATGACACGCCGGCGTTGTCCGAACTGTTGGTGGCCCAGTAGACGCCTCCGGCAATCAGCACCGCTGCCAGCGTGCCGATGGCCACGAAGAGGGTCCGACGCCGGATGAACCGCCGGGGGTTGGCCGGCGGGGGTGGGGCTTCGACCGGTCGCATGGCCATGCCCGGTGGGCCGGGCGGACCCGATGGCACGGGCGGACCGGATAGGAGGTCATCCCCCGAGGGAACGGGAGCACCGGCCGCGCCGCGACCGTAGCGGGCCAGCCAGAACGGGAGGGCCTGGTCGAGATACACGGCCTGACCCGGTGTCACCCGGTCGGCGGGCAGAAAGAACTGCACCGACTGGGATCCGGACTGCAGGATCAAGACCATGGCGGTGGATCCATCGCCCTGGCGGGCCCGCGCCCGGCAGGAGGCGGAATCGAGCCCGGACCACGCCATCAGCCGCTCGGCGCCCGGTTCAGGTCCTTGCACGGTGATGCCATCCGCCGTGAACAGCAAGTCCACGCCGTGAACGGTCGGAGTGCCCCGTTTGTAGTCGCCACCCAGATCGACACCGGTCAGCAGCATCCCGTCGGGAGGAAGCGTTGGTTCCTCAGTGCTCATGTCGATCCCTTCCTTGAGCCCTCGGAGGCGACACGGTGCTCGAGGGTCGACACCGAACCGGACAGGACGTCCGAGGGGAAGCCGGTTCCGACGGCGAAGGCGCCCAACGAGGCCTCCACCCGGTCACCGGCCACCACGACTTGATAGTTCTGCACCACCACCGGCTGCCCGCCGGCATGCAGCGTGAACGTCGACTCCACTTCGAGCAGCTGCTCGCCGGGGAAGGGGGAGATGGGGACGGCGTGTCCCTCCGCCGGTCCCGGTTGGTCGTGGGCGCCACTGCTGTCGTTCAGGCCGATCTGGGCCTGGGCCGCGCCAGCCACCGCGTTGCACTGGGGGAAACGCGGATTGGAGTACACGGCGTAATCGTTCGTCTCGTCGGCGTGGGTCCGGACCACTGCAGCCGACGACTGAAGCTCGGTGGCCGCACCGGCAGCGGAGCCTGAGCCCGGTCCGACGAAGAGGGGCGACTGGGCCTGGGCCGTCTGGTCCTTGCTCTGCCCGCCCAGAACGGTGGTGGCCTGGTCGGCACTGACGCCCATACAGGTCTGGAACGTCTTCTCGATCTGTTGTTCGGCCTTCTGGTCGGCGTTGCTGCTTCCGCCGGATTGCCCCGATGAGGCCTGCCATCCGACGGGAAGGTCGGACTTGTTGAGCATGGCGTTCCGAGCGAGCTGCTGATCGGGCGAGGGCTGCGGGGCCGAGGGGGCCGGAGTCGACGACTGGTCGGTCACGGACAGTCCGGCCCAGATGCCCACCCCGGACAGGACGAGCAGCATCGACAGGGTCATGCCCACGATCTTGTGGCGTCGCCTGCGGGCGTGCTCGGCCAGATGGTCGATGGGCTGAACCGCCCAACCAGAGGCGACCGTCCCCATCGTCGGGTCGCCGAACCTCGGCGGTTTACCGCCAGCCCACCGGGGTCCAGTGATCGGTTGCGACCACGGGCTCGGCGGGGGACCAACCGGGGCCTGAGACCAGGGGCCAGGCGATGGCCAGGAACCGGGGGCAGGCTCGTCTCCGCCCGGCTCGGGAGCGAGTGCGCCCTTCCACTCGAGCAGCCGGCGCGCCAACAACGAGACCTGGGCTTGGGACACCCGGGTGGCGGGGAGCATGAACCGAACGGTGCGGCCTGAGGCAGTGACATCGAGCGGGGTGGCGATCCCACCATCGGTCCCCGCCACCACCAGGCCCACCACCGCCCCGGCCACGGCCGACCATTGCACCCGTCGAGAGGCACCGGGCTCGGGCCCGATGATGACGAAGCCGGCGGCATCGAACAGCAGCGTCAATCCCTCGGTCACCGGCGCGCCGTGGGCCGGATCGCCGATGAGCGAGACGCCGTCGAGCTGAAACCCGCTGGTCAGCTGGCTCTGGCTCGGCTCCTGGCTCGGCGCCACGGGTTGCTGGGGCTGCTCCGGTTCGGTCATCGCCCGTTCACGGCCGTCGGTCCGCCCTCACCCCACCATTGTCGTGCATGCGAGCGGCTCAAGGCTGTCGTGCCAGCAGGCGCCGGGCCCGGGACCTCCAGGCCCGAGGACCGGCATGCTTTTGGATGACCAGGGCGATCGAGGTTGTCACGTACTCGCCCAGCGTGGTGCGCAGATGGGTGTTGGAGAACGGCGGGACGTCGACGTGCCGGTCCTCGGTCCGAGTGCCCTCGGACAAGTCGTAGGCAATCCGGTGGCCGTCGGCCCGGAGCCGCCTGACCAGGTCTTCCACGTCGCGCTTGCGGTAAAGCACCGTGCCGCCCTCGGCGATGGTGCCGGTGTCCGACGAGACGTTCAACTCGGTGGTGTGCACGGCGATCCCTCCGGGCCTCAGGCACTCCATCTGGTTGACGACGAAGTCCATGCCCGACGCCAGCGAACCGAGGTGTTCGAAGGCGCACGACGACCAGGTGAAGTCGAAATCGCGCAGATCGCCGGGGATGGCGTTCATGTCCAGATCTCGGTAGGTCACTCGCTCCTGGAACTGGTCGGGGGGACAGAACCCGTAGTCGTTCAGTCGGGCCAGCCCTCCGGCGTGGTCGTCGGTGTCCGTCCATCCCGCCGCTCGGGCCTGCTCGGCCCCGAGGTCGGTGGCCACCAGGTGGCAGCCCATGCCGGCGAACAGCGACACCAGGGCCTCACGCCCGACACCGAAGCCCAGTCCTCGCCGTCCGGGCAGCAGCATGCCCGCCTCGCGCAAGGCCTCGCAGATGAACAGCCACTCCCACATCTTGCGGTGATCGAAGACGTCGCGGGTCTCGGTGCCCTCGGGATCCCACATGGGCCGCAACCGGGCCGACCACCGCATCAGCTGGGGCGAGTGGATCGATTCGTACGTGCAGACCTGCGACGTGAGCACACCCCGATGGTGTCACACGGACTCCCCGGGCCCTGACCGGGCCGCTGGCCCTCGTCCACGGACGGGCCGCTCAGGGCAGCGAGGCGAGCACCTCGGCGATGGCGTCGCCGGCCCGGGCCGTCGTCCAGGCCAGTTCGTCGGGCCCGTGGGCCATCGAGGGGAAGGCCACCTCATAGGGCCCGGGGGCCAGGGCCACCCCCCGGTCGAGCATGGAACGGAAGAAGCGCGGGTAGATGCCGGTCGTCGCCGCCCGGGCGGCACCGTCATAGTCGGTGACCGGGCCGTCCCCGTCGGCCACGAAGAACACACCGACCAGCGGGCCCACCACCGGGACCTGCACCGAGAACCCGCTGCCGGCCATGGCCGAGCCGAGCACCTTGGCCAACGAGGAACCGAAGTCGGCCACCCGATCGGACAAGGCGGTATAGGCCGGCGCGTCCATCAGGCGGAGGACGGTCAGGCCGGCCGCCGTGGCCAGGGGGTTCCCCGACAGCGTGCCCGCCTGGTAGACGGGTCCGGCCGGGGCCAGCACCGACAGCACGTCACCACGGCCGCCGAAGGCCCCCACCGGAAGTCCGCCGCCGATGACCTTGCCGAAGCACCACAGGTCAGGACGAACCCCTGACCGCTGGCTGGCCCCACCCGGTCCCAGGCGGAACCCGGTGATCACCTCGTCGAAGATCAACAGGGCGCCGGCGGCATCGCAGGCCGACCGCAGGCCCTCGAGAAAGCCGGGGGCCGGCGGGACCAGGCCCATGTTGGCTGCCACCGGCTCCACGATGACGCAGGCCACATCGTCGCCCAGCTCCGGCACCACGTTGTAGGGAGCGACCACGGTCTCGCCCACGGCGCCGGCGGGGACGCCGGCCGAGTCGGGCAGCCCCAGGGTGGCCACGCCACTGCCCCCGCCGGCCAGGAGGCCGTCGGAGTGGCCGTGGTAGCACCCGGCGAATTTCACGATCCGGCTGCGGTTGGTGAAGCCCCGGGCCACCCGGATGGCGCTCATGGCCGCCTCGGTGCCCGAGGACACCAGGCGCACCTGGTCGCAGCCGGGCACCCGGGCGCAGATGGCCTCGGCCAGGAGCACCTCGCCCTCGGTCGGGGCCCCGTAGGTGGTGCCCCGCGTCGCCGCCTCGGTGATGGCCCCGATGACCTCAGGATGGGCGTGCCCGAGCAGCGACGCCCCGTAGGACTGGACGAAGTCGAGGTACCGGTTCCCATCGGCATCCCAGACCGAGGCGCCCTCGCCCCGGGCCACGAAATAGGGCTCGCCGCCGACCGAACGGAACGAGCGCACCGGCGAGTTGACGCCGCCGGGGATGACCCGGAGGGCGCGCTCGAACAGCTGGGTCGAGCGGGTGTGCTCAGCCACCCAGCACCTCGGCCAGGTCGCCGGCGAAGTAAGTGAGGATGATGTCCGCCCCGGCCCGCTTGACCGCGGTGATCTGCTCCAGGGCCACGGCCGGACCGTCGATCCAGCCCCGCTCGGCTGCCGCCTGGATCAGGGCGTACTCCCCGCTCACGTGGTACGCCCCCACCGGCACGTCGACGGCGGCGCGCACGTCGGCGATGACGTCGAGGTAGGTGAGGGCCGGCTTGACCATGACCATGTCGGCGCCCTCGGCGATATCCAAGGACACTTCGGCCATGGCTTCCCGGCGGTTGCGGGGATCCTGCTGGTATCCCCTGCGGTCCCCCCCGCCGGCGATGGTCACGTCGACCGCCTCGCGGAAGGGGCCGTAGAGGGCCGACGCGTACTTGGCCGCGTAGGCCAGGATGGCCGTCTCGTCCCGGTCGTCGCCGTCGAGGGCGGCTCGGATGGCCGCCACCTGGCCGTCCATCATGCCGCTGGGGGCGATCACGTCGGCGCCGGCGGCCGCTTGGGACAGCGCCGTCTGGGCGTACAGGGGCAGGGTGGCGTCGTTGTCCACCTCGCCGGTGACCGGGTCCACGATCCCGCAGTGTCCGTGATCGGTGAACTCGTCGAGACAGCAGTCGGCGATGAGCACCACGGCATCGCCCACCGCCTCTCGGACCGCGGCCAGCCCGCGCTGGACGATCCCGTCGGGATCGAAGGCCTGGGACCCGATGGCGTCCTTGTCCTCGGGGCGGGGCAGCCCGAACAGGATGAGCCCGGGCACACCCAGGCCGCAGAGCCGCTTGGCTTCGGTGGCCAGGGTGTCCACCGTGTGCTGGACGACGCCGGGCAGCGAGGCGATGGGGTGGGGCTCGAGCAGACCGTCGGCCACGAACAAGGGGGCGACCAGGTCGTCGACGGACAGACGGGTCTCGGCCACCAGGCGCCGGAGGGCGGGGGTCCGGCGCAGCCGGCGCAGGCGTCGGGCCGGGAAGGCCGACAGGGCGGGGTTGCTCGGATCGATTGGCGACACGGAAAGAAAGCCTACGGCAGGACGCGGGATCCGGTTCCTGGACTGCCGGCACCGGATCAACCGATGGCGTTCGCTCCCGGGTCGAGGGCGGTCACCACGGCGGCAACCAGGCCGTCGATGGTGGGCTCGACCGCCTCCACCGTGACCGACAGCCCGGCGGCGACCACCGAGGCCGAGGTGATCGGTCCGATGCTGACCACCACCGGTGGGACCTGGTCGGTCCCCATCAACTCGACGGTCCGTTCCACCGTCGACGACGAGGTGAAGGCCACCGCATCAGCGCGGGAGGCGGCGGCAATGGCGTCGGGCGGGGGCGAGCCTGCCACCGTGCGATAGGCGACGACCTCGTCGATCACCCAGCCCCTGGCCCGCAGCCCCGAGGCGAGCACACCGCGCACCGACTCCGCCCGGGGGAACAGCACCCGGCCCGTGCTTGGCCCGCCGGTGCCGCTCGACGGGCCAGGAAGCGCATCGGCCAGCGACTCGGCCACCGAGGTGGCCGGGACCAGATCGGCGGGATGGCCCCCTCGGGCCAGGGTGGCCGCCGTGCCCGGTCCCACCGCCGCCCATCGGGTGGCCCGAGGAACAGGTCGGTCGCCCAGCCGGGCCAGGAAGCGGGAGGCGGCATTGGTCGAGGTGAACACCAACCAGTCGTAGGCACCGGCCGCCACCCGGTCAGCCGAGTGGCGCAGGGCCTCCCCCCCGTCGGCCGCATCCTCGACGGCGATCACGGGCAGCTCGACCACCGACGCCCCCTCGCCGGTCAGGCGGTCCACAAGCGACGAGGCCTGGGCCCGGGTGCGGGTGACCACCACGGTGGCCCCCGTCAACGGCCCCCGAGGGCGCCGGTCGCTCACGGCGGATCGCCACCACGGCCAGGGACGGCGGTGGAACCGAGGTCGAGCCCGGCCACCGGGCCGATCACGATGGTGCACGGCGCGGGCAGATCGACCTCGGCCAGGCCCTCGAGGGTGGTCCGCTCGGTGCGCTGCCGGTCGGTGGTCCCCCAGTGGACGACCGACACCGGCGTGTCCCGGGCCCGGCCGCCCTCGATCAGCGCCTGGGCGATCCTGGCCCGATCGGCCATGCCCATCATCACCACCAGCGTGCCGCCCGCCCGGGCCAGGGCGTGCCAGTCGACACCGCCGGGCGCGGACGGGTCACCTACATGGCCGGTCACCACGGTGACCGAGGTGGACAGCCCCCGATGGGTCACGGGGATGCCGGCCGCCGCCGGGGCGGCGAAGGCCGAGGTGACCCCGGGCACGACGTCGTAGGGGATGCCGGCCGCCCGCAGGGCCTCGGCCTCCTCGCCCCCCCGGCCGAACAGGAACGGATCGCCCCCCTTGAGCCGGACCACCTCCCGGCCCGCGCCACCGTGCTCGATGAGCAGGGCGTTGATGTCGCTCTGTCGGGCGGGCTGACCCGGCTTCTTGCCCACATCGATCCGCTCGGCGCCCGGGGGAGCCAGCTCCAGCAGCGAATGGGCGATCAACCGGTCGTAGATCACCACCTCGGCGCCGGCCAGGAGGCGGGCGCCCCGAACGGTCACCAGCTCGGGATCACCGGGGCCGGCGCCGACCAGGTGCACGGTCATGGCACCGCCTCCGCCGTGCCCTCGCCGTCCCCCCAGGAGCCGAGCGCAGTGCCACCGCAGTCATCGAGCAGGTAGCGGGCGACGTCGGCCCCCAGCCGCTCGGGGTCGCCGCCCCGAGCGGTGTGGCGGAGCACCACCCGGCCATCCTCACTGGCCAGGATGGCGGTGAGCTCGACGTCAGACCCAGGCTCGCCGGAGACAAGCTCGGCGTGGGCGCCCACCGGCAGCGTGCAACCGCCGCCGAGCGCGGCCAGATAGGCCCGTTCGGCGGTGACGGCCTGCCGGACCACGGCGTCATCGATGGCCGACAACCGCGCCCGAGTGGCTCCGTCATCGGTCCGGCACTCGACGGCCAGGGCACCTTGACCGACCTGGGGCACCATCAGCATCCGGTCGAGCACCTCGGTGTCGACGCCGTCGGGTGGCTCCCAGCCCAGGCGGTCCGCCGCCGCCTTGGCCACGATGACGGCCGACACGTCGCGCCGGCCCACGGCGGCCAGACGGGTTCCCAGGTTTCCCCGGAGATCGGTATAGGTGAGATCGGGTCGCAGGTTGGCCAGTTGCGTGCGCCGGCGGACAGATCCGGTAGCCACCGTGGCCCCGGGAGCAAGGGTGTCCCAGTGCCCGCCCACCAGCAGGTCGGCGGGATCGGCCCGTTCGGGGAACGCCGCCAGCACCAGGCCCTCAGGCGACAGGTCGGGTGCGGCGGGCAGGTCCTTGGCCGAGTGCACGGCGGCATCGGCCTCCCCCCGCAGCACGGCCGCTTGGACCTCTTTCACGAAGATGCCCTGCCCGCCCAAGGTGTGCAGGGGCACCGCGGTGAACTTGTCGCCGGTCGTCTCCACGATGACCAGCGTCACCTCGGGGGCGGCCGAGGCGTCCCCATCGGCCTGGTCGGCCACCATCCCGGCGACCCGGCGCGCCTGCCAGAGGGCGAGCGGCGATCCGCGCGTGGCCAGCCGAAGCTGCGGGCGAGCGGGCACGGTGCTACAGATCGAACAGGGCCCGGAGGGCCTCGACCAGGCGCTCGCCCCGGGGCGTGCCCGCGGCGTCCTTCACCGCCACGGTGGGCTCGTGCAGCAGCTTGGCCACCGTCGACCGGGTCACCGCGTCCACATGGCTCCACTGCTCCTCGGTCAGCTCCGACAGCTTGGACCGGTGCCGCTCGAGCTCGGCCCGGCGGAGGTCTTCGGCCCGGGACCGGAGGGCGGACACCACCGGGGCCGCGCCCCGGGCTCGGGCCGCCACCCGGTACCGCTCCAGTTGATCGGCCACGATCTCCTGGGCGTGGGCCAGCTCGCCCTGGCGGCCGGACAAAGCCCCTTCCACCGCGGCCCGGAGGGCATCCATGTCGAGGAGGGTGAGACCGGCCAGGGCGGCGGCGGCCGGCTCCACGTTTCGGGGCACGCCCAGGTCGACCACCAACATCGGATCATCGGGGTCCCGATGTTCCAGTGCCGCGGCCAGCACGGGCACCTCGACGATGGGATGGGTGGTGGCCACCGAGGTGAAGACCACATCGGCGCCGGACAGCGCCTCGGGCACCTTGGCCATCGAGGTCACCCGGCTCCGGGTGGCCAGCGGGTCGGGAAGGGCGGCGATCAGCTCGGCGGCCCGGGCCGAGGTGCGGTTGGCCACGACCAGCTCCGACGGCTGGTGCGAGCCGATAGCCCGGATCACCCCTTCTCCCATTTCACCCGCCCCGACCACCAGGATCCGGGATCCGGCCAACCCGTCGGAGCGGCGGTTGGCCGCGAGGGCCACGGCCCCGTTGGACAGCGACGTGATGCCTCGGGCGATGGCCGTCTCCGACCGGACCCGCTTCCCGGTCTCGACCGCGTGCCGGAACAACGACCCGAGGACGGGGCCCGAAGCCCGCTCTCGGTGGGCTCGCTCCCAGGCCCGGCGAACCTGCCCCAGGACCTCCGACTCGCCCAGCACGGCCGAGTCCAAACCGGAGGCGACGGTGAACAGATGCTCGGCCACGTCGTCGTCGAACCGGGTGACCAGGTGGTCGGCCAGAGCATCGACGGGCAGGCCGCCGATGGCGGCAAAGAACTCCTGGAGCTCGGCCACACCGTCGTGGAACCGCTCGACCACGGCATAGACCTCGGTGCGCAGGCAGGTGGAGAGGACCACGGCCTCGGACAGGTTGGCCCGGTCGCGCAGCATCCCGAGCGCTTTGGGCAGGGCGTTCTCACCCACTGCCACCTGCTCGAGCAGGTCGAGCGGGGCCTGGCGCTGCTCGAGACCTACGACAACGACGGACACTGCTTTGGGTGACTCCCTTGGTCGCTCGGTTGAGGGTCGGAACCCAGCGGGGTAGACCTCGACCGAGCATCAAGCATGCCGGGACTGGGGACGGATCGCCAGTCGCAGCGGTGGCGCCCAGCCCCCTCAGGCCCCGGTCAGGCCGATGGACCGGATGGAGGGCATGCGCTGTTCCTCCGACGGCACCCCCAGCCGGGCCTGGTAAAAGCTCATGACCTGGAGCTCGATGGACAGGTCCACGTAGCGCAGCAGGATCTCCGGCGGCACGGCCAACACGGTGGGGGCGAAGTTGAGCAGGGATCGGACGCCGGCGCCGACCAACAGGTCGCCGACGCTCTGGGCGGCCGACGCCGGGGTGGCAATGACCCCGATGGACAGGCTCGTCTCGGCCGCCACCGCCTCGAGCTCGTCGATGTGGCGGACGGTGATGTCGCCGATTCGCTCGCCCACCACCGCCGGGTCCACGTCGAGCAGGGCGACCACGGTGAATCCCCTGGTGGTGAAGCCCTGCGAGTTGGCCAGCGCCCGTCCGAGGTTGCCGATCCCGGCGATGACCACCGGCCAGACCTGGTCGAGCCCGAGCTCCCGATCGATCTGCTCGATGAGAAAGGCGGCGTCGTACCCCGATCCGCGGGTCCCGAACGAGCCCAGCAGCGACAGGTCCTTGCGTACCTTGGCCGCATTGATCCGGGCCGATGCGGCCAGCTGCTCCGAGGACACGGTGGCATTGCCCGAACGCAGGAGCTCCTCGAGGATCCGCTGGTACACGGGCAGGCGGACCACGGTGGCCTCGGGGATCCGGCGCTCGCCCGAGGACTCCGGGCGGCCCGGGTCGACAGACGTCGGGGGGCCCGGGTTCGCCGCCTTGCTGGGAGGGTCGACGGGGTCGGTCACTTCGCCGGATCGTACTTAGGGTGCGACGGGAATGGAAAACGATGAGGGGCTCGGTCGACCGAGGCCCTGACCCCATGTGTCACTGTCAGTCCTCGATCCCCGTCCCCAGCCGGACCCGGACCCGGGTTCCCGGACCGGCGATGCCCAGGGCCACGGCCGCCGAGTCGCGGTCGAGGACCAGGGCGTGGCGACCGTTGGCGTCGACCAGCAGGCCCAGTTGGCCGGGGTCGAGCGAGGCGAACGACGACACCCGGCGGGCCCGGGCCGAGTACTCCCAGGGCCCGACCAGTTCCAGATCGGAGCCGCCGTCGGCGCGACCGGGGTCGAGGTCGAGATCGACCAGCACCGTCGCCCCCGGTGCCACCCCCACCTGTTCCCAGGTCGGGCCGTCGCCGGCCAGTTGGACGTTCCCGTAGCCATCGACCCAGGTCACCGACGTGGTCAGGACGCCGTCGGCGACCGATGCCCCGACAGGGCTCCCGGGCCGGGCGACCAGGCCGTCAACATCGACAGGGGGGCCGAGGTCCTCGGGGGCGCCCCCGACGACCAGGTGGGCGGCGGCTGGGGCGAAGACGTCGCGGCCATCGAAGGTGGACGCCCCGGCCAGGGCCAGTGCCCGGCGGCGTCCGCCGAGCAGATCGGCCGCCGGGAGGAGCAGGCCGTTGTCGGGACCGACCATCCAGCGCGGGCCCGAGTCCGTGCCCAGCTCGAGGGCCACGCCCCGGCGCTCCGAGCCGACGCCGGGATCGACCACGGCCAACACCACGCCCGGACCCAGGTGGGGGGCGGCCCGCTCCAGCACCTCGGCGCCGGCGGCCACGTCGAAGCGGGGGACCTGATGGGTGAGGTCGATGACCGGTACGCCCGGGGCCCCGCGCTGGAGCACGGCGTGGACGACTCCGGCGAATTCGTCGACCAGTCCGTAGTCGGACAGGAAGAAGATGGCCGGCACGGGAGGTACCGAGGTGCTGCTCGGCGCCGGGATCAGCCCGCTTTGGTGTACTGCCCGGTCAGGTACCGGTTGAGGTCGTCCTCTCGTATCCGGAACGACTTGCCGATCCGGACCGCGGGCAAGCCGCCGGTGTTGATCAGTCGGTACACGGTCATGTTGGAGACCCGAAGATTGGCCGCCACCTCAGTGACGGTCAGAAACCGGGCGCTGGCGCTGTCATCCATGGGTGTCTCACTCCCTCCGCTGGGGCGACTGTAGGCCACCGTGGTTGGTGGGGAAAGTGAGAATTGGAAGCGGGGCTGCCCGACTCGGTTGGGGAGCGAGATTAGGGTCTCGGGACACCAGGCCTCCCGGTGACCGAGGCGTCAGACCCGCAGTTCCGACCGAAAGGGAAGCGTCTCGGTGGCCCATTCGCCCCACTCGTTGCTCCACCTCGGCCGCCGGTCTGGCGGCGACGAGGGTCTCACCTGGGTCCGCCGGGTGGGCTATGGGCTGCTGGCCATCCAGTTCCTCGTCATGGTGGTGGCCGGGGCCCGCCTGTACAGCCGGGGCGACGTGACCAACGAC
>DATMMO010000150.1:0-2561 GCA_035569695.1 Acidimicrobiales bacterium | reverse complement strand
GGTCCCGGCCCGGAGCTCCTTGCACGCCATGTCCACCGCGGCCAGCGATGAGGCACACGCCGCGTCCACCGTGTAGTTCACGCCGCCGAGGTCGAGACGGTTGGCGATCCGGCCGGCGATGACATTGGTGAGCACCCCGGGAAACGAGTCCTCGGTCAAGGAGGGCAAAGCGGTATCCAACGCCTCGGGCAGGGGGCCCACCGTCTGCGGGTACATGGCCCGAAAGCCATAGGCCGACGCCAGATCGGTCCCCGCCTCGGCGCCGAAGATGACCGAGACCAGCTCCCGATCGAACTCCCGGTCGGCATAGCCGGCGTCAGCCAGGGCCCGAGCCGCCACCTCCAAGCTCAGAAGCTGTACGGGCTCGATGGAGGCCAGCGAGGTCGGCGGGATCCCGTAGGCCAGCGCGTCGAACCCGATCTCGGGAATGAACCCTCCCCACTTGGACGGCGTCTGCCGCCCGGCGCTTCCGTTGACCGCCTCGGGGTCGAAGTAGGTGTCCACGTTCCAGCGCTCGGCGGGCACCTCGGTGATCGAGTTCGTACCGGCGACCACATTGGCCCAGTACCGGTCGGTCCCATCCGCGTCCGGGAAGATGCCGGCCATGCCCACGATGGCGATTCGACTTCCTCGGGCTCCCGATCGGTCGCCGGATCGGTCGCCGTTCACCACCTTTCCGCCGCGAGATGCAACCGAGGAGCCGACGGCGTCCAGGAAGGCGGCATCTCCCGCTTCCTCGTGGGCGGAGTCGGCATCATCCGAGCGCGCACCACCACCGGCGAGCCCGGCGGCAGCCGAGCGCGTGTCGGCGACCTGGGCCAACACCATGCCGCTGCCAACGCTCACGTCGGTGTGCAGCTGGGCGACGGTGGTGGTGCCGGAGCGCAGGGCGGCGACCTGGCCCATCATGTACATCCCCTCGCGCTGCTGCTGATCGGCCTCGACCCTCTCCAGCTCGTCACCATCTCGCCGCAGGCCCTTGCTGGCGATCCGCAGCCGGCCCAGGTTGAGCAGCTCCAGCGCGGCCCACATCTCCTGCGAGGTGGCGCCCGACTCGGTGAGGCGTCGGCGCTCGTCGGCGAAGGTGCGCACGAACTCGGTGTCGACGCAGCGGGTGGCGTGCCCGGGTGACGTCTCGAGGAGCACGGTGCGGTCGGCTTCGAGCGCCGCGCTCTGGAACCCGGGCTGGATGGCCCCCGAATCCACCGCCTCCGCCGTGACCAGGTAGGCGGTGCCCATGAGCACGCCCATGGATGCTCCCCGTTCCACCAGCGGGGCGGCCATGGCCGCCACCATGGCCGCGGAGCGCCCGTCGTGGATGCCGCCGGCAAAGAGGACCCGGAGCTCCTCGGGTCGATCGAAGGCCAGTAGCCGTTCGATCTGGGCCTCCCACAGCGTGAAGCTGGTGCGGGGCCCGACGTGTCCGCCACACTCCCGGCCCTCGAACACGAACCGTCGGGCCCCGTCGGCCAGGAAACGGTCGAGCAACCCGGGCGAGGGTACGTGGAGGTAGACCTGTGTCCCTTTCTCCTCGAGGGGTCGGGCCTGGGATGGCCGGCCCCCGGCGATGAGGGCGACCGGTGGCGGGTGCTCGAGCAGCACGGCCATCTGCTCCTCGCGAAGCTCGGGGGGCACGAAGCCCAGGATCCCCGCTCCCCACGGCCGGTCGGGGATGAGTTCGGCCGTCTCGGCCAGGACCCGGCGGACCTCATCGGCCCGGAGCAGGGCCAAGGCCAGAAAAGGGAGCGCTCCCCCCTCGGCCACGGCGGCGGCAAAGGCTGGTCGGTCGCTGACCCTCGTCATGGGACCTTGGGCAATGGGATAAGCGGTACCCAGCTCCTGGGCCAGGCTGGAGCCGGGCGCCAACGGATCCAGGCGACGGGCGGTCTCGAGCGACCTCTCGATGGATTGCTGGATGGCCTGCACCACCCCGCCCACGGTCCGGAATCGCCGGGCCAGGCCCCGGGCCAGAAAGCCGTCCTGACCGACGGGGACCAGTTCGGTCCGGAGGTCCGTCCCGCCCAGCTGATCAGCCACCTCGGACAGCGCGCTCTCGCCGGGGGAAGCGGTCGGTCCAGCTGCGGCCTCAAATCGCGCCTGCAGGGTCGCAGCCGGCAGATCCGGCCGCGAATAGAAGCGGTGACCGCCGACGGTTACCGTCTCGCTGCCGTCCATGGCCTCGAGCGCAGCCCGCAGCTCCGATGGGATCCGACTCTCGGTCGTCAACGCCACCTGCGAATCGAGGACGACACCGGTGGCCCCGCCCGCTATCGCCGCCGCGGCCGTGTGCAGCCCGATGCCGCCCTTCAGCCAGATCGGCACCTCGGTCTTGTCGACCAGGGTGTTGTCGATCAGGGTGTTGTCGATCAGGGTGTTGCCGACCAGGGTGTTGTCGACCAGGGCTTGGAGGAGGACGAACGCCGTCTCCTCTCCGATGGCGCCTCCCGACTCGGACCCCTTGGCCACGATGCCCTGCGCGCCGAGTGCGAGGGCCGCTCGGGCCTCTTCGAGCGACGTCACTTCAGCCAGGACGAACGGGGGCCTGCCGTCCCAGGCGTCCG
>DATMMO010000149.1:0-5855 GCA_035569695.1 Acidimicrobiales bacterium | reverse complement strand
CCAGAAAGCGGACCATAGACCACTGCCGGCCGGAACTTTGGCTCGAGCTTCGGCGAACCCGTATCGAAAGATATATCGACGGTTTGACTGGATCATCCCCGATGTATAGGGCTTGTCGTGCGCCTGTTGTACTCGAGCGGTAAGCAACAAACCCTGACGTGAGAGGGAGACGTTGCTTCGTTCGTACCACTCGAGCTCGTCATTGCCCGCATTGGTACAGTCCCAGTCGTAACATGTCGACCAATTTCTGAGACTCGAGCGCGAGCCGGTGAACTCGTCGTCGAACGTCAGGTTCCATCGGCCGGCGACGCCCACCGGGCCACCAGCTCGAGTTCCAGTGCCGACGGCGGCCGATGGGGGCTGACCGACGATCCCCCATGAAGCGGCCAGAGCCCCTACTGTGAGAGCGCCCATTAGCAACCGCCGCAAGGCCGGTCGCGGGATCTCCTGTCCGACTCGACCGGACCTACGGCTGGACATAGGCCTGCCCAACATGTTCGACCTCCTCGCCAGCCCGGACCCGAAAAAACGGACCGCTCGTCCATGGTCCCCAGGCGGAAGGACCGCGGCATTGACCAAATGAATGAACATCCCTACGTCAATGGGTTATGACCCAGCTCTCGTAGTCCTCCGGCACGAGCGAATGATCACAATTGATCGGTTTGCCTGGTTGCATATGCCGTGGGTCGGGGAACAATGATTATTAGTGAGTACGGCACACGAGGCACTTCGATCGGGGCAGAGTGTTCCGGACGTGGCCCGCATCTTCGGTCATGCCGTCAACCACGACGACTGCCCAGAGGTATTGCATTACCTCTGCCATGACATCTCGCTGTCAATGGCGACCGTGCGTACGCTGGCCGAAGTGGCGTGTGGGGAGCGTGACGTTTCGCCCCCGGTATGGCTAAGACTGCAGCAGGTCAAGTCGGAGGCTCAGCAGATCAGCGCTCTGTGCGGGCACGTGCTCGAGCCGCCACAGGCCGCCTTGGTGCGGCTCGATCTCCTCGCCGCCAAGGCAGTAGAGAGTGCTCGACTGGCCCATTCCGCAGCCATCGAGCTGCGTGCCGCGCCGGCTGAACTCATGGGCTACTCCTCGTCCATCTGGCGGCTGCTGACCAACCTGATCGACAACGCATGCCGAATCGCCGGGATGGGGGGACGCGTGCGCGTCTCCGTGGACCAGAACGGGGGAGGCGTCTCTCTTTGCGTCGCCGACTCGGGGAGCGCAGAGACCGACCGCGGTCACGACCAGGAGCCACGGGCTCGTACCCGTCCTCCGCTCGGCCTGCGCATCATCGACGAGATCGCGAAGCAACACGGCGCTTCGATACGGGTAAACCAAAGCGATTTGGGAGGCACCGGAATGACGGTCTTGTTTCCCAGTTCGGAGGCGGTTGCCGATGTGGACAGCGAACAGGTGGCGGAGGAGTGGGGCCACCAATGAGGATCGTGATTTGTGACGACCATGCCATGTTCAGCGAGGCATTCGCCTCCTTATTGGAGCAGCGTGGGCACGATGTGGTGTCCTGTGCGCCGACGCCGGCGGAGGCGCTGGTGGCCGGCCGACAGTTTCGGCCCGATGTCTTCCTCGTCGACCTTCACTTTCCCAATGTGCACGGCGTGGATGCCGTCGGCCTCCTGCGAGCGGCAATGGTCGACGCCCCGATTGTCGTCCTTACCGCTGAGCGCGACGCCGAATTGCTCCGGCAAGCCCTCGACGCCGGAGCGGACGGTGTCGTCCTGAAATCAGAGGGTGTCGTCGAGATCGAACAAGTCATGCGTCATGTCCGGCTCGCCCCGCCGAACGGACGCTTGAGAGCCGCACGGCCGGGCAAGGTCTGGTCGCGCCAGGCCAGAGCACTCGCCCAACGCCAAGCCAGGATCGTCGAGGACCGGGATCTGACGCCCAGGGAGCGACAGGTCATCGCTCTCTTGGTCCAAGGGAAGAGCACGACAGCCATCGCCATGACCATGAACGTGGGTAAGGCCACCTTGCACGCCCACCTCCAACATCTCTTCATCAAATTGGGTGTCCACTCGCGGCTCGAACTGGTGGCATACGCCATGCGTCGGGGGATCGTGCACATGGAGAACGCCGAATCCGAGCATGGCGACGAACCATCGATGAGAGACCAGAACGTCGCACGTGGTGGCGTGACGGTGGCTGAAGCACTTGGAGTGAGCCCAGCCGAAGAGGCAACCAATACACGTAGAAAGATGGTCCAAACGGGGGACGGCTCTGAACCACTGCTTGGCTCAGACTAACCACCGTGAGAGAGACCGCAGTAGCAATTGTCGATTCGCATGCCGTGCTGTGCGAGTCCCTGTCGGCCTGGTTGGACACCCAGCCCGACATCCGGGTCGTAGGCTCCGCTCCTTCTCCTTCCCAAGCCGTAGACCTGGTGACATCGCTTCGGCCCGATGTCCTCATCCTGGACGGCGACATCGATCTCACCTGCGGAGCCGACGTACTCCGCGAGATCACAGCCAGCGGTATGAGGCCGGCGGTCGTGTTGCTCATGAGCAGCGAGGATCGGGAGGCGGCCGAGCTGGCCATGAAGTTCGGCGTATTCGGCTTCGTCCTCAAGATCGCTCCTCTGCAAGAGGTGGCCGAAGCCGTGCGATGGGCTGCGAAGGAAAAAATGTGGGTCTCGCCTCCGCTCTTGACCTCGATGCTGTCCGGCTTTCGTACTAGTACCAATCACGCCCAGGCACGGGACGGCCTGATGTCACTGACGAAACGGGAGCTGGAGGTACTCACCTTGATGGTGGACGGGTTGAACCACGCCGCCATCGCCCAACGCCTTCACGTCTCGACCAACACGGTGAGAACCCACACACAGAATTTGCAAAAGAAATTGAATGTTCATTCCGGCTTGGCCGCGGTCTCGGTCGCCCTTGAGGCTGGCCTTCGACCCGACTAGCGAGATCCGGATCCCCGATCCGGACTCTGGGCACGACCGGACGATCCCGCGTTGGGTGCGTCCTTTCGGAATTACCGCAGCAGAAAGGCAGAGAAGAGAAGATCATGACCATTTCCCCGTTCACCCCCGAGGAACGACCGACACCGGTTTCCCGCCCTGAGACGATGCCGGCACCAACCATGGCACCTGTTCGCAAGCGTTCCAGTACTCGCAAGGCGCCTCGGTCCACGGTGAGCGTCGTGATACCGGCCAAGAACGAGGCGCGCAACCTGGCCCACGTATTGGAGCGCCTCCCCGGTGGTATCGACGAGGTCATCCTGGTCGATGGCCGGTCCTCTGACATCACCCGGCTCATGGCCCGCAACTGTCGACCGGACATCCGCATCATCACCGATCCGCAGGCCGGGAAGGGCCACGCCCTCCGAGCCGGCTTTGCCGCGGCCAAACACGACATCATCGTCGCTCTCGACGCCGACGGGAGCATGTCGCCCGAAGAGATACCGCAATATCTGTACTTCCTCGATCACGGGTTCGATTTCGTAAAGGGATCCCGATTCATGGGCGGAGGTGGATCCCAGGACATCACCACCCTCCGCCGCTTGGGGAACAAGGGGCTCCTGCTCGTGGCCAATGTGCTCTACCGCACCCAGCTGACCGACCTTTGCTACGGGTTCTTTGCCTTCAGGCGCCAGTACCTCGGGCACCTCGGGCTCTGCTCCGCCGGTTTCGAGATCGAAACGGAGCTGACACTGCGGGCTCTGAGCGCTGGCCTCAGGATCGCCGAAGTGCCGAGCATCGAGCTGCCCCGGCGGAGCGGCCAGACGAGCCTTCGAACCTTTCATGACGGATTTCGCGTCTTGCAAACGCTGGTCCGGACCCGACACCTGGGCAACCCCGAGCTCCCCATCGATGGGCTCGAGTACCCGGCGATCGTGCCCGATCCCTCACTCGGCGCGACCTGATGACTATGGCCATCGGGGTCCAGTCGACCCCGCTTGCCGAGCTGGGGTGGCCCAACCCATCCGGTAGCTTCCGGCCCGTCGCCATCACCGAAGTCGAACTGCAATCCGGATTGCAGAGCATCGACCGCTCGCACCTTCCTCCCATTTCCACGTCCCTCTTGGCGTTGGTACGGCTTCACACCCAGCCGCTCGGGCTGGTCCGGTTGAACATCGATGAGGTCGATCGTCCAGTCCGGTGGGCCCGGGCCGTCCGGGGCGCTATTGGGCCGGCATTGGACGCCCATGTCCGAGCCGACAGCATGCCCACTCCGTCGACACCGTCCCTGTGGACGGGCTGGACGGACCGAAGCGCTCCGTGCCTGGCGGCGCGGGCCAGCATCCTCACCGACCCTCCCCCGGTGACGGTAGTGATCGCCACCCGGGAGCGGCCCGCGCAGCTGGCCACCTGTCTGGCGTCGCTCGAGCGGGTCGATTACCCCAACTTCGATGTTCTCGTTGTCGACAACGACTCCGAGTCGGACGAGACCCGACAGCTGGTCGAGGCGATGGGTCGTCGATACCCGGTGCGCTACCTGGGCGAGCGGCGCCGGGGCCTCGGGGCCAGCCATAACCGGGCCCTCCCTGAGGTCACGGGCGAGATCGTTGCCTTCACCGATGACGATGTCGTCGTCGATCGCAACTGGCTCAGCGAGCTGGTGATGCCCTTCGTCACCGAACCCGCTGTCAAGGGTACGACGGGGCTCATCCTGCCGGCCGAGCTCGAGACTCCGGCCCAGTTCATGCTGGAGATGCACGGCCAGTTCGCCAAAGGGTTCGTCCCGGCTCGCTTCCATCTCCACCAGTCGGGCGCGACCGACTCGCTGTTCCCGTTCAGCGCGGGACGGTTGGGGTCGGGGGCGAACATGGCTTTCGACACCCGCTACCTGCAAAGCATCGGTGGATTCGATCCCGCGCTCGGTACCGGCTCGCCCGCCCGCGGCGGAGACGACCTGGCCGCGCTGTTCCGGTTGATCGCCGACGGCCACACGTTGGCCTACCAACCAGGCGCTCTGGTCTGGCACCACCACCGACGTGACCTTCCCGCCGTCAGACGACAGGCGTTTGGCTACGGGGTCGGCCAGGGTGCCTTCTTGACCAGTGCCATCCTGTGCCAGCCCCGCGCCGCCCTCTGGCTCATCCCCCGACTGCCGGCCGGAATCCTTCGGGCCTGGCGGGGTGCGCCGCCCCAGGGGCGGAGCCAATCGGCTCCCACCGGCCCGGCCGGCGTGCCCGTGGAACTGAGCCGCCTTCAACGGCGGGGGCTCGTGGCTGGGCCCTTCGCCTACCTGGCCAGTCGGCACTCGGGACGACGACATCTCGCCACCGCACGTCGTCTCCGACGGAAAGGTGGCCATCGGTGACCATGGCGCTGGCTCAGCTCGTCGCCGAGATGGGCGACGGGTCGGTGGCCGACGAGCCGCGATTCGAGACGGGGTCGTCTGCTGGACCGCTGGCCCTCATCGATCTGTTCAACGACGCCGAGACACTGTCCTCGCACCTCCTCGATCGAGTCGCCGGCCAGCAGTGGCTCGACGCCTTCTTGCTCGCCGCCGGCCTCCACCAGATGGCCGAGGACCGCTGGCACCGGGGCCAGTGGGGCCTCCGGCGGGCCGGAGGAATGCTCACCCAGATGAACGGGACCATGGCCCGGCTGGCCGGGGCGGTGGCCGGGGGGGCTGACCACGTCGACATGTGGGCCCGGTCGTGGGCGCCGGGCGAGTCACGTCGGCGCTCCGAAGGCAGCCGGCTCACCCGGCTCGTCCACCACCTGTGCCGTGCGGCGATGCACGTGGGTGTCGCACCCGATCCGGTCGCCCTGAACTACCGGGCCCGCATGGTCAGCGACACCATCAGTGCTCAGACGTGGAGCGACGAGGACATCGTCCGGCTGCCGTCGTGCTTTCGGAGCTTCGACCAACGCCTAACCGAC
>DATMMO010000148.1:0-3429 GCA_035569695.1 Acidimicrobiales bacterium | reverse complement strand
GCGCACAGCCGAGCCGGCCCCCCCGACCGGGTCCGGCCCCGCAGTGGCCGTGCTCATGGTGATCGATGATCCCGAGCCCCTGTGGCTGCGCCGGGCCCTCCAGTCGGTCCTGGGGCAATCCGTTCCCCACTGGCGCCTCTCCCTGGCCCTGTGCGGCACTCCCTCCGACCCGGTCGAGTCCGTGCTGTCCGAGCAGCTGTCCGGTCTGGACCCGGCCCGGGTCAGCCGGGTGACCACGGTGCCCGACACGCCCCTGGCCGAGGCCCTGGCCCTGGCCTTCGAGGGTGCCGAGGCACCCTTCGTCCTGGTGCTGGGCCAACACGACGAACTGGCCCCCGATGCCCTGGCCCTGCTCGGCCAGGCCGCGACTGGTGCGCCCCTGGCCTACGGAGACGAGGACCAGCTCGACGGGGTCGAGACGTCCTGGCAGCCCGCACTCAAGCCCGACTGGTCGCCCGACCTGCTGCTCTCGACGGCCTACCTCGGGCGCCCCCTGCTGGCCAGCACGGCGCTGGTAATCGAATCAGGCGGCATCAGGGCGGTGGACGACGGCGACTGGGAACACGACCTCATGTTGCGAATGACCGAGCACACCGACCAGGTCGCACACGTCACCGAGGTCCTCTATGGCCGGCGGTCGGAGTCTCACGTGGACGGAGCATCCCCGGCCACGGCCCCTGGAGCCGATGACGGGCCGGCGGGACCGGGCGCGGTCACCAGGGCCATCATCCGTCGCGATGAGGTCGGGACGGTCGAAGTGGGACCGATGCCGGGCACCTGGCGCTTCCGGCGCTCACCGCCGGCTCGGACATCGGTGACCGCCATCGTGCCCTTCCGCGACGGTGCCGCCTTCCTCCGCACCTGCACCGACTCGGTCACCGCCACCACCGGCGACGTCGACCTCCAGTTCGTCCTGGTCGACAACGGCTCCGTCGAGCCCGAGACCCTCACCCTCCTCGAGCGTCTGGAGACCAGAGACGACGTGACCGTGGTCAGGGACGACCGCTCGTTCAACTGGGCTGCCCTCAACAATGCCGCCGTGGACGCCGCCCGGGGTGACGTGCTCCTCTTCCTCAACAACGACATCGAAGCCAGGCGACCGGGCTGGCTCGGCGCTCTCGCCGCCCAGGCGCTGCGACCCGATGTTGCCGCGGTGGGCGCTCGACTCCTGTACCCCGACGGCCGGGTCCAGCATGCCGGCGTGGTGATCGGGATCGGAGCGGCCGGCCACATCCTGGTCGGCTTGCCGGCCGCCCAGCCCGGCTACCTGGGTCTGGCCGTGCTCACCCGCGAGTGCTCAGCGGTGACCGGGGCGTGTATGGCCAGCCGTCGGAGCTTGTTCGAGGACCTGGGGGGCTTCGACGAGGACCTGGGCATCGACACCAACGACATCGATTTCTGCTTGCGGGCGCAGCAGCGGGGCTACCGCGTCCTCTACGAGCCCTTGGCCGAGCTCATCCACTACGAGTCTCCCAGCCGAGGGAAGACTGGAACGGTGCCCGACATCCGCCGCTTCATGCTTCGCTGGGATGAGCTGATCCAAACCGGTGATCCCTTTCTCAACCCCCATCTCACCCGTCTCGACGGGTCGTGCGCCCTTCGTCGGCCCGAAGAAGAGGAGCAACTGCACCAGTGGCGACTGATCCTGCAAGGCCAATGAACCAACCTGGCGACGACACCGGCGACGAGCCGCCGTTGCCACCTCGGCTGCTCGAGCGCGCCCCCCGGGAGCATCAGGCCATATCCCCGGTGCGAGAGAGCCCCGATTTCGCCACCTTGCACCGCCTGTGGGCGGACCTCGGCACCGAGCAAGCCGGTCAGCCGTCCGGTCGGGGTCTGCGCGACATCGTGTTCAGGCAGATCGGTTCGGTCGCAGCCGACGTGACCGAACCGTACAAACGGGCGGACCGAGCCCTGATCGGCGCACTCATCCGCACCAACGATGCCCTGGCCATCCGGTGCGACGAGCTGGGCTCGAGGGTGGTCGAGCTCGAGGATCTCCTGCGAGAAGTGGTGTCGGTGGTCGGCGACGATCTGGTTCAGGTGCGGGCCGCGCTCCACAGCGCCACGTCCCCGCCCACGGATGGCTGAGCCGTTGCCCGACAGCCGGGTGCTCCTGATCACCTCGACCTGGGACGGGTGCGAGACCGAGCAATCGTTTGTGATGCGCAGCCTGGCCGGCGCCATCTCCCGCCGCCGGGCCGTGGACGTCGTCACCCCTGGAGCGAATCGGACGCCTCGACCCGACGGTCTCTTCGACGTCCACCAGATCGGCACGGGATCGCCGGGCGATCACGCCTGGCCCCTCCCCGGTGATGCTCGCTGGCCGGACTGGCCCCCACCCACCCTCGTACTCGTCCATGCCGACGATGCCGGTGCCGTGGCCCTCGCCCGGGAGTTCGCCGCCGGTGCCCCCGTGGCCGCGCTGGCCGGGTCGGCGAACCCGGTTCCCCCGGTCGACGCCCTCCTGACCGTCACCCCCCACCGACGTGACATCGTGGCCGACGCCCATCCCGAGCTGGCTGCCCACGTCTACGACACCGGTCTCCACATCCCGGTCAACCCGTTCGTCACCAAGCGCCCCAATTCAGGCGTCGGCTTCGTCGACTACCTGCTGGTGCTCTCCGATCGGGCCGGCACCGCGGCCGGTGATGCTTCCGACCCGACGCCCTGGGTGGCCTGGTTGGCCGCCCGGTTCCCGCGCCAGCACATCATGGTCGTCGAGGATGCCGTGGCCACGGTCTGGCAATGGCGATCCCGTCGAGGGGCGATTGACGTGGAGACCCGTACCGACCTGTGGCGCCTGTTCGCCCATGCCCGGACGGTCATCGATCTCCGACCGGGCACCTTGGTCGCCCGGGAGTGCGTCGAGGCACTGCTGGTGGGAGCGCCCATCGTCGCCCCGGCCGGATCGGTCGGGGCCGAACATGGCGCAGCCGGGGGCGGCATCGCGTTCGCCACCGTAGACGAGCTGTTCCAGGCCGTCGCCTCACTGGCGGACAAGACGATGCGGGACAAGCTCGGTCACCAGGGCCGCATCATGGCCGAGAATCGATACGGCCATCCCGACCACTTGGTGGACCGGATGGCTCACATCGTGGCCGCCATCGAGCAGGCGGGGCGGCGGCGCCGGTAGCGGCCGTCCGACCCTGTCTCAGAGCTGGGAGGCCACCAGACCGTCGAGGATGTCCGACTCGGAGACCAGACACTGGTCGAAACCGAACCGGGACATGACCGCGTCGAGCATCAAGGCGCCGCCCACGATCACGTCGGCCCGGCCCGGCTCCATACCGGGACGGTCCAGTCTCGCCTCGGTGCTCTCGCCGGCCAGGCGATGGAACCATTCCTCGGCCGCCGCGGCGGTCAGCACGGCATGATGGATGCGGTCCCGGTCGTACTCGGCCACCCCGTACTCCAGGGCGGCGATGG
>DATMMO010000147.1:0-10910 GCA_035569695.1 Acidimicrobiales bacterium | reverse complement strand
TGTCGGCCGAACTGTTGATCGGCGCCACCAGCTGCAGCGGACCGCTGAACCCTGGTCCGAACCCCTTGACCAGCATCTCGTAGGCCCGATAGGTGGTGGTCGTGGTGCTGGTGGGATCGACGCTGTAGTCGGCCGTGCCCTGGCGCATGGACAGGAATGGGGCACCGAGAGCGATCAGAACGCCGAGAGCACCAACGGCGAGGACGGCGCGATGGCGCTGCACGCCTGAGGCCCATCTGGTCCAGTGGCGCGAAGCCTCGGGAACGTCTGTCTCGCCCCGGGCCAACGCCGCGCGCTGGCGGCGGGTGAGGGTGCGACGTCCCAGGATGCCAACGAGCGCGGGGAGCAGGGTCAGAGCCGCCATCACCGAGAAGGCCACGGCGATGGAGGCGGCGATGGCTGCCCCCGACAAGGTGCCGATTCCCACGGTGAGCAGGCCGAGCAGGGCGATGCAGACCGTCATGCCGGCAAAGAACACGGCTCGCCCCGCCGTGGCCGCCGCGGTCCCAACCGACTCTTCCAGGCTCAGGCCGCGGCGGAGACCGGTGCGGGTACGGATGAGGATGAACAGCGAGTAGTCGATCCCGACTCCGAGGCCGATGAGGATGCACAGCTGGGAAGTGAACGACGCCATGCCCAGGATGTTCGAAAGCGCTCCGATGATCGAGATGGCCGAAACGAGGGCAATGGCCGTGCTCAGCAGGGGGAGCAGGGCGGGGAAGAGGGAACCGAAGACGATGAGCAGGACGATGAGGGCCGCCACCACGCCGATGATGGTGCTCGGCGAGGAAGTCGGGTTGGTCGAGGCGGCAACGTTGCCCACCACGTCTACTTGAAGGTTGGACGAGTTCGGCGCCCTGGCCAGGTTCACCATGTTCGTGGCCTCGGCGCTTGAGATGTTGTTGGCATCCCTGGAGAAGTTGACCGTGGCGAAGGCGATATGCCCGTTGGCGCTGATCTGCTTCGCACCGGCCCCGCTGTAGGGCGAGGTCACGCCGGACACGTAGGGCAGGTGGGCGACGTGGCCCAACATCGCCTGGATGTTGGCCTCAACGGCTGGAGCGTTGACCGTGCCGGTCTTGGTCTGAAACACGATCTGTTCGGTGTCCCCCGACTGCCCCGGTACGGCCCTGTGCAAGAGGTTGGCTGCCGCCGCACTCGGCGTGCCCGAGAGCGTGGTGCTGGTGGCGTAGTGGCTACCGGTAGCGGACTGGAGGAAGAAGGTGCCAACCAGCACCACGACCCAGATCCCCAAGACCGTGAATCGATGCCGGAGACACCAGCGGGCGATCGTACGCATCACAGTTTCCTCCACTGGTCCCCGGTTGTCGGCGACCTCTCCATTCAGGATGCGCCGAGTGCCCCTCCGAATCGTCAGCCGGCGGGACCTTTCGGCCGGAGCGGTTTACTGCTCTGGGCCTAGCCCTGCAGGCCGGTCGGCTGGTGCCTGTGTTCTCGGAACCCCTTGGTGCGGGCCATGACCCCGGCGTGCTCGACGCCGTCTCCTCGTCCTGGAGGAGTAGCCACGATCCATCCCGGGGACGATGTGCGGGCCGATCCCCATCGGTAGTGTCAATGGTCTTCCGTCGTCGAACGGCGACGGGTTCGGCCGAGGAGTTCCGGATGTCCCGAGGTCACTTTGCACCCCCCGGTGGACTCCGTGAGGGACCGACCGGACCGGCGCGAGATGGTGATGATGCACCCGATCGGTCATCGCATCGGGGGGCAGCTGATCCCTCGCTCGTCGTCGAGGAGGCACCGATAAGCTCCATTCATGAGCGCTTTGGGCGCTTTCAGCAACGACGGATCCAATCGGTTGTCGTGACGGCCCCCTTGAGCCGCGCCGAAAAGGTTCGACGAGCGGTTCTGTACGCGCCGGAGCTCGATGTGGGTATCGCCTTCGCCGCCTTCGCCGCCTTGCTGGTCGATCCGCTTCTCAGCCACCGGGGTCAGCATCTCAACGTGGCGGACTTCGTCCTCGCTGCGGTGACCGCGCTTCCGCTGGTGGCCCGGCGTCGCTATCCCTTGACGGTACTTGTGCTGGTGATCGGCGGAGCTCTCGGATGCCTCGCGCTCTTCCAGCCCAAGCACGCGGCAGTTGCCGTCGTCATGCTGGCCGTCTACACCGTGGGGTTGCAAGGCCGACGTCTGAGCTCGTTGCTGGTGGGTGTAGCCATGGTGCCTGCGGTGGCACTGGCGGCGGCGATCTTGCCCCACCGACACTTCGATGCGCTCGAGGTGCTGGCGTATCTCGCCCTCCTCCTCTTCGCTCTGGTAGCCGGCGATGCCCGCCGGGGCAGGTTGGCTCTTGTCCGGGCGGCGCACGAGACAGCCGAACAGGAGCGCGAGGCCAGGGTTCAGCACCAGTTCGATGAGCAACGGCTCCGACTGGCCCACGAGCTTCACGATTCCATTGGTCACGCCCTGGTGGCGGTCAACGTGCGTGCGGCTGCGGCGGCCCACTTGCGCCGCAATGATCCCGACGAGAGCCTCGATGCCCTTGAAGAGATCAAACGGACCTCGGCGGAAGCCCTGGCCGAGCTCCGCTCGACCCTGAAGATGCTCCGTTCGGTGCCCGATGAAGCGCCCCTACGGCCGGCCCAGAGTCTGGAAGATCTGCGGGACCTGGTGCACGGACTCGAGGGAGTGGGCATTACCGTCGACCTCCGGGTGGCCCGGCTGGACCAATCTGTCCCCGAGGCCATTGAGCATGCGGGCTACCGGATCGTCCAAGAGGCCTTGACCAACATCCTGCGCCACTCCGACGCCCGGACCGCCGTCGTCAACGTGTATCTGGTCGGGGACGCGCTGTCGGTCGAAGTCGTCGACGACGGCCATACGGAAGCCGCGGCCACCACCACGATGGCCGGGCACGGCCTGCAGGGAATGGCCGAGCGGGCAGCTGCGCTGGGCGGGTACTGCAGAGCGGGGATAGTCGCCGGGGGCGGTTGGCGGGTGGAAGCTCGCTTGCCCATTGCGGTGACGGAGCGATGACCGGGTCTGTCCTCCGCGTCCTCGTGGCCGATGATCATGCGCTCGTACGGGTCGGCTTCCGCTCGATCCTGGCCGGCGAGGACGACATCGAGGTGATCGAAGAGGCCAGCAGCGGTACTGAGGCCGTGGCCATCGCCACCCGTGACGCCCCCGATGTGGTGCTCATGGATATCCGGATGCCGGATCTCGACGGGATAGAGGCGACCCGTCGTATCACCAGCGACCCCCGCTTGGCGGCCACCAAGGTCATCGTGCTCACCACGTTCGACCTCGACGAGTACGTCTTCGGGGCTCTGCGTGCCGGTGCCAGCGCCTTCTTGCTGAAGGGCGTCGAACCCGTCGAATTGATCCAGGCCGTGCGCACGGTTGCTTCGGGCAATGCGCTGCTCGATCCGAGCGCCACCCGGCGAGTGATCGAGGCGTACGTGGCCAGCTCGGTGGAGGGGGTCGGTGACCTGACCGGATTGCCGGATGTCTTGACCTCCCGGGAGATCGAGATCCTGAGGCTGGTGGCCACGGGACTGACCAATGCAGAGATTGCCGACCAGCTGTACAACAGCCCCTTGACCATCAAGTCCCACGTCTCGCGCATCCTGACCAAACTGGGTGCCCGGGATCGCACCCAGCTCGTGGTTCTGGCCTACGAGAGCGGCCTGGTCGTTCCGGGCCACACCTAGAGGTCGCCGCGTTCACTGCCCTTCCACGGGCATAGGTTCAGCCAGGTGGGCCCGTCCGGGGGCGGGAGCAAACGGGTCGGCGAAGTACTGAGTCTCGTGGACGACGTACTCGTTCTCGAACTCCATGACGCTCACCGAATAGGTCGGCACGCCGTCATAGGTGATAACGACTTCACTCACCCAGAGGTCTCCGTGGCCGGCGATTCGGCGCACCGTGAACTGACGCGCCGCCGGGTGGTTTCCCCGCTGGAGTTGGATTGTGTCGCGCCCGCGGAAGCGCTCTCCGGACTGCGGGTAGTCCAGAACGGCGGAATCGGCATAGATGCCATGTTCGGCATCGCCATCACCGTTCTGAGAGGCCTCCCAGTGTCGTGTGATCAGGCTCTTGACAATGCTGTCTCTTTCCACAGTTGGCCTCTCCGGACTCAGTCCTCAGAGTCTCCAGCGTTGGCGATCCCATCGGCCAGCCCTGCTTCCTCGTGGGTTGAGGTTCTTGCTAGTCCCGCTCGATCCTTTGCCGCCCCCGATCGGGCGTCCATGATTCAATGACGAGCTTGGTGCCCTCGGCATTCAGTGCGGTGATCACGACCTCAGTAACGTCAGCAATGAACATCTCGCCGTCGGGTTCGTCGCTGACCTCGTCCTTGATCACCGAGCTATCGCGGATGGCTCGTCCAGCAATCTTGGCCTCTCCCGGCCAGTCCCTCTCCCTGCCCTCTTCCGGGTGGAACGTCGGCCCATGGAGTGCGAAGCGGGGATCTCGCTCGAGGTCCGCCCCCTTGCGTGCATCGGGCATCGAGCCAAAGCGGAGATCGGTGTCGGTGAATTCGCATTCGATTCCCGAAATCCGTGGCGATCCATCGGCGCGAAGCGTCGCGATTGTCTTGTGGCGACCTGCAGCCATCAGCCTCCGTGCCCGCAAGGCGAATTCCGGTTCTGCCTGTTCAATCGCTTTCCATGGCGGCACAGCTGAAAAGCATATTCGGAAGAAGTTAGCCCGGCGGAGCGATCGCGGCAGCCTTCCGGAAGCGCAGACCGGGCGTGACCAAATCGCGGTGGGTGTAGAGGATGAGGTCAGCGACGAGGACGACGTAGGCCACGATGATCAGATTTCGCACCGCCGGGATCCGGCCGCCACCGCCGCCGAAGATCCCCGGTCCGGCGATCTCGAAGAGGAGGTAGATCCCCATCACCGTGCCCGCAAGCAAGATAAGGACCGACAAGAAGGCCACGGCGGCCACGTAGCTTCGGGCCACTCGCTGGGACGGCCCCGCCTCGCCGTCGGCGCGGGCGAACAGCAGCCCCTGGCGGAGGTGCACGACGAGGATGGCCACGCTGACCACGGTGATCAAGCCGCCCAGCACGGCACCCCGGGCCGCAGCATCTCCGATCGGATGGATGCCCGGTAGTGAAGGGCCCGGGTGGCTGCCGATGAGCTGCACCAGGGACGAGACCACGGTCACGGAGCCGACCACGGCGGCGATCAGGGCAATGAACGATGTGGCGAACAGGTACACCGAGAGGGGACGCCGGCCGCTGGGGTCGGGCTCGGCCCGGTTGGCCGCCACCACGATGACGAGGACCCCGACCACGGCGAGGAGGACGACCAGCCCGAGCAGGCCGATCAGGACTCCGACCAGGGAGCCGAGTCCGCCCACCCCGGACGACGCCGGTACCAACTGCACGGACGAGTGGTAGGTCCCACCCCCATTCGACCCGATGATTGTATTCATGATTCCCCCCGTTCTCGCTGCCCCGTTGCAACGCGGCGTGAGCCTACTGGGCCTCGGAGGTGCAGGTCAGGATGCTCGTTTGGGTGCGGAGTCCCGCCGGCACGTATCGGCCTGCGCTGTCCACGGGCCGGCGACGGAAAAGGGTGATGGCCAGACCGATGAGTTCGGAGCCCGGCGGCCGTCTGTGTGGACATGCAAGAACAGAACACGCCCTCGGTGGACCGGCCCCCTCGTCTGCCTACGGCAGTGCCGAATCTGCTTCCCGACGGGAACGCCATCCATACTGAGGCGTTGGTACGCGACTTCGATGGCATCAGAGCGGTCGACGGGGTCGACCTTCAGATCCCGGCGGGAGAGATCTATGGGTTCCTGGGACCCAACGGCGCAGGCAAGTCCACGACAGTGCGCATGCTGTGCACGCTGTTGACGCCAACCGGTGGTCGGGCGCTGGTGGCGGGATATGACGTCGCCACCCAGCCCGGGCAGGTTCGGCTCCGGATCGGAGTCGCCCTCCAAGAGGCCGCCCTGGACCCAAAGCAGACCGGCACCGAGCTGCTGCGTCTCCAGGGTCGCCTCTATGGCCTGTCGCGCCGAGATGTAAGTCGTCGGGTTGCCGAGCTGTCTGAGCTCATCGATGTGGGTGACTTCCTCGACCGCATGATCGGCACGTATTCGGGCGGGATGAAGCGCCGCCTCGACCTGGCCGCAGCACTGATCCACAACCCCGAAATCTTGTTTCTCGACGAACCGACCACTGGCCTCGACCCCGTCAGCCGGGTCCAGGTGTGGTCCGAGGTCCGCCGGCTCAACGATCAGCTGGGCATGACCATCTTCCTGACCACCCAGTACCTCGAAGAGGCCGACGAGCTGGCCCATCGGGTTGGCATCATCGATGACGGCCGGATCGTGGCCGAGGGTACGCCCACCGCACTCAAGAAGTCGGTGGGATCCGACGTCATCGTCGCCCGCGTGGATGGCGATGCCGAAGCGGCGCGTGCGACGGTCGAGGCCGTGCCGGGCGTACGCAGCGTGGAGACCCATGGCAACGAGCTGGTCATAGCCACGGGTACCGGGTCGGCCACCATCAGCCCGGTGGCCGTTGCCCTGGCCGCCACCGACGTGGCTGTCCGCGACCTGACCCTGCGCACGCCCACACTGGACGATGTGTTCCTCGAGCTGACCGGCACGCATATCGAACGGACGAGCACCGAGGAGGATCTGTCATGACCGTGGTCACAGACGTCACCGATTTCCATTCCCCCGATGGGAGAATCCGGGCCCGTCCGGCTGGGTTCCTTCACGACCTCGGCTCCATCGCCGGTCGAGCACTGCGCGCCGTGCCCCGCGACATCATGGTGGTCGTCCCGCCGATCTTCATCGCTCTGTTCTTCTTCATTGTCAACATCGCCACGTTGAAGAAGGTGACCGCCTCAATTCCCGGCTTCAACTACACGTCCTTTGCCATGGCGACGGCCATCCTTCTGGGAGTGACCGGCGTCTCTCGCGCTCCGGCCCTCGTCCTCGACGTGCAGACCAAGTACTTCGACCGACTGCTCCTGACCCCGGTACGGCGGACGGCGATCCTGGTGGGCCACATGGCGGCCGACGTGGCGGTGGCAGCCGCCTTGACGGTTCCGATCCTGATCGTCGGGTTCATCCTCGGTGTGCGGTTCCACGGCGGACCACTCGGCGTCGTGTCGTTCATCGTGCTTGCCGCGCTGTGGAGCCTGGCCTTCGCTGGATTCGGCTATGCCATCGCCCTCAAAACAGGCAACCCGGCCGCGGTGAACTCCACCTTCCTCCTGTTCTTCCCGTTCTTGTTCCTGACCTCGTCGTACGTGCCCCGAGACCAACTCTCGGGCTGGCTGAACACGGTCGCCGGGTTCAACCCCGTTACCTATCTGTTGGCCGGTCTGCGGTCGCTCGAGATCGGCAACGGCTTGCAGTGGTCTCAGCTCGGCGAGGCGCTCCTGGCCATCGCCATCGTCGGGGTGATCAGCATGACCATGTGCTTCGCCGCTCTGCGCGGGAGAATCAAGAGGGGATCGGCCTGAGCGGTCCTGTGGGCTGATGGGTCACGAAGGAGTCTTTGCCCCTACTCCTTGCCGTCACTCCTTGTTGCGCATCCCGAGCATGCGGAGCAGGAACGTACCGGCCCGACCTGGTCTGCCCGGGTGCTTGTGGTCCGAACCATGGCCAAACCGGCCCGATCCCACGTCACCGCCCCCGCCGAGACCGGGAAGCGGCAGGCTGTTCAGTTCCTCGTATTTCGGCACCTTGGGCAGTGGATGTCTTGGTTTGCGCGGTTTGTCCCCCGAGGATCCCATCGTCACATCATGCCCGAGGAGCGCCCACCGATCGACTTGGGGCCACCGAGGGGTGCCCGCAATCGAAGCGCAGGTCTACGCTCAAGACATATTCCGGGGGAGGCCCGGACAGATCCAAGGGAAACCAGCACATGGCAGAGGGCATCAAGCTCGATGGACACCATCGGGCCACGGTCAAGAAGATCTTTCAACATCCGGTCAGCCACAACATCGAATGGCATGACGTGCTGTCGTTGCTGGAAGGCGTCGCCGATGTGACCAAGAAGCACGACGGCAAGTTCAAGGTCAAGCTGGGACCGGAGATCGAGACGCTCGAGGCGCCCAAAGGGTCAGACATCGACGAGCAGATGGTGATCGACCTGCGCCGGATGCTCAAAGGGGCCGGCATCACCCCGGAATCGGCGTAGCGAACAGGCTCCTGCCTTGGCGCTGACGGCCCTCGGGCGTCGTTGGGTCACAGGACGTCGGCCAGGCGGTCGAGGGAGTCCATGGGGTCGGTCGTGGTGGCGGTAAAGACCATCTCGTCGACTCCGGCCTCGGCGAAACGGGCGATGGTGCTCCGGATCGCCTCCGGCGAGGTCGGGGTACTTCCCGAGAGCGCCTCATCGACCGTGGCCTGTGAGTATCCGTAGTACTTGGCCACGTGTGCCTCGTACGACTCTCGGGCATTCGGTCCCAAGGAGAAGTGGGTGGCGGCGATCAGGCGCGGTTTGCCCTCTCGGCCGGCCTCTTCCCAGGCTCGCAGCATGATCTGATACCGACCGAGGTGCTCGTCGGGGTCGGTGGAGAAGCTGAAGCTCCGGATGCCGTCGGCCAGCCGACCGGCGCGCTCGAGGCCGGCGGGAGCGAAGGCGCCGACGATGAGCTCGGGACCTCCGGGCGTGAACGGCGTCGGCCCAACCGGCTCGGTTCCGTCAAACGGCGGCTGACCCTGGAAGATGCGCCGCATGGCGATGAGCTGCTCCTCGAATCTGGGTCCACGGCGGGCCCACGCCTCGGGGGCGACGGCGAAGTCGCTCTCCCGTCCACCCAGACCGAGCCCGAAGCTGAATCGGCCCTCGGACAGCCGGTCGAGAGTCGCTGCCTGCTGGGCCGTCACGCCGACCTTGTGGTAGGGAAGGCATAACACCGACGTCAACAGTCGAATGCGGGTCGTGACGGCAGCCACGAAGGTGAGGGCGATCAGGGGGTCGTTGCTGTCGAAGGTGAGCCGCTGACCCAGACTGACCCCGTTGAACGGCCCGCTTTCCACCTTCTGCACGAAGGACGTGAGGTCCTGTCGCGACAGCGCCTTCATGGGTAGACCAACCCCGATCTCCATGTCACCCCTTGTCTCGTGCCCTGGTGGGCGCACCCGCTTCGGCCCAGACCGAAGCCATGCCTGATGGATCCCGAGGCTATAGCAGTGACACCAGTGAGGCTGGGCCTCGCCGCGACCACGTCCGCCGGCCCATGGGATGCCGACCCGACCTACGATTCGGGCATGACGACACTCGCAGATGTGGTCGACATCGGTAGCCACGACGGGTTCCTGGCTGTCGTGTCAACCCTGCGATTGGATGGCACCATCCAGTCCTCGGTCGTCAATGCCGGCGTCTTGGCCCACCCGGTCAGTGGTGTCGATGTCGTTGGGTTTGCCACCTACGGCAAGGCGAAGCTGACCAACCTTCGGAGCCGACCACAGGTGAGCGTCACGTTCCGGGCCGGATGGAAGTGGGCGACAGTCGAAGGTCGAGCTGAATTGGTTGGTCCTGACGACACCTGCGTGGGCCTCGACAGCGAGACCCTTCGCCTCTTGTTGCGCGCGGTGTTCACCGCGGCGGGAGGTACGCATGACGACTGGGACTCGTACGACCAAACCATGATCGAGCAGGGGCGAACCGTTGTGCTCGTCAGCCCTACCAGGATCTACAGCAACTAAGCGGGCTCGGGTCCAATTTCCGACCGGATCTGATTCCGGCTCGCACCAGTTGGTGAAAGTAGGGTGTCGCCCATCACAAGGCCCCAACGCCAACGGTGGACAACCTCTCGACCGAGAACTAACTTCACGAACCGGTGCTCCCTCTCTGTAACGGACCGAGCGCTGAGTGCGATCAGCCTCCCGAGCAAGACCCAAGGAGCCCTCATGTCGAACCTGCCTCCGCCTCCCGGATCACCGCCACCGCCACCGGATTCGGTACCGTCACCCGACGACCCCAGCGCCGTAGATGCGGCCACCCCGATCGCTCACCGGGTGATCGGCACCGTCATGCCGGTCTTGCAGGTCGACCTGAACCCGGGCCAAAGCGTCGTCTCGCCCGGCGGCGAGCTGTCGTGGATGACATCGTCGATTCAGTTGACCACCTCGACGTCCGGAGCAGGATCCAAGGGGGTCTTTGGTGCGCTCAAGCGAACCGTGGCCGGTGGTGGTCTCTTCCTGACCCAGTACCAAGCGGAGGGTGGACCCGGCACCATTTCCTTTGCCGCCAAGCTTCCCGGCGAGATCCGTCCTGTCGCCATTGCCCCGGACCGCGAATACCTGGTCCACCGCCATGGCTTCCTGGCGGCCACGTCGGGGGTGAACGTCTCCATCGGCTTCCAGCAGAAGCTCGGAGCCGGGATATTCGGGGGTAGCGGCTTCATCCTGCAGCGCATCACCGGAGAGGGCACCACTTGGATCGCCCTCTCGGGAGAACTGGTTGAGTACCACCTCGCTCCGGGAGAGAACCTGCGAGTCATCCCTGGTCATGTCGGACTGTTCGACGCCAACATGAGCTTCGAGATCAAGATGGTGAAGGGCGTCAAGAACCTGCTCTTCGGGGCCGATTCCCTCTTCCTGGCCTCACTCACCGGACCGGGCATGGTGTGGCTGCAGACGATGCCCATCTCGAATCTGGCCCACGCCATCGCGCCGTACCTTCCCCAGAACGAGGGCTCGGACAAAAGCACGGGGAGCTCGATCATCGGAGGCCTGCTCAACAACTGACCGGGCAACGGCGTAGCTCTTCCGGTAGGGCCCAAGCCCCCCAAACCTGTTACACCCCGATGATTGAATTTAGGCATGGATCACGACATCCAGAACCTGAAAGAGGCGATCGACCGCCTGGCCGACGCCGGGCCGTTGATCCCGGCCGACCCCGAGTCGATCGAGGCCCTCTTGTGCCAGCGGGCCCGCATCGATGCCATCGCCACCGAGGCGG
>DATMMO010000146.1:0-3267 GCA_035569695.1 Acidimicrobiales bacterium | reverse complement strand
TGCTCACCTGCTGACGGCTCGGGACCAGCTTGCCTGAGGCCAGCCGATCAGGCCCCATTAGAGCTGGTTAGCATCGCCGACGTGAAGTAAGGGCCCTGCGTGGTCGGCCATACCGGATTCCTGACTGCGGCCCGGTTACTGCTGCGACTCATAGGGGGCGAGCCCGTGGACAAGACTGCGGCCGCCGTCCCGGCTTGGGGTTAGCGCAATTCGAGTGGCCGGTCAGCCCTGCTCGATGAAGATGCACTCCCCCGGACACTCCTCGGCCGCCTCGACGACGGCATCTTCGAGATCGTCGGGAACGGCGGCAATGCCCGCCGAGCCACCGGGCTCGCTCTTCACGTCTGCACCCTCTTTAACGTAAGCCAAGCCGTCGTCGAGCAAAGTGAAGACCGCGGGGGCGATCTCCTCGCAGAGACCATCACCGGTACAGAGATCCTGGTCGATCCAAACCTTCAATGGTTTCAATTCTCCTATCTACGTGTCCTCCGCGCCTCGGGCTCTCCTGAAGAAGTCCACCGTGGTCATGACATTCCCCTGGCGCCAGGGTGATCTCCATCAGAAGCCAAGCGACCGCCCGATGATCTCCTTCATGATCTCAGTCGTGCCACCGTATATCCTCGGCACGCGACCGTCCCGCCAGGCGCGGGCGATCGGGTACTCCTCCGTGTAGCCATAGCCACCGTGCAACTGCAAGCAACGGTCGAGAACGCGCCAGGACATCTCTGTGCACCACCACTTTGCTCGCGCCGCGTCTTCGGCCGTGAGCGTGCGAGCGTTAAGAGCCAACACCTGTGCATCGACGTAGTTCTGCCCCAGTTCGAGTTCGGTGCTCATCTCGGCGAGAGCGAACCGATTGTGCTGGAACGAACCGATGCGCTGGCCGAACGCCTCTCGCTGGCTGCAGTAGTCGAGGGTTGTCGAGAATGCAGCGGCTGCGTTGGCAACGGCGTGAATCGCGATGGACAACCGCTCCTGCGGCAACTTCGTCACCAGTTGCTGGAAGCCTGAGCCCTCCTCACCGAGGAGGTTCGCCGCTGGCACGCGTACATCGTCAAAGAACAGCTCAGCCGTGTCTTGAGCGTGTTGACCGATCTTTTCGAGGTTGCGCCCCCGGCTAAAGCCATCCATCCCGGCCTCGATCACAAGTATGCTCATGCCTTTGTGTCGGGCAGTCGGATCTGTTTTGCACGCAAGGATCACGAGGTCTGCATTGATGCCGTTGGTGATGAAGGTCTTGGATCCGTTCACCACATAGTGGTCGCCGACGCGGAGCGCCGTCGTGCGCATCGAAGCCAGATCGGAGCCGGCGCCAGGCTCTGTCATGGCGATAGCCAGCACGAGGTCGCCCGAGCAGATGCCTGGCATCCACCTCGCCTGCTGGTCCGCGTCAGCGGCTGAGAGGAAGTAGGGCAGACAGGTATCGTTATGCAGGAGAATGCCATCGCCGCACGCTCCCACGTGCGCGTGACTTAGCTCCTCTGCCATAATCGTGTTGAACCGGAAGTCGTCGACTCCGGCTCCGCCATTGGCCTCGGGCGCAGCCATGCCGAGGAAGCCGGCCTCACCCGCCTTCCGGAAGAGCGACCGGTCGACGATCCCTTCCTTCTCCCACTTTTCCACGCCGGGCACGATCTCGCGGTGGACGAATAGGCGGAAGCTCTCGCGGAAGAGTTCGTGAGTTTCATGGAAGAGCTGGCGCAGCACATCGGCCTCCTTGTAAGGACAGGTAGTGTCTTTTCTATCGGCCAGCGTGTCAACTGGTCGCCCGGTGGGTAAACTCCTCACACTATTTGCTCGTAGGACCGGGAGGTATAGCAGTTGTACGACTTCACTAGTAGAATTGTGCTGGACACCGGTGGGACTAGCCTACCGGGCGCACGCTTGCATTCCTGAAGGGGTCCATTATGCTCCAGGGCATGACCCTGCTGTTGACGGCGCTCGACGATGCCGCCAAACCGACCTGCCTCGGCCAATTCGAACTGTCAAAGGGGCTCACCAAGTGATTCCTGACATCAAGCGGCACGGAGGCTCGCGAATCGGCGATGGTGCGGCGGCGCCATTGGCGACCGGGGTTACGGTGGCCGAGGCCCTTGTGGCCGCGCTCGTCGACCACGGCATCGATACCGTGTTTGGAGTCGGCGGGACCCACACGTTGGTGCTCCTCGGGGCCATCGAGCGAGCGGCGGGGTTGGACTACGTGGCCAGCCGGACTGAGATCGGTGCGGCCTATATGGCGCTTGGCTACGCCCGTCTCTCAGGCAAGCCCGCGGTCTTGCTGACGTCCACTGGCCCAGGTGCGCTCAATGTCACCGCCGTCTTGCAGGACGCCTGTTGGTCGTCGACCCCCGTGATTCACCTGACGACCCACGTCGCAGAGACTGGCTTCGCCGGCGCCGTGCACGAGACGCCGCAGCAGAACGAGATCCTTCGGTTGGCGTCAAAGGATTTTGTGGAGATCGACTGCAACTTTGTCCAAGAGAGGGTCTCCGACGCGGTCCGTCGTGCCACCGCCGCTCCGGCGGGACCGGTGACCGTGACCGCGCCTGTCGGTCTCTGGGGTGACACACCTCGGCATGAGGGCACTTCGCCGGTGAATGTGCCACTCGATGGTCCGCCTCTACCTGATCTGGCCTCCGTTGCCGAGGCGATCGACGGGTCGGCGCGGCCACTCGTCTACGTCGGGGGAGGGGCGCTGAAACACGACCGAGGTCGCGCCGCGCTGAGGCTCGCCGCCGCGCTGCAGGCTCCGATCGTTACCAGTTACAGCGGCAAGACGATCGCAGGTTGGGAACATCCGCAGTATCTCGGTCCATGGTCCTCAGAGTCGTTGGTCGACGAGCTCTGCGCCGAGTCGGATCTCGCGCTCGTACTCGGGTCGAAGCTCTCGGCCGCCTCGACCAACTACTGGAACCTCTCGTTGCCGGAGCGCATCTTCCGGGTCGGATTCGCCGAGGAGCAGCATCGGGCGTTCCCCCGGATCGAGGAGGTTCGCGGTGATGCTGCTGTGGTCTCCGACCAGCTGCTCGGAGTCGTGCGGCACAGGAGCGTCGGGTGGGCAACCGACCGGATTCCGGCGATCCGCGACGCGGTGGTCACGGCGGCGCGCGAGCGGGCCCCCTTCGACATGGCCTGCATCGACGCCATTGGCGGATCCGCCGCGCCGGTGGTGGTCGCTTGCGAGACGGCCAAGGCCGGATTCTGGGCGATGAAGTTTCTGAGGGTCCGCGGCGAGGCAGTCCATGTCATGTCGGGCTACCTGGCTAT
>DATMMO010000145.1:0-9834 GCA_035569695.1 Acidimicrobiales bacterium | reverse complement strand
GATCACTTCGGCGGCCACGAAACGGGAGGGCGTGTGGACCCAGGCCCCCTCGGCCACCGCCCGGCGGATCAGCGCCGGGAATCGGAGCGTCGAGGCGTCGCACAGCTCGGGGAACCGCACGATGGTGAGGTCGTGGACGGTGACGACCCGAGCCGCCCGCCGGGCCGGTGGGACCACGAAGTTGGTGCCGTGCACGACCTGGTGGGACCCCACGAACCATTCGAGGGGGGGCACATCCCAGTGACGCCAGGACGCATGCAGCGGGCGGGCGGGCATGGCGCGCTGGCGAGTGGAGACTCCGGCAGGTACCTGACCGACGATGCCCTGACGCCGGCGCCAACTGATGGCAAAGGCGGCGACATCGACTTCGTCGAGCTGGGCCAATCCAGCGAGGGCTCCGGCACAGAAGACTCCGACCCCGGTGGGTCGATCCAACAGGGGCGTGGCATCCACGGCCACCGAGAGCCGGGTCTCGGACGCGGAAACGGGCTGAGCAGTCCGGGTTTCCGCGGTCGCTGATCGCTCAGGCGGCACGCACGGAGCCTTGCACATCCGCCAAGTCGGACCGACACGTTGGGAATCCGCCGGCGGTATCGGGCCTCCGTCGTCTTCGCCGCCCGAGACCGAAAGATCCGACCGGCGCCGGACCATGGGGAAGGGACTACTAGCCTGCCCACGATGCTCGTAGCCCTTGCCGGAGGTGTCGGCGCCGCTCGCTTCCTCCGTGGGCTGGTCCGTGTCCTTCCCCCCACAGAGATCACCGCCATCGTCAACGTCGGCGATGACACCGAACTGCACGGACTCCACATCTCCCCTGACCTCGACACCGTCCTCTACACCCTGGCCGGCGCCATCAACGCCGAGACCGGGTGGGGGCTGACCGGGGAGACGTGGACGGTGATGGAGGCGCTCGAGCGGCTGGGCGGGCTCACCTGGTTCCGGCTGGGTGACAAGGACCTGGCCACCCATTTGTTCCGCACGCAGCGACTGGCCGAGGGCGAGACCTTGAGCCAGGTCACGACGGAGCTGGCCCGATCCTGGGGCGTGGACGTGCACCTGGTCCCCGTATCCGATGATCCTGTCCGGACCCGGTTGCAGCTGGTCGACGGACCCGAGATTGCCTTCCAGGAGTACTTCGTGCGCCTGCACCACGACGTGGCCGTGTCGGCGGTCCGGTTCGACCAGGCCGAGTCCGCCCAGCCCGCCCCCGGCGTCCTCGACGCCCTTTCGACGGCCTCCTCCATCGTGGTGTGCCCATCCAACCCGGTGGTGTCGATCGGCCCCATCCTGGCCGTTCCCGGCATCGGTGAGGTGCTCGCCGCTCGCCGGGAACAGATCGTGGCCATCTCCCCCATCGTGGCCGGCGCCGCCCTCAAGGGACCGGCCGACCGCTTGCTCGCCGAGCTCGGGTTCGAGTCGTCCGTGGTCGGTGTGGCCCGCTGGTACGCCTCGTGGGTGGGCACGCTGGTCATCGACGAGGCCGATGCCGCGCTGGCCCCGGCCGTCGAGGACGAGGGCGTACGCTGCATCGTGGCCCCCACCATCATGTCCACGGTCGAACGGGCCGCATCGCTGGCCCAGACGGTTCTCGGCGCCCACGGTGACTGAGTTGCCGGCCCACGGAGCAACCCAGGGAGGTCAGGTGCCCAGCCTCTCACTCATTCCCATCACCGGCATGGGCGAAATACATCCCGGTGACGACCTGGCCGAACTGCTCGTCGCCGCACCCGGAGCCTCGTTCCAGGACGGGGACGTGCTGGTGGTGACCCAGAAGGTGGTGTCCAAAGCAGAAGGCCGCCTGGTGCCCTTCGATCCCGAGGACCCCACGGCCAAGACGACGCTCGTCGAGTCGGAGTCGGTGCGCATCCTTCGCCGGCGCGACGAATTGATCATCTCCGAGACCCGCCACGGGTTCGTCTGTGCCAACGCCGGCGTGGACCTGTCCAACGTCGAGGCCGGGACCGCTGCCCTGTTGCCGCTCGACTCCGACCGGTCGGCCCGGCGGATCCGCGAGGCCCTGCGTCACCGCCACGGGATCTCGGTCGGGGTGATCATCTCCGACACGTTCGGGCGGACCTGGCGCAAGGGGGTCACCGACGTGGCCATCGGCGTGGCCGGGGTCGCGGCGGTGATCGACCTCCGGGGGACGGCGGACGCATCCGGTCGGGTGCTCGAGGCTACCGAGGTGTGCGTAGCCGACGAGCTGGCCTCCGCGGCCGAGCTGGTCATGGGCAAGGACCGCGGCGTGCCCGCCGCCATCGTGCGAGGGGTGGACCCCACCTGGCTGCGTCCGGGGTCGGTGGCCGCAGAGATCGTGCGGCCCCCGGGTGAGGATCTGTTCCGCTGACGGCGGCGCTGGTCAGCCCGGGCGGCGCTGGGCGCAGAACTCAGCGGATCCCGACCAGGTCGACCACGAATACCAGCGTCTCGTTGGGTCCGATCGCACCGCCGGCCCCGCGCGCGCCGTAACCCAGATGAGGTGGGATGGTCAACCGACGGCGACCGCCGACCCGCATGCCGACCACACCCTGATCCCACCCGGCGATGACATGTCCGGCTCCCAACGGGAACTCGAACTGCTCCTGGCGGTCCCAGGACGAGTCGAACTCACTGCCGTTCGACCAGGCCACGCCGACGTAATGCACCTGGACCTCGGTACCGGCCCGAGCCTCAGGCCCGGCACCCTCCTCGATCTCCTCGATGATCAGCTCGCTGGGTGGCTGCTCATCGGGGATGGTGACGGATGGCTTGGTGTCGGAAGGCATCCTCAAACTGTAGGCGCCCGCACGACCGACGGCCGCGGGCGACTCACCTGCCCTCAGCGGCTGTAACCCTGCTTGGGCCCACGCTTCTTGGCGCCGGCACCCGCTTTGAGGTGACGGTTGGGCCGGGAGGGGGCGCCGGGCTTCGACGCCGAGGCACCCTCGCCCGGGCGCCGCGCACGCGACGGCTTGCCGTCGGCCGACCAGCCCGAGTCACGGTCCGGCCGTCGTGGTGACGACGTTGTCGCCCCCGACCACCCGGAACGCTTGGGCGCACCATCGCCGGGACGCTTCTTGCGATGGGGCGTCCCTCCGGTCGAGGAACCATCACCGGAACGGTTGGGGCGACGGTTACGATCGGTGTCCTCGAAGCCGCGGTGCCGCCCGACTCGTGCATCGCGCTCGGCCCGGGTCTTCCTGACCGACTCCACCGATCCCTCGCCCAGGACCGCGGCCAACGAGTTGAGGTCGGGCGCCCCCGTGATAGTGGGCACGCCCAGGTCCCGCTGCAACTTCTTGACCGCACCAGACTTGTCCGGGGTGACCAGGCTCACGACCACGCCAGAAGCGCCCGCTCGGGCCGTCCGTCCTGACCGGTGCACGTAGTCCTTGGCGTCAGCCGGTGGGTCGAAATGGATGACGGCCGTGACCCCGTCGACATGGATGCCCCGTGCGGCGACGTCGGTAGCCACCAACGCGTCCACATCGCCCCGCATGAACGAAGCCAGCGCCCGCTCCCGTTGCTTCTGGCTGCGGTCCCCATGGATCGCTGCCGCCCGGACACCACGGGTGTCGAGCTGGCGGGCCATCCGGTCGGTGGCGTGCTTGGTCCGACAGAAGATGATGGTGGGACCCGACGCGGTGACGATGTCTGCTGCCGTTCCCAGTCGATCTCCGGCGGCCACCTTCCAGAACACGTGGTGGGCCAGCGAGATGCTCTCTTTGGTGGCCTCGATCTCGTGGCGGGCCGGCTTCTTCTGGTACCGCCGAACCAGCACATCGATGTCGCCGTCCAGGGTGGCCGAGAACAGGAGCGTCTGCCTGCTCTCGGGCGTCTTGTCGAGCAGTCGGCGAACATCGGGAAGGAAGCCCATGTCGGCCATCCGGTCGGCCTCGTCGATCACCACGATCTCGACGTTGTCGAGGTGGATGCTCCGTCGTTCGATCAGATCGGTGAGCCGGCCGGGACAGGCCACGGCCACGTCGACCCCCCGGGCCAGGGATTTCAGCTGCGGGCCATAGCCGACGCCGCCGTAGAACGAGGCCACCTTGAGGTTGCGCGCCGAGGCCAGGGTCTCGATCTCGGTGGCCACCTGGGCGCACAGTTCGCGGGTGGGCGTCAGCACAAGAACCCGCGGATGTCCGGGACGAGAGTTCTTGCCCTTCAGGCGGGCGATGGCGCCGAGGCCGAAGGCCAGGGTCTTCCCCGAGCCGGTGGGGGCCTTGCCGCACAGGTCACGCCCGGCCAGGGCGTCAGGCACGGTCATGGCCTGAATGGGGAACGGGGTGGTGATCGATCGTCGCTCGAGGGCGGCGACGAGGTCTGAGGGGACGCCGAGGTCGGCGAATGAGGGAGGCATATGGGCGCGCTTTCGTGCGAGGAGTAACTGAGTACGGAGCGCAGAAAGAGAAAAGAAGCGAGTCAATCACGACTCATCGCGCACCAGGGCTACCTCACCTTAGTTGGTCTTGGACCTCGACAGGGCGCACCCCGGCCGGAGACCCGCTCAATTCAGGATTTGTCGGCTAGTCGCAGGCGGATGAACTCGATGACGGCGGCCGTCCCGTCGGCCAGGCTGGTCCACGGCTTCCAGCCCAGATGTATGGCCGCTCGGGCCGGGTCGAGGCTGCTCCGGAGGAGCTCACCCTGCCGCAAGGGGGCATGGGTGGGCGTGGCCTCGACTCCGGCCTGGGTGACCATCTCGCCGTAGAGCTCGTTGACCGACGTCTCCTGGCCCGTGCCGATGTTGCATACCAGCCCGCCGCCCTTGGTGGCGGCCCGGACGAAGGCGTCGACCACGTCGTCGACGTACACGAAGTCACGGGTCTGCTCGCCGTCGCCGAAAATGGTGACCGGCTGCTCACGCAACAGGCGCTCGGCGAAGATGGCCACCACCCCGGCCTCGCCGTGGGGATCCTGTCGAGGCCCGTACACATTGGCCAGGGCCAGAGCGCAGAACTCCAGCGAGTGCAGCTCCCGATAGGCGACCAGATAGTCGACAGCCGCCTTCTTGGACACCCCGTAGGGCGACAGGGGTCGATGAGGCTGCGCCTCCGACACCGGCAGATCGGCCCCATCGGGCTCCCCGTACAAGGTGCCCCCGCTGGCGGCGAACACCACCCGGCTCGACGCCGCCACCCGGGCCCCCTCGAGCACGCGGAGGGTGCCGAGCACGTTGACCTCGGCGTCGAACACCGGTTGGGCCACCGACACCCGAACATCGGCTTGGGCGGCCAGGTGGAACACCACCTCGGGTTGGCGCTTCACCATGAGATCGACGATCTCGGCCGAGCGGACATCCAGATTGTGAAAGGACAGGTTCCGACCGGCGGCCGATCGGGCGTTGGTCAGGTTGGCCAGCGAGCCGGTGGAAAGGTTGTCGACCACATCGACGGAATGGCCTTCGGCCAACAGGCGGTCCACCAGGGTGGAACCGATGAAACCGGCGCCCCCGGTGACTACGGTGCGCACGTTCTCAGATTCCCGAAGGGACCCGCTCGCCGTCGACGACGGACCCCGACGGCATGACCACCTCGGCACCGATGACGGAGAGCGGTCTGATAGAGCATCGCTGACCGATGGTAGCGCCCGGACCCACGATCGAGCCTTCCACTGTGGCCCGGGCGGCCACCCGAGCTCCGGGGAGCAGGACCGAGCCGAGCACGGTGGCGCCCTCCTCGACGATGGCGCCACTCCCGATCACCGAGCCACCCACCACCGAACCGGCCTCCAGCCGGGCACCGGAGGCCACGAGAGATCCGGTCACGATGGCCCCCTCGGTGGAAACCTCACCGGTCACCCACACACCCTCACCGGCACCGGGATCCAAGGTGGCGCCCGGAGCGGGAATGGAGTTGCGCCGGCCCAACAGCAGATCGAGATGGGCTCGGAGGTAGGAGGCCGGGGTGCCGGTGTCGATCCAATAGACGTCGGAGCCCATGGCGAACAGGGTTCCCGCCCCCACCAGCGTCGGGAACGTCTCGCGTTCGATCGAGACCCGTCGACCCTTGGGAATGCGGGCCAGCACCTCGGGCTCGAGCACGTAGGTCCCGGCATTGATCAGGTTGGTCGGTACCTCGTCTCGAGGCGGCTTCTCGATGAACGCCTCGACCCTTCCCTGGCTGTCCGTGGGGACAACGCCGTACGACGACGGATCGTCGACCGGAGTCAAGCTGATGGTGGCCTCGGCGCGGTGACGGTGATGGAAGTCGACCAGCTCGGTGATGTCGAGGTCAGTGAGCACATCCCCGTTGACGACGACGAACGTCTCGTCAATGCCGGCATGGTCGGCGGCGAACCGGATGGCTCCCGCGGTATCGAGCGGCTCGGGCTCGACGGCATAGGACAGGCGGACCCCGCCCACGGAACCATCGGGATAGGCGTTGATGAAGGCGTCCGGCCGGTAACCCAGCGAGAGAACGGCTTCGTCGATTCCATGCCGGGCCAACTGGTCCAGCACCCGTTCGATCATGGGTTGCTCCATGACCGGGAGCATTTGCTTGGGGGTGGTCAGCGTCAAGGGGCGAAGCCTCGTCCCCTCGCCGCCCACCAGGACGACGGCTCTCACTTCGTCGTTCCGCTCTTCCCTGTCGGTGCCGTCGTAGTGGTCGGAGCCCTGGTGGTGGGCGTTGTCGTGGTGGCCGGCGGTGCCGTGGTCGAAGTGGGCGTGGTGGTGGAAGTCGGCGCGGTGGTCGAGGTGGTCGGAGCCGTGGTGGCGGTGGACGGCGCGGTCGTCGTGGTGGACGGGCCCGAAGCGGCGGTGATCAGGCTGGTGATGGTCGACGCCGGCGGCTTGGGCACGTTGGCGTCAGCAGACACGAAGGCGATGGTGATCATCTGTGCATTGGAGAACTTGACCTGGGTCGGATCGCCGCTGGCCACCGTTCCGAGCTTCGACTCGAAGTTGGGCCAGGTCTTCACCGTGACGAACCCCTGCTGCCCGGCCTGGGGCGTTCCCTTGGGGCACTTGTCTCCGTTGGACATGAGCGCCTTCCCCGGATATTGGAAGGTTGTCGACGAAAGGGCGAGACCCTTGTACTCGGAGACGAACTTGCCCAGTACGGCGTTTCCGCCCGACTCGGACTTGTTCTTGGGAGCCACTGTGATCACTCCGGTGCCATCGGTGGTGAAGCCGGAGGTGGCACTGGTATCGGTCGGCAGATTGGGCTGCATGGTCCCGCATATGTCGATGCCCAAAGCCACGTGCCACGTGTCAGACGTGGTCGGAGCTCCCGCTGACGAGGAGTTGGGATGGCTGCGCTGATAGCGGCTGAAGCCAACCAGCAGGAGGCCGACGATCACGATGACAGCCAGGCTGGCATACCAATTGATGGGTGCTTGCCCGCGATAGGTACGGCCGCCCCCGGTGGACGCCGCACGCGCCACCCATTTGCCTGTCGAGTCGCTGGGCATCGGGACGCCACCCTACAACCTGTGGCTCCTCGGTCTCGCACGGCTGACCGCCGGTGATCGGTCTTTGTCGGCAGCCCGGCCGGGCCTGGTCTACCGGACCGGGTTCAGGTCAGCGCAGGTCCGGGTGCAGGTCAGCGCGTCGCGTGGCGCAAGTCAGCGCGTTGCTTGGCTCAGGTCAGCGCGTGGAAAGGCGACGGAAACAGGCCAGGAGGCCGCGCACGCCGATTCCCACAGTGACCAGCGGCAACAAGAGTCGCCTCCAGCCCATCGTCGAGCGCCAGGCGAATCGGAGGAGGGAGCGATGGTGCTCCACGATCATCCGGAAGGGGTAGTGGTCGGTGGAGACGCCTTGGACGTGGAGGACCTCGGCGGCGGGGACATAACCGGCCCCCCAACCGGCACCCGCCAGACGCCAGCACAGATCTACGTCCTCGGCGTACATGAAGTAGGCCTCGTCGAACCCGCCCACGGCCTCGAAGGCCGACCGGCGAACGAGGAAGCAGGATCCTGACACCCAATCGACCCGCTGAGGCGTGTCGTCGGTCGGGGCCATGTCGCTGCGCTGATAGTTCCTGGTGAACCGGTTGTCGGGCATGAACAGACCCAGAAGGGCGTGACCACCGGCGTCGATCAGCGACGGGAACTGGCGGGCCGACGGGTACCGGTCACCGGTCGGTGTGCGGATCAAGGGGCCCGTCACCGCCACATCGGGCTGCTGGTCCAGGACGGCGACCAGCGCGGCCAGGGCGCCGGGGTGGATGGAAAGGTCGGAGTTGCACACCAGGATCAGCTCGGCCGTGGAGGCGGCCACGCCGCGGTTGGCGGCGGCGCCGTATCCGAGGTTCCGGCCCGGTACCACCACCTGGACCGCCGGGAAATCCCGGGGGACCCGGGCCACCGACCCGTCGCGGGAGCCGTTGTCCACGACGACCACCTCGGCGGGCGACTCGGCGACCAGCGTTCGCAGGCACTCGGTCAGCGCCGTTCCCGATTCGAAGTTGACCACGACGGCGGCGACCCGGCTGGCGGCTGCAGGGACGATGTCCTCAGGGCCCCCAGCCGGCACGCTCACGGATCGAGCCGGGTGAAACGGAACTTGATCAGCGCTTTGAGCGCGCCGAACCCGTCCCGCCAGGTGATCTTCTTGCCCTCGGTGGCCTCACGGCCGGCATAGGAGATCGGCACCTCGTAGATCCGGAACCCGCGGCGGAGCACTTTGGCCGTGATCTCGGGCTCGAAGTCGAACCGGTCCGATTGCACGACGATTCCCTCGATGGCCTGACGGTCGAAGAGCTTGTAACAGGTCTCCATGTCCGACAGCGTCGAGGAGTAGAGCACGTTGGTCACCAGGGACAAGAAGCGGTTGCCGATCCAGTGAAGCGGCAGCATGTTCCTTCGCTCGCCGGTGAACCGGCTGCCGTAGACGACTCGGGCCTTTCCCCGAAGGATCGGGTCCAGCAGCCGGGGCCAGTCTTCGGGGTCGTACTCCAGGTCGGCGTCCTGGATGAGCACGAGGTCACCGCGGGCAATGGCCAGCCCGCTCCGGATGGCTGCCCCCTTGCCCCGGTTGACCGGATGGGTCAGCACCCGGACGGTCGAGTCCTCCACTGCGGCCAGCACCTTGTCCGTGCCATCCGACGAGCCGTCGTCGACGGCGATCACGTCGACCACCAGCGGGATGTCGACAGCCCGGATCCGACGAATGATCTCGGCCACGGTCGCCCGCTCGTTGAACACCGGGACGATGACGGTCAAGGTCCGGTATTGGCGGATGGGATCTGGGAACGCGTCGACTCCGTCTTGTTCGCCCGTGCCACCTGTCGCGCCCATATCAGCCTTGACCTTTCTGGCCGCCGGTCCTGCTGGGAGGACCGCCGGCAGTTGCCGAACGACCCCGGCCATCACTGCCGAGGTCCGAGAAGTATGCCGCCGTCTGGAGCAAGCCGTCTTTGAGTTGCACCTCGGGACGCCAGCCGAGTGCGCTGGTGGCCAGGGAGATGTCCGGCTTCCGCCGGGTCGGATCGTCGATGGGCAGCGGCTCGTGCACGATCGACGAGGTGGAACCGGTGAGCTCGACAATCAGCTCGGCCAACGCCAACACCGTGTGCTCATCGGGATTCCCGATGTTAACCGGACCGGTGAGATCCGAGTCCAACAAGGCCAGGAGCCCGCGAATCTCGTCGTCGACGTAGCACAAGCTCCGGGTCTGATCACCGTCGCCGTACACGGTCAGGGGGTCGCCTCGCAGGGCCTGCACGATGAAGTTGGACACGACCCGACCGTCGCGAGGGCGGAGGCGGGGACCGTAGGTATTGAAGATCCGGACAATGCCGACGTTTGTCCCCAGCGTGCGATGGTGAGCCATGGTGATCGCCTCGCCGAACCGTTTGGCCTCGTCATACACGCTACGGGGGCCCACCGAGTTCACGTTTCCCCAGT
>DATMMO010000144.1:0-18365 GCA_035569695.1 Acidimicrobiales bacterium | reverse complement strand
GGACGGGGTCAACCTGCGCTACGACGACGGCATCCATATCACCGAGGCCGGCGGCCGGTTGATCGCTCCCTGGCTGTTGTCCCAGATCCACCAACTGGGGACGGCCAACCGGGCCCGCACGCCTGTACCCCCATCGACTACACCACCCGCCGGGGTCAGCGCCAGTGCAGCCGCGGCGACGCCGTGACCGTTCGGTGACGGTCGACGTCTATCGAGTGGTCACGGTGATGGCGTAGTCGTCCACTCGCCCCACATAACCGGGCGACGATGGGGAGTGCGCCGTCCAGCGGCCCATGAAGACCTGGGTGGACTCATGGCCGGTGGACAGAAATCCGGGGCCGACCAGATCGGTCCAAAAGCCGCCCACCTTGGGGTCATACCCTCGGGCATCGAGCAGGTTCACCACGCCGACGAAGCGCTCGGTCCCCAGCAGGTCGGCACCCAAGGTGTCAACCAGTTCGAAGGGTCGACCCGGGGTGACTTTCGGCGTCACCAGGGCCACGGTGGCGCCCACGGCCGGGTCGGACACCGTGGACAAGGGCGGGAGCGCCGTGGCCCGGACGGAGAGAACGACACAGACCACGACGGCCACGCCGCACACACCGGTTCGCAGCAGGACTGCCCGCGTGCGAGTGGCGGCAACGGGGCGGTCGGCCGGCGCCAGGACCAGGACACCCAGGCCGATCAGGCCGAGCAGGGGCGCAGCCACGGCCCACACCAGCAAGTAGCCCCATACCGGCCCGGTCACCCGAAAGGCGTCGAACACGGTGACGGCCGTGCCGGCCAGGCTGAGGGCACCGAGCATGACGGCGAAACGGTGGTGGCGGCGCAGGCCGACCAGCACGACGGCTACGGCAATGGCCACGAGTACGGCCGCAGTGACGGAGGCCACCGCCGGGTGCGGGTACACGCGCCCCAGGGCCAGGTTCATGACCTCCGAGGGGCCGATGGTCAACACGCCAAACTCGGCCATGGCGGCGCGGAAGGAATCGGCCAGCGTGGCACTGGCCGTGGACTGGGGACCGGTGAAGAAGCGGATGATCAGGGTCATGTTCCCCGGGTTGGTGGTGAACTGCTGGATCAGGGGCGGAACCCACATGGCCACCAGGGCGACGGCGCCGAGCCCGGCCCACACCCTTCCCCACAGGCCGGTGGCCGCCCAGTACGGCGGCGTCGTGCCCCCTTCGGCCGCCCCACCGGCGCCGGCGGCCACCGCGTCGTCGGCCGGCTGGGCCCGCACTGGTCGCCGGCTCCTCTGGCGTGCGCGAGCCGCCGTGATCGCACAGGCCATCACCGAGGCGGCGAGGAAGACGACCACCATGATGGCGGCGGAGATATCAGTCTGGATGATGAACGAACCGACCAACACCGCACCGAGTAGGGACAACGGCGAACCAGCCGGCGCGGCCGCACAGAGGACGCCGAACAGCACCATGGGCAGGATGACCACGGTCGGGTTCCAGGGGCTGACCAACGCCCCCAACGCCGACTCCGAGTACGTGACGGTCGTTCCCCCGGTGAAGGACAGCTGCACGGCCAAGAAGCCGACGCACACGGCGGCCCACACCGCCGTGGCGGGCCCCACCCGTCTCCTGACCGCCCACACCACCCCGAGCGAGGCCAGAGCGTTGATCCCGGTGGCTCCGATGAACTGGGCCTGGGCCCCGGAACCGATCAACCGGTAGGGGATGCTCAGGAGGTAGAAGTACGTGGGACCGGGATGGCTCCAGCCGAACCGGTCGAACGGGCCCAGTTCCTGGTGCCAGTGCAGGGCCCGCCGGGCGTTCAGATCGATCACGGCCAGGTCGTCGGGCAGATAGACGTGACCCCGGCTGGCCAGGAAGCGCACCAGGATGATGGCGAAGGGGATGACGAGGACACCGAAGGCCACCAGGGTCAGGGTCGAGGGGCCGGGGAGCCAGCCCGTACGGCGAAGGGCGCGACGGTCCTTCCTGGTGGGCACGTCCTGATCCGGGCCCGAGTCGGTGGCCGGCGCCGGGCCCTCGACGGCCAGGCGGTCCGGTGTCGGCTCGCTCGTCGTCGGACTGGTCACTGAGGGGTGCTCACTGTGAGGCCGCGTCTCGGGGGAGGGCGCATGTGGGGTCCAACGATGCCACTGGTTGCGCCGGTTGCGGACACATCAGACCCCGTTGATCGGGGACCGCGTGGCCAGCCCCAGATGACCGACGGTGGGAAGGATCTGGGGCTGGAGCCACTGGCTGGCCGCCCGGGTGATGTGGACCCCGTCGGACCATCGAACGGTCATGCCGTCGATCGTGGCCTGAAAATGCCCATTGGGGTCGATCATCTTGTTCAGGTCGACCAGGGTGATGAGCGACGGGCGTTGCGCGGCCACGGTCCGCACCACCCGGTTGAACGCCACCACCCGGGACGGATCGTTCTCCGGAAATGGCGTTCCATTGGCCGCTTCGTTCGGTGGGTCGACGTAGGGCATGGTGAACAGGGTTATCTTCGCACCCCGGGAGGACAGGATGTCGATGGCTTGATTGAGCTCGGCCTCGAGGTGGCGGTCCCAGATCGGCTGGCCGATATGCATCCACTTGCCCTGGTAGAGGTGGTCGCTCACCTGCCACCGTCCGAGCAGGATCCCGACGACGTCGGGTCGCTCGAGCCGGACGTCGTTGGCAAACCCGGTCCGCCAGTACCAACAACCCGGTGTGCCCGGGCCGATGCCTCCCGACAGCTTCACGGGCAGCCGGTCCAGATCGCAGCCGATCTTGGCGTTGTCGATCACCTTGACCCCATATCGCGTGACCGATCCTGGCCTCATACCGCGGGCCAGGGTAAACGCCACCGAGTCGCCCACGATGACGTAGCGAATGGGGTGGGTGGTGAAGGCATCGGCGGCGGCCAGCGCCGTTCGTTGCGTGGAGGAAAGGTTGGTCGATCCGGTGGCCACGGCGTCGGCGGTGGCCGGGACGATGGTGGCACCCAGCAACGCCGCAGCCGTCACCACTGCTGCCGTTCCGGCCGAGGCCAATCCTCGCCATGACCGCATGAACCGACCCGTGCGTATCGGCTCCTCGAGCAAGAAGAACGAAACGATGGCGACGGCGAAGGTCGCCAGGAGCCGGACGGCCAAGAGCCAACCGCCGGACAGTCCCGTCCGGGCGTGATCGATGGCCAGGAAGAGGGGCCAGTGGTACAGGTACAAGCCATAGGAGATGCGTCCGATGAACACCAGTACCGACCGCGAGCAGACCCAGGCCAAGGCCGATCGAGGCAGGGTGACGCAGGTGACGATGACCCCGCCGGTGGCCAGGGCGACCAGGAGGAAGCCCCCTTGGTACAGAAAGACATCCTGTCCGGACAAGGCGTGGTACGCCCAGACCAGCAGGACCGCCCCGCACACTCCCGGGAGCGTCCACAGGCGTCGCCCCCGCGAGGTCGCCGTCCAGCGGGGAGGCAGGAGGGCAAAGTCGTCGGCGCCACCCTTCCCTTTACCCACTACGGCGGTCAGCGCACCGAGGCACGAGCCAACCAGTAGGGCCTGGGCCCGGGTATCGGTCCCGTAGTAGAGCCGATCGATGGAAGAGCCGGCGGCGTGCAGCCACACCATGGCCCCCGCCGATGCCACCGCGCCCACTGCCGCAGAAATGGCCAGCTTGGCCGGTCCCCACCGGCGGAGGATGAACAGGGCGATCAACGGCCAGATCAGGTAGTACTGCTCCTCGATGGCCAACGACCACGTGTGCAGGAGCGGCGACGGGGCGGCAGCCTGGGCGAAGTACCCCTGGTTGGAGAAAATGAAATGCCAGTTGGAGAAGTACAGCAAGGTCGAGATGGCGTCCTGGCGCAGGGAGGCCACGTCGATCGTGCCGGCGAAGAAGTGGGCATAGGCGGCGATGCCGAGCAGGAGGACGAAGAGCGCGGGTAGGAGGCGGCGGGCCCGGTTGGCCCAGAACCGGCCCAGCCGGATCGTCGAGCGGCGTCCGAACTCACGGCACAGGATCGAAGTGATCAGGAACCCGGAGAGCACGAAGAACACGTCCACGCCGAGCAGCCCTCCGCCCACCCACGTGATGCCGGCGTGATAGAAGAGCACGGCCAAGACGGCGAAGGCCCGTATGCCGTCAAGGGCCGACAGTCGGTCGCCCCGTCCTGCGGTCACGCCCGGATCGGACGACGAGAACGGGGCGAGCGGCGTACTGTGTGCCCCCGGCATCGCCGGAACGCTACTGGATACGGCGGTCGCTCAGGCACCGCTCGGACCGTTCCCGAGGGGGAGGCGATCCGGGCGACCGAGTAGTCGGTTGACCCCCAACAGGCGTCAACGTCCGAGCTGTGCCTGGATGCCGACCCGCTCGTGGCCCACCGCTCGCCTGCCGTTGACCAGGTTGGTTTCCTGGTCGTCCACGGGCAAGCCGTCGAGATAAGTGATCGAACGGGTGCGAACGGCGGGGACGCGATCGCCGGGAAGCACGATTCCCACCAGGTTGAGGGGGTCGGCCGCCGACAGCCGCACGAGCTCGTCGGTCCGCCCCTTCCGGCGCAGCCGGCGCAGGTCTTCCACCGCTTCGGGCAGGGCGTACTGCTCGCCGGTGAAGCCGCTGACGAATCGACCGCCGCGCACCAGCCCGCGTGCCTCGAGCCGACGAAGGGCCCAGCGCACTTCGCGCCAGGGCACTCCCATCGTCTCTCGTGTGCCCAGGTCCCAAAAGACGACGCCCCAGCGGGCCAGCAGCTGGGCGGCCACGTGCTCAGCCAGCTCGTCAGCGTCCTCGCCGTCCTCATCGCCGCGCAGCAGGGCCCATCGCCCCTCACCGCCGGCCAGGCCCCCGGCCGAGCGGCGGCTGCCCAGTCGACTCCTCGCATCGCGCCGGCGCCGGCGCCAGACGTCCCGGGCCGACCACAGCGAGCGCACGGCCTGGAAGCCGTCCGAGGTCACCAGGCCCCGGGCGACCAGGTCCCACAGGCCTTCCTCCACCTCGACGGGCAGGCGACCGGTGGCCGCCCGGAGCTCGGAGTGGAACAGGGCGCCCCGTTCGGTCAGCACGGCCAAAAGGTCGTGCGCGGCCCCGTGGGGGGGCTGGGCCGGCAGGGACTCCCCCCGGACCGCCCGCAGCAACCAGGGGAGGTCCTCGCGGACGGCGAAGGTGACCGGGGTAGCGCGAGAGGGGGTCGAGGCTCCCCGACCGGACCCGGACTCCGGATCCTCGTGGCGGAGGCTCAACCGACCCCAGGCCAGCTGACCCGACAGGCACAGCTCATCCAGCCATCGGGACTGGTAGTTCTCCACCCGGGCCGGGAGCACCGACTCCTCCCAGGCCCCGACGGGAATCTCGAATCCCTGCAGCTGGTCGACCACGGCCAACACACCGGCCCGGCCCTCCCGCTGGGTGCCCGGCGCCACATGCTGCCATTGGAGCAGGAAGCGCATGAATTCCTGGGCGGTGACCGGCTCGATGTCGCGCCGAAGGCGGGCCTGCGTGTAGGAGTGGATCCGGGCCATCAGGCGCCGGGCACACCACTGTTCCTCGTCGCCCAGGTCCGGATCGAACCGCCCGCGGAGGGCGAACCCCTCGGCCTCCAGTCGCCCCAGCCCCACCAGCACTCGCCCGGCGTCGATCCCGCTGGCCGCGCCCAGCCCAGCCACCGTCATCGGCCCGTTGGCGTCCAGATGTCCCCGCATCACGTCGGCGGCGGCCACGTCGGGGTCGATGGACGCCTCGGTGGCGGGCCGGTCGGTCCAGACCCGGTCGAGATGACAGGCAGCCACCGGGAACAGGGCTTGGACCCACGGATGGCGCTCGACGGCACACCACAGGACGCGACTACCGTCTCCGTCTCCCTCGACGGGCGGCTCTGGGGCCGCCCGGCCGCCGCTCCCGACCTCGACGGCCTGCGCCCGCCCGGCCGACACCAGGTAGTCGAACCACTCCTGGTACTCCGGCAGCGGTCGGGTCACCACCAGCGAGAGGAGCAGGTCATGTAGTTCTTCGGCGTTGCGAAGATCGGGGGCGACCTCGGAGCGGACTCGCCGAACTGCGTCCGGGTCGAGCCGGGCCAGATGATGGTCGGATAGGGGAAGCCCTCGTCGCACCTGCACGGCCCGGGTGCGCCGCTCCTCGAGAGGCGCGTCATCGAGAAACGTGAACGGCTTGCCGTTCAGGATCTCATGGGAGAAGACCGAGGGCTCGGTGGCCTCCACGAAATGGAGGCGGACGGCGCCCTCTTCCATGGCCTGCAACACGGTGACCACGCCGTCGACATCCATGGCCTCGTGCAGGCAGTCGTCGAGGGTCTGGCGCACCAGCACGTGGTCGGGGATGACCACGGGCCCACCGGCCGTGTTCTCCTGGCAGGCGGCCAGGGCGGGAAAGACGGCGGCCATGAAATCGTCCGCCTCCATCCGCTGGATGGGCAGCGGGTTCTTCCTGCCCCCCCGAAAGCGCAGCACGGCCAGGGCCCGGTTGAGGTTCCACCGCCACCGGGAGGCGAACATGGGCGAGGCCAGCACGGCTTGGGACAGCACGGCGGGCACGGTTACCGACCTCAGGTACCCGGGCACCCCTTCCAGGGAGAAGCTGTGCTGGGGCCCGAGGGACAAGACGATGGCGTCGTCGCTGGCCGCCGCCTGGAGCTCGAAGTCGAAGGTGGCGCAGAACCGTTTGCGCAGGGCCAAACCCAGTGCTTTGTTGATCCGACCGCCGAAAGGGGCATGGATCACCAGTTGCATGCCACCGGCCTCGTCGAAGAACCGCTCATAGACGACGTCTTGGTGGCTGGGGATGACACCCAGTGCCTCCCGGCCGGCGGCGAGGTAGGCCACCAGCTGGGTAGACGCCGCGCTGTCCACCCCGCAGGCCTCCTCCACGAACTGGCGGGCCGCCGCCTGGGGGTCCTCCCCGGGGCGGGCAAGGACGGCATCGGTCTGGGCCCGTAGTCGGGAGACGGCCTCGGAGAGCTCGGCGGTGCGGCTCGGCGCCTCGCCGATCCAAAAGGGAATGGTCGGATGCATGCCCTCGGCATCGACCACCCGGACCACGCCCGCCTCCACCCGTCGCACCCGCCACGAATGGGTACCGAGCAGGAACACGTCACCGGCCATCGACTCCACGGCAAAGTCCTCGTTGACCGTACCCACCAGGGTGTTGTCGGGGTCGAGGAGCACCCGGTAATCGCCCACCTCGGCGATGGCGCCGCCGCTGGTCAGCGCGGCGAGGCGCGCCCCTCGTCGGGGCCGGAGCACACCGTTGACCTGATCACGATGGACATAGGCCATCCGGCGGCCGCGGCCGGTCACGATGCCCTCGGACACCAGCTCCACCACCGACTCGAACTGCTCCTCGTCCAGTTGGGCATAGGGCGCGGCCCCACGGCACAGTTGATAGAGGGCGCGCTCGTCCCATTCCTCGCCGGCGGCCACCTCGGCCACGATCTGCTGGGCCAGGATGTCGAGGGGGGCCTGCGGCGACACCACAGCATCGAGCTCGCCGGCCCGGACCGCGGCCAGGAGGGCGGAGCACTCGACCAGCTCGTCTCTCGACAGCGGGTAGAGGACCGCCTCGGGAACGCCGCTCAGCGAGTGGTTGGACCGACCGACCCGCTGCAGGAAGGTGGCGATGCTCCGCGGCGAACCGACCTGGCAGACCAGCTCGATCGGTCCGATGTCGATGCCCAGCTCGAGCGATGCCGTGGCCACGAGGGCGCGCAGCTCACCGGCCCGCAGTCGCTCCTCGACCCGCAATCGGCGATCCTTGGACAAGCTGCCGTGGTGGGCGGCCACATCGTCGGCTCCCAGACGCTCGGCCAGGAGATGGGCCAGGCGCTCCGACATGCGCCTGGTGTTGACGAAGACCAGCGTCGTCCGGTGCTTGCGCACGTGTTCGGCGATGAGGTCGACCACCTCACCGAACTGCTCGGTCGAAGCCACCGCGTCGAGCTCGGTCCCCGGCAGCCCCAAGCTGATGCGGAGCTGGCGGCCGTGGCCGCAATCGACGATGGCCGCCCTCCGGTCCGAGCCGACCCCGGTCAACAGGTCGGCGATGCGCTCGATGGGCCGCTGGGTGGCCGACAGGCCGATGCGCTGGGGCCGGGGTCCGGTCTGCAGGTGGTCCAGGCGCTCGAGGGTCAGGGCCAGGTGCGAACCGCGCTTGTCCCGAGCCAGCGCATGGATCTCGTCCACGATGAGCGTGTCCACCTGGGCCAGGTTTCGACGGCTGCGGTCGGCGGTGACCAGGAGATAGAGGCTCTCGGGCGTGGTGACCAGCAGGGTCGGGGGGCGGCTCACCATGGCGGTCCGGGCACTGGCCGGTGTATCCCCGGTCCGGACGCCCACAGAGATGTCGGGGGCAGGAAGGCCCAGCTCAGCGGCAAGGGCGGCGATCTCGGCCAGCGGCTCCTCCAGGTTCTGGTGGACGTCGACGGCCAGCGCCTTGAGCGGCGAGACGTAGACCACCCGCGTCGTCTGGCCCAGCTCCCCTTGGCTCTCGTAGGTGCGATAGAGGGCGTCGATGGCCACCAGGAACCCGGTCAGGGTCTTGCCCGAGCCGGTCGGGGCGGCGATCAGGGTGTCCGTGCCCTGCCGGATGTGGGGCCAGCCCTCCCGCTGGGGGGCGGACGGGCCGCCGGGGAAGCGACGGGCGAACCACGTGGCGACAGCAGGGTGGAAGTCGCCCACTGGGCCGATGGATGTCATCCCCCCATTTCACCACGAGCGTCTGACCGTTCGATCATCCCGAAGGCGGAGCGCCGCCCATCGTGGCCGGCGGGGTCCGACCGGACTCGACCGACCCATCCACCGGCGCCCCGTCGTACACCCCTCGCTCGCTCACGACGGGGCATTGTCCCACGGCTGATGACGACCGTCGGGAGCTTCTGGCGCCCATGGGCCCGGGCCAGTCCGACTGCTAGCGTCCTCTGACGTGCATGGGGTCCCCCCGCTCCAAGGGACATCCGGTCGAGATCGAATCCGGCGGGGGGCCGTGGTCGTGGTCGGGATCATCGTGGCCGTGGTGGCCGTCGTCGCCATGACGGGCCAGGCGGTCAGAGGCAATCGAACGGTGGGCGTCCAGCGCACCGCGGTGGTCGAGCGCGATGCGGCCCTCGACGATGCCTTTTACCATTGCCTCGACGTGCAGGCGCGCGGCCTGATCCGGCCGGGCGAACCGGTGGAGCTGCGGGACGATCTGGCCCACCTGGTGACCCTGATCAAGGCGGTCGGAAGCTGGGTGACTGTCGCCGATCCGGCATCCACCGCCGTCGCCCAACTCTCATTGCGTGACGGCGTGACGGGCCAGGACGCGTGCCTGGGTACCGTGGTGGTGGCGCGTTTCCCCGGGCCGGGACCTTCCTTTACCGAGCGCGTCGGAACCGGTGCCAACGTCCCCGGCAAGGGCCCGCCGCCGGCGCCGCCGCTATGAGCGGCCGGCGGGGATGAACCAATGAGCACCGTGCCCGCGGCCGTACTGGCCCTGGTCGTGCTGTCGGCGGCCGGGGTGCTCCCGGTGCTGGCACTGGTCGGCGTGCAGTGGATCGCCGTTCCCCTGGCGCCCCTGGCTGGTGCCATCGTCGCCGCCGTGGCCGCCACCTCCTACGTGGCGGTGGGCGGCACGTTCATGGCCTGGTTCGTCGGAGAGGCGGTCGTACTCGCTGCCATCGTCACCGTCTTCTGGTACGCCCGCCCACAGCGCCGACCCTGGCGACGGGCCGTCCGCCGACGGGACCGTCACGGGACGGCCCACCGGTGGTTCGGCATCGGCGGCGCAATGGCCATCGCCGCCGCCTGCGCCTGGTGTCTCCGCGGACTGGCCACGCCCACCGTGGGCTTCGACGCCCGGGCCGTGTGGCTCATGCGGCCGGGATGGTTCCTCGAGAGTCATCACCAATTGTTGGTCAACTTGCGCATCCCCGACCTCGTCCTCATCCAGACTCCCTACCCGCCGCTGGTGAGCGCGGCCACCGCCGTCGGCTGGAGCGTGACCGGTAACCACACGGACCGTCTGGGCGTGGTAATCATCGCCCTCCTCAACACCTGCGCGTTGGCGGTGGCGGCGTTCGCCCTGGTCGAGCTGGGACGCAGATTCGCCGTCCGCCTCTCGGGCTCCGACGGCGCCGGCTCCGATGGCTCGAGGTCCACGAGCGCGGCGCAGAGCATGCTCCCCATGGTGGTCGGCGTGGTGGCCGCCGTGTTGGTCGTCTTCGTGGCCTTTGGGATCACCGAACCGTTCATGACCAACGGCTATGCCGATCCCATCTGGTCGTTGGCCGCGGTCGGCGCTGTCGTCTACGGGCTGCAGATGGAAACCGGCCGGGCCCAGCAGGGAACGGCACTGATCTTGGTGCTGGTGGCCGGGCTGTCCAAGGACGAGGGTGTGGCCACCGCAGTCCTCCTCATCGCCATCGTCGCCCTCCGGTCCCTCCTGGCCCTGCTGCGCCAGGGCCGCCAGCGCCAGTGGTGGCAGCCGGTGGCGCTGGGAGCGGCCGAGCTCGCCGTGGTGGCCTCGTGGCCCCTGCTGATGCGCATCGACCATGCCCGAGGGGCGACAGTGGAGTCGACGCCGATGAGCCGCTGGGCCGGCCGGGTGAGCGGCTCGTACCACGGAATGACTCCCTATCTTCACGTCCTGGTCCTGGCGATCCCCTTGGCCGTCGTGGGCGGCCTGATGCTTTCGCGGGTGCGGCGGGCGAGCGGGGCGGGCAACGATTGGTGGGCCTGGGCCGGGCTTACATCGGGAGTCCTGGCTGTGGCCGGTGCCTTCGTCACCGGGACGGGCACGCTGGCACCCTGGCTCCTGTCCACGGTGCATCGGGTCACCGAGTTCCCGGCGATGATGGGCTGGTGGATCATCGCCGTCTGGGCCGTGGTAGCCAGCGGGGTCTCCTTCGTGGCGCCACGGCGACCGAAGAGCGCCGTGGAGACTGACGGGGCGGCGGGGCCTGAGCAGCGGGAACGTACGGATCCGCCCCGCCGTGAGGCGTCGATCGCGGTCGAATGACCAGGTCACGGTGCCTAGGCCCCCCGGTCGACGACCGGGCCGCGCCCCGGACGGGGATGGACCCCTGACCGACCAGCCCGTAACATTCGCACTCGGATGTGACGAGCGCGACCGATATCAGTGGAACCACATGGGGTAATGGGGTCAGAGTGATCGAGGCTGTGGGTGCGCTCCGGTGAACAGCGTTACTGGGGGCGTGCACCGGCGCGGGGGGTCGATGGCGACTATCGATCGGTCCCGCGTCGGGTCGGTCCTCGACGAGCCGACGCCGGTCGGGTCGGACGGTAGACCGACCGAACCCGACGAGGGGGGTGGCGGCCGACGGGCCCGGCACGGGCTGCGACCGGCCGTGATCAGCGGAGGCATCTACCTCGGCCTGGCCGTGCTGGTCTGGTGGCACGTGTGGACCGGCCATCCCACGTCCACCACGACCTGCGGCTGCGGTGACTCGTCGTTGTTCACCTGGTTCCTGGAATGGCCCGCCTACGCCATGTCGCACGGGCTGAACCCGCTCTATTCGACGGCCCTGTTCCACCCGAGCGGCGTCAACCTGCTGTCCAACACGGCCGAAGTGGGCATCGGGGTGGTACTGGCCCCGGTGACGTGGCTCTTCGGTCCGGTCGCCACCCTCAACGTGGCCCTGACCCTGAGCCCGTTCCTGTCCGCGCTGGCCATGTACATCCTCCTCCGTCGGTGGGTGTCCTGGGCCCCGGCCGCATTCGTCGGCGGCCTGCTCTACGGGTTCTCGCCGTTCGTCCTCTTGGCCCTGACCGATGCCCATCTGATGCTCGGGATGGCCTTCATACCGCCATTGTTGGTCGCCGGGCTGGACGAGGCCCTGGTTCGACAGCGGGGGCGACCGGTGGTGATCGGTCTCGTCATCGGACTGCTGGTAACCGTGCAGTTCCTCATCGGGTCGGAGATCCTGGCCATCGTGGCCATCACGCTGGGCACCGGCGTCGTCCTCGTGCTTCTGTATGGTCTCGCCCATCCTGACCTGTTGCGCCCGAGGGTCGGGTACGCCGTCGTGGCTCTGGGCGCGGCGGCGATTACTTCGATCGTCCTGCTCGCCTACCCGGTCTGGTTCGCGTTCGCCGGGCCGGCCCACTTGAGCGGACCGATCTGGGGGCTGCACTCGGTGATCAGCTACGGCGGCAACGGGCTCAAGGGCTACCTCCTGCCCCAGTCGCCGGATCCGTTGGCCACGGCGTTGGATCTTCGCTTCGGTGGATACCAGGCCCCACTGCTGTCCGGCCAGTACTTCGGGATCGCACTGGTGGCGGTGCTGGTCGTCGGGGTCGTCCTCTGGCGCCGCGACCGCCGCCTGTGGCTGTTCGGACTGGTCGGCGCGGTCTCGGTACTCCTGTCCATGGCCCTGCATCAGAACTACTGGACGCTTTGGCGCCTCTTCGTGCATCTCCCGATGATGGACAACCTCATCCCGTCCCGGTTCCTGGTCGTCACCTATCTGGCCGCCGCGGTGATGCTCGGCATCATCCTCGACCATGTCTACGCCGGGGCCAGCCCGCGACGTACAGCACGGACAGCGCGACCCAGGGTCGGGACCCAAGCGGCGGTACGGTCGAAACCCAGCCTCGTCGGCGCCCTGGCCGGGGGGCTGGTGGCGGCAGTGGCCCTCGTGCCTATCGCCGCGTACTACTCGGACTATCTGCCGCTCACGGTCCGACCCGTGGTCCTCCCGACCTGGTTCCGCACCGTGGCCCCCCATCTCGACCGCGGGCAGGTCGTCCTGGCCTTTCCGGTGCCGTTCGCCTTGTACCAGAGTGCGATGACCTGGCAGGCGGTGGACCGGATGCCTTACGCCATGGTCGGGGGCGGAGGACCCAACGCCATGACGGCGCGGGCCGGCAGAGAGCGGGCCGGACAGGTCTACCTGGGCAACATCTCGGTCGACAACGGCGGTCCCGAGCCCATCACGCCCAAAGAGATAGCCGCCGTGCGCGAGGCGTTGGACGGTTGGGGGGTGACCACGGTGGTGGTCCCGGACCAAGGCGGGCTCCCGGTGTACGAACGCGTCCATCAGGTCCGGTCCATCGCCGTCCTGATGACGGCGGCCATCGGACAGCGACCGATTCGTCAGGCCGGGGCCTGGGTGTGGACTGGTGTCCAGCACGCGGGTCCGACCGTGCTCCCCTCCGCAGTCAACCTCCAGGCATGCTCAGCCGGCCCCGCCGCGGCCACGCCGGCCTCCATCGAACGCTCGGCCGACTGCGTCCTCTCCTCCTCGCCGAGGCCCCGTTGACCGGCACCCAGGCGAGCATCAGGTGATCGGCGACGCGCCATGACGACCCCGACGACAGAACACGATGCCGTGGCCCTGGCGGCGCGGCCCTCGGCCACCGGTTCGGGTCGGATCAGCGCATTGGACGGGCTCCGGGCGGTGGCCGTGTTGATCATCATGGGCTTCCACTTCCAGGTGAGCTGGCTGCCGGGCGGCTTCATCGGCGTCGACGTCTTCTACGTCCTGTCCGGCTTCCTGATCACCGGGCTCCTCTTGAGCGAGTACCGGAAGCGGGGCCGCATCGGGCTCTCGGCCTTCTGGCTGCGCCGGGCCCGGCGCCTGCTTCCCGCCCTGGTCATCGTGCTGGTGGTGGTGACCGTGCTGGTGCGGTTCGTGTCGCCCCCCGGGCTGTATCCCGACTTCCGGATGAGCTCGCTGTCGGCGCTGTTCTACTTCTCCAACTGGTGGCAGATCGTGTCCAGCGGCAGCTACTTCGTGGCCACGTCACCCGCCTCCCCGCTCACCCACACCTGGTCCCTCGCCGTCGAGGAGCAGTTCTACCTGGTGTGGCCGTTGGTGGTGATCGCCGTCATGCACGTCTCCCGGGTCTTCGCCCGGGGCCTCCGGGTGCTGCTCGTCCTGTCCGTGGTCGGAGCGGTGGGCTCAGCGCTGGAGATGGCCCTCCTCTACAACCCCACGGTCAACACCACCCGGCTGTACTTCGGGACCGACACCCATGCTCAGTCCATCCTGGTCGGCTCGGTGTTGGCCTGCTCCCTGACCATCATCCAGATGCGCCGGGGCCAAGAGGGCATGGCACCCGCCGCGCAGTCCCCGACGATCGTCCGCCTCCTGTTCGTCGTCGGGGCGGCCGGTTTCGCCGGCACCCTGGCGTTGGCCTACTCCATCGACGGGACCGCACCCTTCGACTACCGAGGCGGCTTCTTCTTGTCGGCCCTGTCGGCCGCGGCCATCATCCTGGCCGCCGTCTGCGCGCCGGGCAGGCCCATCGCCCGGTTCCTGTCGCTGCGCCTGCTGGTGTGGATCGGAAGCGTCTCCTACGGCCTCTACCTGTGGCACTACCCGGTCTTCGTCTTCGTCGACTCCGAGGAGACCGGTCTGACTGGCATGTGGCTGCTGGCCCTCCGCTTCGCTACGACGTTCGCCCTAGCGGCAGCTAGCTACTACCTGGTAGAGCGCCCGATCATGTACGGCACGTTCTGGCGGTCGATCAAGGCGGTCGGGCCCTCCCTGGCCGCCATGGCGGCCGCGGTGGTGGTCGTAGTGGCCGGCACGGTGGTCCCGGCCACCGCGGCGGTCCCTGTCGTCCGGTTCGAGGCGCACGGACGCACGCCTCCGTCAGTGGTGGTGCTGGGCGACAGCACGGCGCTGACCCTCGGCTACGCGCTGGCCGCCACCGCCCCCGCCGGCACCACCGTGGTCAACGGCGGCCTCTTCGGATGCGGTCTGGCCGTCGGCACCAACGCGTCCAACAATCCTCCCACCCCCGGGCTCAACATGTTTCCCGCCTGCAACTCGGCCACCCCGGCCAACCAGCGGTGGCCGGCCCTCGACGCCCAGGCGGTCGCCGGCACGGCACCGGGAGACGTTGTCTTGTTCGTGGCCGGCAACTGGGAGGCTCAGGACATCCTCATCGACGACCGGTGGACCGACATCGAGGAACCGTCGTTCCAGCGCTCCGAGCTGTCCGAGATGCGCAAGGTGGTGGCGATCGGCACCGCCCATGGGGCGCACTTCGACTTCACCACCATGCCGGCCATGGCCGGCGGTGCCGCCTTCCACGAGCCACCATTTCCCGAGGACTCGCCGGTGCGCCGGACGATCTACAATCGCTTGATCGCCCAGGTGGCCCGCGAGTTCCCCGGTCGCGTGAGCATCATCGACTTGGGGCAGGTGCTCTCCCCTCACGGGACCTTCACCGAGTACCTCAACGGCGTGCAGGTACGGACACCCGACGGCGTGCACACACCGGCCTATGCCAAGGGCAATCCCTTCGTCAACAACTCCAGCGAGGCCGTGGCCAATGCCTTCTATGACTGGGTGGCCCCCAGGCTGTGGCCTTCGATCATCGCGACGTCCGGTTCGTCCGGCTCGACGGTCGCCTCGTCCAACGCGGTGAAGGGCGGATGATCGGATGAGCTCGGCCACCCGCTCGGTTCGGGCCGCCGCCACCGTGCCCAAGTCCCTGTTTGATGACGCCGCCGAGGCCCCAGCGAGCCCCGCGACATGAACCAACCCAACCAACCGGCACACCGTGCCCGGCCTTCGGCCACGGGCAAGGATCGCATCAACGCACTCGACGGGCTCCGGGCGTTCGCCCTCTTGATCATCATGGGCTACCACTTCGGCCTGGGATGGCTACAAGGTGGCTACTTCAGCCTCGACATCTTCTACGTCCTGTCCGGCTACCTGATCACCGGGCTGCTGTTGAGCGAGTACCGGAAGCGGGGACGCATCAAGCTCTCGGCCTTCTGGCTGCGGCGAGCCCGACGTCTGCTGCCCGCGCTGTTGATCGTGCTGGTGGTGGTGGCCCTGGTGGTCCGGCTGGCCGAGCCCACCGGCCTCTACCCCGATCTGCGTATGAGCTCGCTTTCGGCGCTGTTCTACTTCTCCAACTGGTGGCAGATCGCATCCAGCGGGAACTATTTCGTCGCCACCGGTGCGGTGTACCCGCTGACCCACACCTGGTCCCTCGCCGTGGAGGAGCAGTTCTACCTGGTGTGGCCGTTGGTGGCCTTCGCCGTCATGCATTTCTCCCGGGTCTTCGCCCGGGGTGTGCGGGTGTTGCTGGTGCTGTCGGTGGCCGGAGCGGTGGGCTCAGCCCTGGAGATGGCCTTCCTCTACAGCCCGACTGCCAACATCACCCGGCTGTACTTCGGGACCGACACCCATGCCCAGTCCATCCTGGTCGGCTCGGTGCTGGCCTGTTCCATGACCATCATCCAGATGCGCCGGGGAAACGAGGGCATGGCCCCGGCGGCCAGCTCACCCTCCCTCCGTCGGCTGTTGATCCTCCTCGGCCTGGCCGGGTTCGCCGGCACCCTCACGCTCACCTATTCCTTGCCGGGCACGGCGGCATTCGACTACCGGGGCGGCTTCATGTTGTCGGCGTTGTCGGCCGCGGCCATCATCATCGCCGCGGTGTGCGTGCCCAGCGGGATGATCGCCCGGTTCCTGTCGCTCCGTGTCCTGGTGTGGCTCGGCACCATCTCCTACGGCGGATACCTGTGGCACTACCCGGTGTTCATCTACCTTGACGAGGCCCGGACCGGCCTGACCGGCATCTCGCTTCTGATCGTCCGGTTCGCCACGACGTTCGCACTGGCGGCAGCCAGCTACTACCTGGTGGAGCGCCCGGTCATGTACGGGGTGTTCTGGCGCTCCCTGAAGGCTGTCGGGCCCTCCGCAGCGCTGATGGTGGGGACGGTGGCCGTGGTGGTCGTGGGCACCATCGTCCCGGCCACGGCGACGGTGCACGTGAACACGGCCATTGCCTCCTCCGAGCGCCAGGCGTTGGTGGCGGTGGGAGCGTACGGCGCCCACCCCGTCCGGTTCATGCTGGTCGGCGACTCCCTGGCCGACACCCTGGGGGTGGGGCTGAAGGTCAAGAGCGTCTCCCGTTTCGGTGTCCGGGTTATCAACCGCGAGACGCTGGGCTGTGACATCGACAATCTGAAGGCCATCGTCGGGGGCGTCGTCTACGACCCTGTGTCCGACTGTCGCCACTGGAGGACCCTGTGGCCACGGTATGTCGCCCAGTCCAAACCCGACGTGGTGGGCCTGCTCATCGGCCGTTGGGACATCACCGACCACCTCGAGAACGGCCACGTCGTGCACATCGGCCAGACCGGCTGGGACAACCACCTCTACGACGAGATCAACCTGGCGGTCAAGGACTTCTCGGCCCATGGAGCCAAGGTGGTGCTGTTCACCATGCCCGACATCGCCCCGCAGCAGGAAGCGGCCAACGGGACGCCATTCCCGGAGAACGACCCGGTGCGGGTCACGGAGTTCAACGCCATCATCAACCGGGTGGCGAGGAGCAACAGCCAAACGGTGGCCGTCGTCGACCTAAACAAGATCCTCGACCCCAAGGGGAAGTTCCAAGTGGTGGTGGACGGGACCGCGGTCCGTTGGCCCGACGGCATCCATATCTCGAAGCCAGGCGGTGAATGGCTCCAGCCCTTCGTGCTCCCCACGGTGGCTCAGCTCGGGCTCACGGCCCGGGCCGCCGCGCCAGGGAGCTGATCACCCCGGGCCGGGCCCGTCAGGGTGTCGAGGGCACCGCGGCGCGACGAGGGGTTTCGCTGACCGAGCACGGGGCCAGGTCCGGCACCCGCCTCGCCATCCGACGGCTCCACCAGGCCCGTACCACGGCGGTGGCCACCACCGTGGCCAGCACCAGGGGGACCGGTCCCAGCTCGAACCGGAACCGCTCGTTCTCGCCGATCTCGACGAGCGAGGTGGCCCCGAAGGCATAGACCGTGGTCCACCACAGGACGGCAACCGTGCCGGCGAAGGCACGATCGGCTCGACGACGCCGCCACAGGAGGATCGGGGCCCCGATGAGGGTGAGCGCGTAGACGGCGATGGCCTGGAGGGAGAGCCATGACAGCGGGCTCGGGGTCTTGGCGAAAACGACGTTGGCCGGGCCGGGATCCACGACCGGCTGCCACTCGATCGCCTTGTCATAGACGTTGCTGTAGCCGCGCACATGAGGCCAGTTCAGCGAGGCGGTGAAGTTCTGGTCGCTGGGAACCAGCCACACCTGGACGGCCCTGTTCACGTCCCCGACGTAGTCGGACGGCCGGGCCATGATGTAGGCGATGTCGTCGCGCAGGTACTGACTCGACACCGAGATGTAGATCGGGTTGTTGAAGTTGGTGGCGCCGTCCTTCTTGTACAGCCGGCCCAGGGCCGCAACCGAGCTGGGCGTGGGTCGGACGAATCTCGGCACGTAGGTTCTCGGTCCTCCGAACGCGGGCACGCGGGCCAGGGGGGTCAGGGTCCCCTGGTGCTCGAGCTTGGCCACCACCGACGGGGGAGCCTTGTACAGCACCAGGCGCGCCACGTTCATTCCCAGCCAGCTACTGGTGGTCGTGGTGCCGAACAGCACCGCGTTCTTCACATACCACAGGAGC